>JBFIYM010000038.1:0-28997 GCA_041605395.1 Myxococcota bacterium | reverse complement strand
GCCCTTCCTTCCGCTCCGAGCTGCGGGCGGGGACAGCAGCGGTCGGAGCTGCCAAAGGCCGGGCCGTCCGTAGGGCCTGCCTTCGCCTCCGTCGGACCGGACTCCACCGGTCCTCGTGGCCCCGGGAGCGTGCGCGCGTTCTCGAGAGGCTCCCTAGCGCTTCTTGCGCTCCCCGTAGTCGCCCCACGGCGCGTCGCGCTCGCGGATGACCTCGCGGAAGCCCTTCTCGCGGAAGGACTCGGCCCAGCGGTAGGCCTCCTCGGTGTGCCGCGTCACGCCGTCGAAGAAGGTCCCGAGCAGCTGCGTCGTGCGCAGGCCCATGTTCTCGAAGGCCTGGTTGATCAGCAGCTTGTTCAGCGCCAGTTGGTTCGCGGGGATGTGGCGGAAGCGCCCGGCGTACGCCTCGACCTCCCGGGAGAGCTCCGCCGCCGGCACCACGCGCGAGACCAGGCCGATGCGGAGCGCCGTCGCCGCGTCGATCGCCTCGCCGGTCAGCAGGAACTGCTTCGCGTGCTCGAGCCCCAGCCGGTAGACCCAGAGCATCGTGGTCGGCGTCCCGAACACCCGCGACGGCGCGTAGCCGATGAAGGCGTCCTCGGCCATGAAGAGCTGGTCGCAGCAGAGCACGAGGTCGGTGGCGCCGCCCACCGCGTAGCCGTGGATCTGGCCGATCACCGGCTTCGGGCAGTGCCAGATCTTCATGAAGCGCTGGACGTTCTGGTTCATGAACTGGTAGTCGCGGACGGGGTCCCAGGCCCCGGGGCGCGGCTCGACGCTGGGCGCGTCGTAGGGCGTCGTCCAGGGCTCGCTGCCTGCCGCCACCAGGTCGTAGCCGGCCGTGAAGACTCGCCCCTCGCCGCGCAGCACGACCGCGCGCACCGCCTTCGATGCGGTCGCCGCGTCGATGCCGTCGGCCACCCCCTGGATCACCGACTCGGTCAGGGTGTTGAGCTTCTCCGGGCGATTCAAGGTGATGATCGCGATGGCGTCGCGCTCTTCGTAGCGGACGGTCTCGGGGGCCGATTCGGTCATGGGTGTCTCCGAGGCGGATGGATCGCGCGAGAGTACCAGGGAGGCGCCGCCTTCCTGGCAACGAACGCGTCGATCGGTTGTAATGCGCGCGCACGGGAGGAGGCGATCCATGCGAAGGGGGTTTCGCTCGCTCGCCCTGGCCGGGCTCTTCCTCACGGCGGGCTGCGGCGACGTGGTGGACGGCCTCCGTCGGCACGGGCCGCCCGCGGACAGCGAGAGCGCTCGGCGCTGGGCCTCCGGACCGTTCTCCGTCGCGGCCCAGGAGCTCCGCTTCGTCGACGACTCGCGGCCCACGATGGCCAACGGCGACGCGCCGGCCTCCGCGCAGCGAAGCCTGCCGGTCACGGTCTGGACGCCGATCGGATCGGGCGACGCCCTCCCGCTCGTCGTCTACTCGCACGGCTTCACCGGCAGCCGACACGAGATGGCCTACCTGCTCGAGCATCTCGCGGTCCACGGCAGTGTCGTCGCCGCGCTCGACTTCCCGCTCACGAACGGCGAGGCGCCCGGCGGGCCGAACTACCTCGACCTGGCCCGGCAGCCGGGCGACGTGCGCTTCGTGATCGACTCCCTGCTCGCCGGGCCGGAGGGCGCGGCCTTCGCGGGTCGCCTCGACCCGGAACGCATCGGCCTGGCGGGGCTCTCCTACGGCGGCCTCACGACGACCCTGCTGGCCTTCCATCCCGACGAGGCGGACCCCCGGGTGAAGGCCGCGGTCTCCATCGCCGGCCCCGCGGAGATGTTCGCGCCGCGCTTCTTCGCATCCGGCGGCCCGCCCTTCCTGATGATCGCGGGTACCGAAGACGCGTTCGTGTCCTACGCACGAAACGCGGAGACCCTGCTCGAGAAGTTGCCGGGCGCAGGCCTCTTCACGATCCAGGCCGGAACGCACCTCGGCTTCGTCGAGTTCGCGGCCACCTGGATGCGCTTCGGCCACAGCCCGGACGCCACCGCCTGCGGCGCGATCACCGACCAGTTCGAGGCCGGCGAGGAGCGCGCCGGCGATCCGTTCCAGCCGCTCGGCGGCCTCGAGGCGGGAATCGACGTGGCTTCCTGGCAGGTGCCCTGCCGGGGCACCGAGTTCGCGCGCGCGATGCGGCCGCAGCAGCAGCACTGGATCACGGCGGTCGCGGTGCGGGCGTTCTTCGATTCCCTCTTCGCCGAAGACGCTCCGGCGCGGGCAGAGGCGAGGCGGTTCCTCCGCGAGGTGCTCCCGGCCGAGGAGTCCGCCACGCGCTTCGCATCCCGGTGAGCCGGGCCGCGCGTCCCCGCCGCCTGCGCGCGCTGCCCGTGCTGCTGGCGCTCGCGATGGTCGGCTGCGGCGCGAGCCCGCGGCTGAACGTGCTGGTGATCGTGGCGGACGACCTGGGCTTCGCGGACGTCGGCTACCGCGGCAGCCCGATCCACACGCCGAACCTCGACGAGCTCGCGCGCTCGGGGCTCCGGCTCGAGCGGCTCTACGCACACCCGTTCTGCAGCCCGACCCGGGCGGCCTTCTACTCGGGAGCGCCGCCCCGCCCGAGCGCCTTCGCCGTCGCCGGCATCAACGTCGAGGACGGAAGCGGCCTCGAGCCGGAGATCCACACGGTGGCCGAGCGCTTTCGCGACGCCGGCTACGACACCGCCCTGATCGGGAAGTGGCACCTGGGCACGCGCCCCGGGATGCATCCCAACCAGCACGGCTTCGACTACTTCTACGGCTTCCTGGGCGGCGCGATCCGGTACTTCACCCACGACTGGGTGATCCACGCTTCCGGGGAGCGGCATCCGGACTGGCAGCGGAACGGCGTGGCCATCGACGAGCCCGGCTACTCCACGACCCTGCTCGGCCGCGACGCAGCCCGGTTCGTGTCGGAGCGACCCGACGGCAGACCCTTCTTCCTCGTCCTCGGCTTCAACGCCCCGCACTTCCCGGCCCAGGCCGAATCGCCGGTCGTCGAGGGGTACCGCGACAGCACCGACTGCGCGGCACACCCGCCCCGCTGTGAGTACATGGCGCAGGTCGACCTCATGGACCAGGAGATCGGGCGGGTGCTCGACGTGCTCGAGCGCGAGGGGATCGCCGAGGAGACCCTGGTCCTGTTCTTCGGCGACAACGGAGGCGATCCGCGCTGGGGCGCGTCGAATTCGCCGCTTGCGGGAGGCAAGGGGCAGACGTCGGAAGGGGCGCTTCGCGTTCCGGGGATCCTGCGCTGGCGGAACGTGCTCGCGCCCGGGTCCACCGAGCAACGGATGCGGGTCGAGGACCTGTTCGCCACGCTCGAGGCGGCGGCGAGTCTCGCGCGGCAGGCGCCGCACTCGAGTGTGGACCTCTGGCCCGCCCTGCTCCGCGGTCGGGAGCGGGAACGGGAGCCCTTCTACTTCGCGACCGCTCCCCAGGACCTCCGCGCGCGGAAGCGCGACTGCGCCTCCTGTGGGCGAAGCGAAGAGCGGGCGGCGGCCCTGGTCACCGACGCCTGGAAGCTCGTGAGCGTCCAGCGGCTCGCCGCCGACGGGGACGGCTACGAGGCCGAGCGCGTCGAGCGCCTCTACGACCTGGTGCGAGACCCGCGCGAAGAGCGGGACGTGGCGGCCGACCGGCCCGACACGCTCCGGCGCATGCGGGAGCGCCTGCTCGCGGAGGAGGCGCCGCGCGGCTGAGCGGAGGCGCCGCGCGGCTGAGCGGAGGACCGCCGTCTCGCATGCGTCGTCAGCCAGCGGTGCATCGCCTCGGCCAGCCGGGCGTTTCCCGCCTCGTTGAAGTGGATGTCGTGGGCCCAGACCAGGGACTCGCCCCGCGCGTAGGCCTCCAGGAGCTCGGCATGGAACGGGACGTAGCCGATCTCGTGAGCCGCGCAGAAACGCATCAGCCGCTGCCGCTGCCGCGGCCGCCCCAGGTCCTCGACGCGGGCGGCGTCGACGAGGATCAGCTTCCCGCCCGCAGTACGAACCTGTTTCGCGAGCTCCGCGAGGATGCGGAGGTTCAGCTCGAGCGCCCCCGGAGCGAGAGGGTCCCGCTGGCCGAGGACCGGCGCGGCGGGCGCGGGGCCGGGGCAGCCCCCACCCGGCCAGCCCCGCCGGAGGCCACCGACACATTCGCGCAGCACGCTGTAGTGGCGCCGTCTCGAGCGCGCCCCGCCGTACTCGGTCTCGATCAGCTGGCGTTGCGCCGCCACGAACGCTTCGTAGTCCCGCGGCGGAGACCGACGCAGCTCTCCGTCGACGAGCCGGAACATGGGACGCGCCTGGAGCTCCCTCCCCTTCGCGCCCGTGAAGTTCTCCTTCTGGAGCTCCTCGACGGTCAGATGGAAGGTGTGCGGCGAGACGTAGACGAACACGAAGTCCGGGTGGAAGCGGGACGCGTACTCCTCCCAGACCAGCAGGACCTGGCCGGTCCCGTGCGCCGGGACGCCGAAGTTGAGGACCTCGACGCGCGCGGGCGGCGGCCCGGTCCCGAGCCCCTCCGCCCGGAGCCGGGCTTCCAGCACCTGCCCGGCGGTCTGCTCGAACGGAACCTGGGCCGCCTCGATCATGGAGGCGCCGAGCAGCGCGATCCGCAGCGTCCCCGGCTCCTTCTCGAAGCTGCGCTCGAGGTCGCGAAACCCGAGGGAGTTGGGTCGCACGGTGACGCTGTAGTCGGGGGCCCAGTCGAGCCATCCCGTACGGACGTGCTCGAAGTCGGGGACCTGCTTCCAGCCGAGCACGGGGTCGGGCTCGGCATAGAGCACGTCGAAGCCGGGGTGCAGCAGCACGTAGGCCTGGAGCGTCGCGATGTAGACGTTCCCGAAGACCAGAACGGCGACGGGGAGCCAGAGCACCCGGCGGCCCAGCCACCCCGCGAGCAGGGCGGTCAGCCCGCCGGTCACCACGAGGCCGACGGGAAGCAGCGAGCAGAGGGCGGGCAGCGAGTCGACGAGGGCGCTCATGGCGGCAGGGCGAAGAGTGGCGACGACCCTTCGATACCCTCCGTCTCGCTCACGCGGCCGCGACGCCTGCGTCGCGCAGGAGCGCAGCGAGCGTCCGCGCCATCACCCCACGGGCACGCGGCGGCGAGAGGCTCCGGCCGTTCCGCAGGTAGTCCCAGCTGGGCGGGCTCGCGGCCGCCGCGAGCGCGTCGACCAGCTCGGCACGCTCGGGCCCGGGGAGCGGCTCGAGGTCGCGGGCGAAGAGCCGGCGCAGCTCGTCGCGCTGCGCGTCGAGCGCCTGCTTCGAGACGCGCCAGGCCTGCTCGCGGGCGGCGCCGACCAGCGTCTGCGCGGCCAACGCGCGCGCGAAGGGCGCCGTGGCCTCGAAGAACGCAGCGCGGCCCTCCACGAAGCGCGTGACGCGGTCCGCAAGCGCGAGCCCGCGCGGGATTTCCGGCGTGAGCGCGGCGTAGCGCTCCATGCCGGCTGCCACCACCGCGTCGTAGAGCTCCGCGAGGTCCTCGAAGTGGTTGAAGATCGAGCGACGCGAGAGCCCCGCGCGCTCGGCGATCTGGTCCGCGCTCGGCTGGAGCACGCCTTCCTGCACCAGGTCGAGGCAGGCGTCGCAGATCGCGCTCCGCGAGCGCAGCAGCCGGTCGCTTCGCCCAGCGGCAGCGGTGGCCGGCCTGCCCGGCATCGCGCTAGCGCCGCTCCAGGCCGTCGAACGTGCCGGCCTCGCGCCAGGACTCGAGGATCTTGAAGAACTCGATCGAGCCGCCGCCGTAGAAGCCGTTCTGGGCGGAGAGGTCCCCGATCTTGCCCTCGTTGTTGTAGTAGCCCGGCGTGCACTTCTCGAAGAAGTCGCGGGTGTCGCGAGCGCGGCTGATGCACTGCTCGACCCAGGCCTGCTCGCCCTCGGGCGTCACCTCGACGACGCCGAAGCCCTCCTCGTGGGCCTTCCCGACGATGTAGGCGATGTGCTTCGCCTGCTCGTTGAGCAGGTGCGGATAGTTGGCCGTGAAGCCGGCCTGGGCGTTGCTCATCAGGAAGCAGTTCGGGAAGCCGTGCACGTGCATGCCGTGGAGGGTGCGGGTGCCCTCCGACCAGGTGTCCGTGAGGCTGCGTCCGCCGCGGCCGTAGATCTCGAAGCTGGCGCGGCGGCAGTACTCGGTGCCCACCTCGAAGCCGCTGGCGTAGATCAGGCAGTCGAGCTCGTACTCCCGCCCGTCGACCACGACGCCCTTCTCGGTGATGCGCTCGACGCCCTTCCCGTTCGTGTCGACCAGCGTGACGTTGGGGCGGTTGAAGGCCTCGAGATACTCGTTGTGGAAGCAGGGGCGCTTGCAGAACTGGCGGTAGTAGGGCTTGAGCGCCTCCGCGGTGTCCGGGTCCTTGACGGTGGCCTCCACCCGCGCGCGGATCTCCTCCATCTTCTCGAAGTCGGCCATCTCGACCGCCTTCTGGATGCCGTCGGGCGAGAGGTCCGTGCTCTTGCCCTGGGTGATCCCCACGACCAGCTTCGAGATCAGGTCGGTCCAGCCGTCGTTCACCAGGTCCTCGGGCTGCGGAATGCCCGAGACCAGGTTGTTGAAGTTGTCCATGCGCGCCTGGTGCCAGCCCGGGCCCTGCTCCTTCGCCCATTCGGGGTCCGTCGGCGGGTTGTGCTTCACGTCGATCGAGGAGGGCGTGCGCTGGAACACGTAGAGGTGCTCGGCCCACTCGCCCACGTGGGGCACGCACTGCACGGAAGTGGCGCCGGTCCCGATGACTCCCACGCGCTTGCCCGCGAGGCCCGTGAGGTTCCCGCTCGAGTCGCCGCCGGTGTACTCGTAGTCCCAGCGGCTGGCGTGGAAGGAGTGGCCGGCGAACTTCTCGAGGCCCGGGACGCCCGGGAGCTTGGGGCGGTTCAGCGGGCCCGTGGCGAGGCACACGTAGCGCGCCCGGATGCGGTCGCCGTGGTTGGTGCCGACGATCCAGCGCGCCTCTTCCTCGTTCCAGTGCAGCTCCGTGACGCGGGTCTGGAAGCAGACGTCGCGATAGAGGTCGAACTTCCTGGCGATCGCCTGGCTGTGCGAGAGGATCTCGGGGCCGTGGGAGTACTTCTCCTTCGGGATGTAGCCGACCTCTTCGAGCAGCGGCAGGTACGTGTAGGACTCGATGTCGCACGCGATGCCGGGGTAGCGATTCCAGTACCAGGTGCCCCCGAAGTCGGAGGCCGGGTCGATCATGCGGATGCTCTCGACCCCCGCCTGGCGCAGCCGCGCGCCGGCGAGGAGCCCCCCGAAGCCCCCGCCCACCACGACGACCTCGACCTCGTCCGTGAGCGGCTCGCGCGTGAAGTTCGGGTCGCCGTAGGGGTCGTCGAGGTAGTGGGCGAACGTCCCCTTCACCTCGACGTACTGGGCGTTGCCGTCCTCGCGCAGCCGCTTGTCCCGCTCCTCGCGGTACTTCTGGCGCAGGACGTCCGGGTCGAAGTTCAGCGCGGCCGGCGTGGCGGCGGCTTCCGAGCTGCTCATGGGGTGGGCTCCTCCGGGGCGTGGCGCGGAGGATGGCATCGTTGCACTCGGGGTGCAAATCTCCCCGTGCGCGCCTACCCCACCGGCACCGGCGGCGGCACGTCCGGCTTCTCGATCTTGTAGAGCTTGGCCGCGTTCTCCCAGAGCACCTTGTGACGCACGTCCGGGGGCTTGTCGCCGAGCGCGGCGTCGATCTTCTCGCGCACGTTGCCGTAGAGGCAGACGGGGTGGGGGTAGTCGGTCTCGAACAGCACGTTGTCGACGCCGATCTTGTCGAGCAGATCGCGCGGGGCGTGCTCTTCGAAGATGTAGCAGCCGTAGACCTGGCGGCGGAAGTAGTCGCTGGGCTTCATCGTGAACTCGGGCTTCTGCTGGCGGACGTTCCCGTACTCGAAGGTGTAGTCGGCCGCCTCCAGGATGAAGGGGATGAAGCCGATTCCGGACTCCACCGACAGGAACTTGAGCTGCGGGTAGCGCGGCAGCACGCCCGAGAACAGCAGGTCGGTCAGCTGCTTGCCGTTGTCGAGGAAGAGCGAGATGGCGGTGAAGCCGTTCATGCAGCCGGCGCCCATCACCTCCATACGCTCCGGCGTGAAGCCGTCGTCGAAGGTCCCGGCGCCGATGTGGAAGCTCACGGGCAGGTCGCAGGCCTGCGCGGCGCTCCAGAGCGGGTCCCAGTGCGAGCTCCCGAGAATGGGCATGCCGTGGCTCTGCGGCTCGCCGCTGAACAGCACGCCCTTGTGGCCGAGCTTCGCGCAGCGCTCGATCTCCTTGACCGAGGCCTCGACGTCCCAGAACGGCGTGGCGTGGATCGCGACGAAGCGACGCGGATCGGGCGAGATCCAGTCGATCAGGAAGTCGTTGTAGGCCTGCACGCAGGCGAGCATCAGCTCCGGGTCCTTCAGCTTGAGGAACGCCTGGCTCCCGAAGCCGCCCACGTTCGGGTAGAGCGCCATCGCCCAGATGCCGACGCGGTCCATGTACTCGAGGCGCGCGCTGGCGTCGTAGGCCGCTTTCGGCACCTCGTCCATGTTCTTGGGCGCCGCCGGGAAGGGCTCGGGCCAGCCCGCCACCGCGGTGAAGCCGACGGGCAGGAAGGTGTCCTTGCCGCCGATCTTCCAGGTCTCCATCCCCGTGTCGGGGTTGCGCGCGATCTGCGGCGCCTGGTCGCGGAAGCGCTTCGGCAGGCGACTGGTCCACAGATCGCCGGGCTCGGTGATGTGGGTGTCGACGTCGATCACCCAGTCCTGGATGCGCGGGCTGGCAGGCATGGCGGCAGGCCTCCTCGTCCCGTCCAGGGTAGCGGGCCTGCTCGGGCTAGACTCCCAGCCCGCAGGAGGGAGACAGATGGCGCTCGCCCAGACCCGGTTCACCGCCATGCGCGACGCCACGCGCGAGGACTACCAGCTGATCGGTCGCCACTCCCTGGAGTTCTTCCAGGGCCTGCCGGACCGCGTGCTCACGCACCTCCAGCTCCTGGCCGGCGACACCGGCGGCTACGCCGTGGACCGCCTCACCCACAGCCTCCAGAGCGCGACGCGCGCCCAGCGCGACGGCCAGGACGAGGAGTACGTCGTGTGCGCGCTGCTCCACGACATCGGCGACACGCTGGCCTCGGCGAACCACGCGCAGCTCGCCGCCACGATCCTCGAGCCGTTCGTCGGCGAGAAGAACCGCTGGATCGTCGAGCACCACGGCATCTTCCAGGGCTACTACTTCTTCCACCACCTCGGGCTCGACCGGAACCTCCGCGAGCGCTTCCGGGACCACGAGTGGTTCCGCGACTGCGCCGCGTTCTGCGAGAAGTACGACCAGAACTGCTTCGATCCCGGCTACGACACGCTCCCGCTCGAGGCCTTCGAGGAGGCCGTGCGCCGGGTATTCGCAGCGCCGAAGAAGTCCATCTACGTGCCGACCCCGGCCTCGTAGATGGAGGCGGGCCACGAGGGACTCGGCGCGCTCGGCATCGCCTGGCGCCTCGGCGCCACGCTCTTCTTCGTCGTCCTGAACGGCTTCTTCGTCGCCGCCGAGTTCGCCCTGGTGAAGCTCCGGGGCGCCCGCGTGGACGCGCTGGTCGACGAAGGCCGGCGCGGCGCCCGCACCGTACGGCACATCCACTCCCATCTCGACCTCTACCTGTCGGCGTGCCAGCTGGGGATCACCCTCGCCAGCCTGATCCTGGGCGCTCTCGGCGAGCCGGCCGTGTCGGTCCTCATCCTCGGTGCGGCGGGCGCGGTCGGGCTGGACGTCGCCGCCGACTCGTCGTGGCTCCCGATCGTATCGATCGGGCTCGCGTTCGCCGTGATCACGACGCTCCACATGACGATCGGCGAGCAGGCGCCCAAGATGTGGGCCATCCGCCGGGCCGAGGGCATGGCGCTTGCCACCGGACCGACGCTCCGCGCGTTCACCTGGGTCTTCTCTCCGTTCATCACGGCGATCAACTCGATCTCCAACTGGCTGCTCCGCATCCTCGGGCTGCCCGGCGAGGGGCATCACGAAGTAGCCCACGACACGGAGGAGATTCGCAGCATCCTCTCGTTGTCGGCGGGTGCCGGGCACCTCTCGGAGCGGGAATACGAGCTCACGGAGAACATCTTCCGGGTGACCCAGCTCGAGGTCCGCCACATCGTCGTCCCCCGCGCGGACGTCGATCTCCTCAGCCTCGAGCGCCCGCTCGACGAGAACCTGCGTCGCATCGAGGAGACGCAGCACACCCGCTACCCGGTCTGCGAGGTGGGGCTCGACACCATCGTCGGCTTCCTCCACACGAAGGACCTTCTCGGCGCCATGATGCGGGGCGAGGAGATCGACCTGAAGGCGCTCGCACGCAAGGCGCTGTTCGTACCGGACACGATGGCACTGTCGTCCTTCCTGACGGAGCTCCAGACCCACCAGGCCCAGTGCGCTGCGGTGCTGGACGAGCGCGGCACGGTGATCGGCTTCGCGTTCCGGGAGGACGTCCTCGAGGAGGTCGTGGGGCCCCTCGACGACGAGTTCGACCGTCGCGTGGAGGGCCTGCGCGAGATCTCGCGCGGGGTCTTCGAGGCGCCGGGGCGCGTCTCGCTGCCGGCGGTCGTCGATCGCCTGGACTTCAGCCTCGCGGCCGAGGAGGACGAGGGGGAGGACACGCTGGGCGGCCACGTGACGGCGCGCCTCGGGCGCCTCGCGCGCGTGGGGGATGCCGTGACCGTGGGCCCCTACCGCGTCGAGGTGGTCGAAGCCTCCCCTCGCCGGGTCGAACGCGTGAGTCTCCGGCGCATCGAGCGCGGCGCTCCGGGGGCATCGCCCGCCGAGGCCCAGCCGGAGCCCGAGGAGGAACGACGATGAGCGAGCCGATCCAGAGTTGCGTCGAGAACTGGCACCGTCTCGTGCGCGGCGAGCTGCCCGGTGGGCTCGACGCGATCCTCGCGGACGACGTCGTGTTCCTCTCTCCCATCGTGTTCACGCCCCAGCGGGGGAAGGAGCTCACGAAGCTCTACCTGAACGCCGCCGGCGCGACGATCGGGGATGGCGCGGAAGCGGCCGGCGCAGGTGGCTCGGGGGAGTCCAAGTTCAAGTACGTCAAGGAGGTCGTGTCGGGAAACCACGCCGTGCTCGAGTTCGAGACGGAGCTCGAGGGCAAGTACGTGAACGGCATCGACATGCTCACCTGCAACGACGCCGGCCGGATCACCGAGTTCAAGGTGATGATCCGCCCGCTCCAGGCCATCCACCTGATGCACAAGCAGATGAAGGCGATGCTCGAGAAGATGCAGGGCTAGCCATGGACTTCTCGGCCGACCCCGAGCTCGAGCAGATCGCCACGGAAGCGAAGAAGCTCTGCGCGCCGTTCGGCGACGACTACTGGTCCGCGAAGGACGAGGCGCACGAGTTCCCCTGGGAGTACTACGAGGCCTTCGCGAAGGCGGGCTGGCTGGGGATCGTCGTCCCCGAGGCCTACGGCGGCGCCGGCCTCGGCGTGCTCCACGCCGGGACGCTGCTCCACGCGGTGGCCGCGAGCGGCGGCGCCCAGAGCGCCGCCTCGACGCTCCATCTGTCGATCTTCGGCATGGGGCCGGTGATCCACCACGGCTCCGAGGAGCTGAAGCGGCGCACGCTCCCCCCCACCGCGAGCGGCGAGCTCCACGTGAGCTTCGGCGTGACCGAGGACGACGCCGGTACCGATACCTCGCGCATCCGCACGCGCGCCGTCCGCGACGGCGACCGCTGGATCGTCCAGGGCAAGAAGATCTGGAACACGAAGGCCCAGCAGGCGCAGAAGGTGCTGCTGCTCGCGCGCACCACGCCCCGTGAGGAGTGCTCGCGCCCGACCGACGGCATGACGCTCTTCCTCGCCGACCTCGACCGGCGCTACGTCGAGATCCGCGAGATCCCGAAGCTCGGCCGCAACGCCGTCAACTCGAACGAGCTCTTCATCGAGGGGCTCCCGGTCGCGGACGCCGACGTGGTGGGCGAGGTCGGCCGGGGCTTCCGCTGCCTGCTCGACGGGCTCAACCCGGAGCGCATCATGATCGCCGCCGAAGCCGTGGGGATCGGCCGGCGCGCGATCGAGGTGGCGGTCCGCTACGCGAGGGAACGCGTCGTGTTCGGGCGGCCGATCGGCCAGAACCAGGCCATCGCCCACCCGCTCGCCGATTCGCACACGGAGCTCGACGCCGCCGACTGGCTGTGGAAGTACGCCGCCTGGGCCTACGACCACGGCGAGCGGAGCGGCGGGCCGGCGAACACGGCGAAGATCCGCGCCGCCGAGGCGTGCTTCCGCGCCTGCGACCGCGCGCTCCAGACGTTCGGCGGCATGGGCTACGCGCGCGAGATGCACGTCGAGCGCTACTGGCGGGAGGCGCGGCTCGCGAGGCTCGCGCCGATCTCGCAGGAGATGGCGACGAACTACGTGGCCGAGCACGTGCTGGGCCTGCCGCGCTCCTACTAGACCGGGGGGATCATGTCCGACGCGCTTCGCGAGCTCGCCGCCAAGCAGGCCATCCAGGAGACGCTCTACCGCTACTGCCGCGGCGTCGACCGCATGGACCGCGCGCTCACGCGCGCCTGCTGGCACGAAGACGGCACGGCCGACTACCGGGGCATGTACGAGGGCAAGGTCGAGGACCTGCTCGACTGGATGTGGAAGCTCCACGAGGGTATGCAGGGCCATTCCCACCAGATGACGAACGTGCTGATCGAGGTCGCCGGCGAGCGCGCGGCGAGCGAGACCTACGTGACGGTCGTGCTGCGCTCGAAGCCCGGAACGCATCCCGCGCGGGACATCCTCACGCGCGGACGCTACGTGGACCGCTGGTCCGAGCGGCGCGGCCGCTGGGCGATCGACCACCGGCTCTACCTGAACGACTGGATGACGTATCTGCCGGTCGGGGACGCACCCACCTCGCCCATCACGGGAACCCGCGATCCGGGCGACGCGAGCTACGCGGCTTTCGCCGAGCTCAGGGCACGCGAACAGGGCTGACGCGCCGCCTCGCGGCCCGGCTTCGCCGCATTGGCGGAAGCTCCTATGCCGGGCTCGCATCAGCGGCCGGGGCAGGGATCACCTAGGTCATCCCGCCAATCGTCAGCGGCCGCGAACCGCCGTAGACGGATGCCATGCGCCGAATGGCGCGAAAAGGAGGCATCCGATGACGAGCGAGACGATTCGATTCGATGGGCGGCGCCCGGAGGGGAGGCCGGTGGGATGCGTCGGGGCATGGACGGCACTCGCGCTGGTCCTCGCCCTGAGCGTGGCGCCGGCCTGGGCCGCGAAGCCGACGGTCCCCTTCGCGGAGCAGGAGATCTTCTTCGAGTTCAACTCCACCGACCTGGATCTGGGCATCCAGATCTTCTTCGACGCCGACGCCTGGCGTCAGGTGAAGGTGACGGGCCCCGGCGGCCGGATCTTCAAGGTGGGCAACGGCGGGGGCCTCAAGAAGGTGGGCAGCACCGAGGTGTTCACCGAGAGCGCCGAGCCCGAGCTCTGCCCGGACGGCGAGGAGGGGTGCGACGTCGACCAGGCGATCGCCGACTTCCTGGCCCAGTTCCCCGAAGGCACCTACGTGTTCACGGGGAAGACCACGGACGGCGCCAATCTGATGGGCGAAGCCGAGCTGAGCCACGACCTGCCGGAGCCGCTCGAGATCGTGGACGCGGAGGGGAACTACCCGGTCGTGGTGTGGAACCCCGGCGTGGGCGGCGAGCCGGTCGCGTCCTACGAGGTCATCGTGGAGGCGGTCGCCGAGGTCGACGGCGACGAGGAGACCTTCACCCAGGTGACGCAGGTGGCGTCCGACGTCACCTCGATCACGACCTCCGCCGAGTTCGAGGCCATGATCGACGGCTTCCTGATGGGCGGGACGCTGGTCGAGCTCAAGATCGAGATCATCGCCATCGGGGAGAACGGCAACAAGACGATCACCGAAGAGGCGATCTTCGAGGCCGCCGAGTAGGCGCATCCCCAACCACCGCCGGCCCCGTCGCGGGGTCGGCGGTGGTACGCTCGGCCCGCGGAGGCGCTAGCGCGTGCAGGAGCGCTCACAGGCCGTGCGGCTCGGGCTGCTGCTCGCTGCGCTCGCGCTCGGGGCGCTCGCGCACGGCTTTCTCCCGCTCGGAACGCTGCCCGGGGGCGTGGAGCCGGAGCGGGTGCGCGTCGGCCTCGCCATCCTGCTCGTGATCGGGACGCTGTGGCTCTCCGAGGCGCTCCCGCTCGCCGTGACGGCCCTGCTCGTGCCGCTCTTCGCGATCGGGACCGGCGTGCTCGACGCCCGCGCCGCGTTCGCGAGCTTTGCGCACCCCCTGATCTTCCTGTTCCTCGCAGGCTTCGGCCTGGCCGCCGCGCTCTCCGCGCGCGGGCTCGACCGCTGGCTGGCCGAGCAGGTGGTGCGCGGCTTCCGCGGCGACTTCCGCCGCTCCGCCTTCGGCCTGTTCGCCGTCTCGGCCGGACTCTCGATGTGGGTCTCGAACACGGCGACCGTGGCGCTGCTGCTGCCCGTCGCGCTGGGCCTGCTCGCCGACGTGCGTCGGGCGTCCGGGGAAGCGGCCGAGGCGCGGGCCGGTCCCTTCGTGCTGCTCGGGATCGCCTACTCCGCGAGCGTCGGCGGGATCGGCACGGTGATCGGAAGCCCGCCGAACGCGATCGCCGCGGCCGCCCTCGGCCTCTCCTTCGCCGAGTGGCTGGCGTTGGCCCTGCCCTTCGTCGCGGTGCTGCTCCCCACCCTCTTCGTCCTGCTCGCGCGGCTCGCACCGCCCGGCCCGGTCGCGCCGCTCGCGACGCGAGACGCCGCGGGCTTCCACTTCGACCGGGCGCGCATCGCGACCCTCGCCGTGTTCGGCCTCGCGGTCCTGGGCTGGCTCTCGAGCGGTCCGCTCTCCGCCGCCCTCGGCATCGGCTCCGACTTCGACACCGTGGTCGCCGTCGCAGCGCTGGTCGCGCTGGTCGCGCTCGGGCTCGTCCGCTGGCAGCAGGTGGAGCGCACCGTGGACTGGAGCGTGCTGCTGCTGTTCGGCGGCGGCCTCACGCTGAGCGTCGTGCTCGGCGAGAGCGGCGCCAGCCGCTATCTCGCGCACCAGCTCGCGGAGATCACCGCCGGCCTGCCCTTCTTCCTGATCATCGCCAGCGCCGTGCTGCTGCTGGTCTTCCTGACCGAGGTCTCGAGCAACACGGCGACCGCGGCGCTCTTCGTCCCGTTGCTGCTCGCGGCCGCGCGCGAGCTCGGCGCGGCCCCGGTCGCCCTGGTGGTGCCGGCTGCGATCGCGTGCTCGTGCGCCTTCATGCTCCCGGTCGCGACCCCGCCGAACGCGATCGTGTTCGGCTCCGGCCGGGTGCGCCAGCGGGAGATGATGCGGGTCGGCCTCGCCCTGAACCTCGTCTGCGTGGTGTCGATCTCCGCGATCGGCTGGCTGGTGGGCTGAAGCCGGGACCCGGGCCACGCCTAGGGAACCTCTGCAGAACGCGCGTACGCTCCCGGGGCCACGAGGACCGGTGGAGTCCGGTCCTACGGAGGCGAAGGCAGGCCCTACGGACAGCCCGGCCTTTGGCAGCTCCGACCGCTGCCGCCCCCGCCCGCTGCTCGGAGCGGAAGGAAGGGCACGGATCCACCGCGACGCGCCGAGTCCGGAGTAGGAGCCGGTCCACCGGTCCCGGGCACAGCGGCCGCACGAGGACTTGTGCAGAGGCTCCCTAGGCGATCGACGCAGCCCTGCCGGCCCCGACGATGCCGTCGGGGTCGGCGCGGCCCCGTACCAGCCGGTAGGGTCGCCTTCCAGCGAGGAAGCCGTCGTCGAGCCAGCGGCAGGCGGCGCTCGCGTAGTGCGCCGAGATCGCGCGCCGGAAGCCGGGCGTGCGGTTCTGGCCCGAGCCGTGGAGCAGGAGCGGGTGGAAGAAGACCGTCTCGCCAGGCTCCATCTCGAGGTGGACGCGCTCGGTCTCGGCGCCGACTCCGGCCGCCCCGAAGTAGCCGCCGTTCACGTACTCCCAGTCGGGGTTCTCGTGGCGCAGCAGCTCGCCACGGTGCGTGCCCGGCACGACGACGAGGCAGCCGTTCTCCCGCGTCGAGGGCTCGAGCGCGGTCCAGGCGGCGACGATGCGCTCGGCGGGGCGGAACGGGAAGTAGAGCAGGTCCTGGTGGAGCGGATGTCGTCCGTCCACCCCCGGCGGCTTGTTGATCAGCATCGTGTGGATCGACGCGACGTCGCGCCCGACGAAGCCCTCGACGACGTCGAGCAGCCGCGGGTGGACGACGTACTCGTAGAGCACCGGGTCGTTCTCGAAGTCCTGGACCTTGGCGGTCGCCTCGGCGGCCGTGGCCGGCGCGACGGCGCCCTTGGCCACCATCACGTCCCGCATCACGAGCAGGCCGTCGGCACGGGGAGCACCGCGCTCGACGATCTCGCTGAAGCGGTCGCGCCAGCGCGCGAGCTCGGCCGCCTCGAACAGGCCCGCAACGACCACGTAGCCGTGCTCGTCGTAGTGGCGGCGCTGCTCGGGGGAGAGCGGGTCGGCCATGGACCGATTTATACTATCGGAAAATGAATTTGTCGATACGATACGAGGCGCGACAGGAGGCCCCCATGGACTGGATCCGGAGCTGGCTCGAAGCCTCGCCCTACGGCGCCGCCCTCGGCGTGCGGGCCGAAGCGCTCGAACCGGAAGCCGTACGCCTCGCCCTTCCCTTCGTCGAAGAGAACTCGAACGGCGACAAGGCGCTCCACGGGGGGGTCGCCGCCTCACTGATCGACCTCGGCGCCCAGGCCGTCGCGCGCGCGACGCTCGGCGCGGAGAGCGGGCCGTGGCACTCGGTGGCGATCCAGGTGGCCTACCTCTCGGCGGCGCTCGGAGAAGGCGTCCGCGCCGAGGCGCGACTCCTGCGCAGCGGCAAGGAGCTCGCCTACTGCGAGGTGAGCGTAGAGAGCGAGAGCGGAAAGCCGGTGGCGCGCGGCCTCGCCACGGTGCGCGGGCGCTTCGGGGATGCGCCCGCGCCGCTGCCAGTGGCGGCGGGCGACGACGGCGCGGCCGACCGCGGACCGATGGGCCCCTTCATCGGACGCATCCCCTTCCACGCCAAGCTCGGCCTCGCCGTCGAGCACATGGCAGGCGGTCGTTCCCGCATCGTGATGCCGTGGCGCGATTCGAACGCCGACGCGGCGGGCGGCGTGCACGAGGGCGCGCTGCTGGCGCTCCTCGATACCACCGGCGCCATGGCGGGCTGGGCGGAGACCGGACCGGGGCGCTTCAAGGCGTCGACGCCCGGCATCCAGGCCCGCATCCTGGCGCCGCAAGGCGCCATCGACCTGGTCGCCTACGGGCGCGTGCGCCACCACGACCGCGAGCACCTGTTCAGCGAGGTCGAGGTGGCGGAGCGCCCGAGCGGAAGCCTCGTCGCGCAGGGGACGGTGAACTACCGGATCGTCCGGCCCGAAGACGCGCGCACGCGCGCTCCCGAGCCGGGCCGATGAGCGATCGGGGCGCGGTCGACGCCGAGATCGCCCGGCTGGCCTCGCGCATCCGCCGCTGGCGCGAGGAGGCGGGCTACACGCTCCAGGAGCTGGCAGCGCGGAGCGACGTCGCGACCAGCACGATCCAGAAGGTGGAGTCCTTCCAGATGGTCCCGAGCGTGGCCGTGCTGCTGAAGATCGCGCGCGGGCTCGGCCGCAGCCCGAGCGATCTGGTCAGCGAGGCGCCGGCCGAGCGGAGCGTCGTGCACCTCGAGGCCGCGGCGCGCCACCCCGTCGGGAATCACCGCCGCATGCTGGTCGAGCGCGTGAGCGGTGACCTCGCGGACGCCGCGGTCGAGATGTGGCGCATCACGGTGCAGCCCGGCTACGGGAGCGGGCGCGACACGATCGCCTACTCGGGCGAGGAGCTGGTGCTCTGCGAGCAGGGCGAGCTCACCTTCCGGGTCGGCGAGGACGAGTACCGGCTCCGGCCGGGCGACGTGCTGCACTTCAAGGCGAAGGCGCCGCACGGCTGGCGCAACGAGGGTCGCAGCGCCGCCCGCTTCCTGATCCTGGGGACGCTCTCGCCGGCGTTGCGCGAGGCGCTGCACCGCCGGCTCTCCGCGCGGGGCGGCAAGGCCGCGAGCGCCTGAGCGGCCGGGCCGCGAGCGCCTGAGCGGCCGGGCCGCGGCGCCTGAGCGGTATCAGGTCGCGGCGGGATCGACGGCGAGCACGAGCTTGCCGGTGACCCCGCCGGACAGGAGCCGCTCCAGCGCTCCCGGGAGCTCGGCGAAGGGCACGAGCGCGTCGACCTGCGGGCGCAGCTTCCCGGCCCGCCACCAGCCGACCAGGTCCGCCTGCGCGCGCTCGCGGTAGGCGCGGTCGTAGTGCGACGGGATCACGCCCACCACCGAGTAGTTGCCCCCCACCAGCCGGGCGGTGTCGACGCGGCCCCAGCTGCCGCTCGCGAAGCCGATCGCCAGGATGCGTCCCTCCGGCGCGATGCAGCGCGTCGCCGCGCCGAACACGTCGCCGCCGACCGGATCGAAGACGGCGTCCACACCGCGACCGCCGGTGGCCGCGCGGGCGGCGTCCGCGATGTCCTCCGCGCGGTAGTCGATCACCAGATCCGCGCCGAGCTCGCGGCAGAAGGCGGCCTTCGCAGGGCCGCCGGCCGTCGCAATGACGCGGGCGCCGAGCGTACGCCCGAGCTGGACGGCCGCCGCACCCGTCCCCCCCGCGGCGCCCGCGACGAGGAGCGTCTCCCCCGGCTCGACCCGGCCGCGCGTCACGAGCGCGACGTAGGCCGTGTGGAACGGGATCAGGAAGCCGGCCGCCTCGGCGTCCGTCATGCCCTCGGGCACCGGCAGGCAGAAGTCGTCGAGGCCGAGGCAGCGCTCGGCGAAGCCACCGTCGCCGGTGATGAAGCTCGTGAGCGACATCACGCGCTGGCCCGGCGTCCGTCCCACGACCCCCTCGCCGAAGCCCGCGACACGGCCGACCACCTCCTGTCCGGGCGTGAAGGGCAGGCGCCGCGGCGTGAGCGCGTAGTCGCCGCGACACATGAGCGCGTCGGGCAGACCGATTCCCGCGGCGCTCACCTCGAGCAGCACGGTGCCCGGCCGAGGCTCGGGTGCAGCGGCGGCCGCGCGAAGCTCGAGCGCGTCCGAGGGTCTCCCGGGCTTCGTGACCTGCCAGGCGCGCATGGCGTGCGAGTCTACACGGACACCGGCTCAGCGCGGGTGGGGCGCGACCGTGGCCTCGCATCCCAGCTCGCGCAGCGCCCCCCGCCAGCCCTCGGCGTCGCGCGGCCCCACCTCGATGCGACGCCCCGCGCCCGTCCAGGTGAGGTTCGTGGGCAGGCCGACGCCACCGAGGCCACGCCAGACGCGACCGCGCGGATCGCGCAGGGGACGCAGCGAGAGGCCGTGCTCGGCGAGGTAGGCGACGACCGCCTCCCGGCTCTCGCCGACCGAGACGGTCACGATGCGCACCCGGCTCGCGGCGCAGCGCTCCGTGGCCGCGGCCAGGATGGGGAGCTCGTCCTCGCACTCCGGGCACCAGGTCGCCCAGAAGTGGACGAGCAGCGCGACGTCCTCCCCCTGCAGGGCCAGTTCGACGGCCCGACCGTCGAGCGTCTCGAGCTCGAGCGCCGGCTCGGCGTGCGCAGTCGAGACACAAGCAGCGAGCAGCAGCACGGCGCGGACCCACGCCCGCATCAGAACGGAACCTGGAG
This sequence comes from Myxococcota bacterium, assembly GCA_041605395.1. Taxonomy (GTDB): domain Bacteria; phylum Myxococcota_A; class UBA9160; order UBA9160; family UBA6930; genus JBFIYM01. The sequence goes on along the minus strand of JBFIYM010000038.1, from coordinate 9,408 downwards.
GCCCACCGACCAGACCTCCTTCTCGTCCTGGTCGCCGTAGAGCCAGGACGAGGTCACCGGAAGCTGGACGGCGAGGCGCAGCGACATCGGGCGCTCGCGCACCCCGAACGGAAGCCGGAAGCGGACCACCGGCGTCAGGTAGAGCAGCGAGCCGCCGCTGTCCCGGAACTTCTCGCCGTCCGCCCGGTCGAAGTCCGCCCAGCGGTAGTTGAGCTCCGCCCCGAGCGTGAGCCAGTCGAGTGCCGGCCGACCGAGGGCGTGGCCGATCGGTACGTCGAGCGCCAGGTTCGCGAGCACCGTGTCGCCGTAGGCGTAGTCGAGCCCGTCGAAGTCCCCCTCCCCGTTCTCGCGGTAGAAGACGCTCGCGTAGAGGGAGCCCCACTCGAGCTTGTGCGCCCCGCCCAGGCCGAAGCCGAAGTCCCAGGAGCCGGTGCCGGTCTGGAGGTGCGGGTCCACGAAGCCGCCGCGCTCGCGCTCGTTTCGGCCGGTCGGGGCCTTCAGGAACGCCCGGCCCTCGAGCCAGGTGGCGGGCAGTACGTCCCGGTTGCGCCAGAGCACCGCGGTGGCCGAGAGCGACACGTCCCCGAGGCCCTGGAGCGTGTGGGTCGCGCGCTCGTCCTCTTCGATCTCCTCGATCTGGTTGTGGGCGAACGGGACGTCGAGGGTGAGCGTGAGTCGGTCGAGCGGCGTCCAGGCGAGGAACAGGTCCACCCGCTGGCTGCGGTTGCGCTCGGTGCCGTGGCCGTGCTCGTGCTCCTCGTCCTCCTCCTCGTGCGGCAGCAGGCCGCTGTCCTTGCGCCAGCCCTGGACCTGGAAGTAGAGCGCCACGTCGCCGACCTGCTGCGCGCTCGCGCCGAAGGCCGAATAGTGCGGGTCACCGGCCAGGCACACGGAGCAGGCGAGCGCCGCTCGGGGTGAGACGAGAGACAGGAAGACCACGAGGCAGACGCTCGCAGCGAGCGCCGCAATGGATCGGAGGTTGCGCAACGGAGCATCCCCGGCTCGCGACGACCGCAGTGGGCCCGCGAGTGCACGACGTGAGACGACGGCGCACGGCCGAGGCCGGCGCCTTCCGGAAGCGAGGGCCCTCGGACCGGAAGCGAGGGCCGTCAGACGTCGAGCGGGACGTGATCGATCGCGAGCGGCGGTGCTTCGGGAGCGTGGAGTCGCGCCGGCAGCACGGCCGGGAGCGCGGGCCCCGCCGCGACGCCCGCGACCTCCGACAGGAGCGCCAGACCGAGGCGGGCGGTGACGGAGCCCCCGGCGCGCTGGCTACAGCCGCAGGGGCACGGGGCCTCGAGCTGCGTGGCTTCCACGCGGTGGCAGTCCGGCGGGTGCTCGGCAGCCGCCTGCGTCGCGAGCGCCAGCGGCGCCCCCGCCCCGGATCCCTCGGGCGTGCACGGGACGAGGCTCGCGCCGAGGAGGGCGATGGCGAGTCCAGCCGGAAGCAGGCGGGGCGCGAGTCGCACGGCGGCACGCTAGCAGACGGACCTGAGCGCGGCGCCGACGGGTCAGCTGCTAGCTTCGCTGTGGCCCGATGCCGCGAGACCGCGAGGGAGCCCCGATGTCGGACGACGCCAAGGAAGCGACGCGAGCGGAGCCCGCCGCGACGGAGCCCACCTTCGATCCCGCCGAGGACCGCGCCCGGCTGCGCAACGTCGCCCTGCTCCACACGGTGATGGTGATGGGCGCCCTGACGCTGTGGGGCGCCGCGGACACCTGGGCGGTGGCGAGCGGCTGGGGGCTCGCCTGGGCCGTGGCGCTGGCCAACGCCGTGATCGCCGGCTTCGTGATCTCGTCGACGCTCCACGAGTGGGGCCACTTCGCCGGTGCGCGCCTCGCCGGCGCCGTTTCGCCCGTCCTGAAGAAGCCCGTCCGCTACTTCTTCATGTTCAACTTCTCGTTCGAACGGAACGACACGCGCCAGTTCCTGTGGATGAGCTGGGGCGGCATCGGGGTGCCGTGGGCGCTCGTGCTCCTCACTCTGCTCTGGGTGCCCATCGACAACGCGAGCCGCGCGCTGCTGCTGGCCACGTTCGTGACCCGCGCAGTCCAGATCAGCATGTTCGAGGTCCCGGTGGTGCTGCGCACGCGGAGCGGCGGCGAGCCGCGCGTCGAGCTCGGGCGCCAGCTCACGGAGGTGGGCTTCGCGCGCGGGCGCTACGTCGGGCTCGCCGTGGGGGCGTTCGTCTTCCTCGCGGCCTGAACGCGCTCCGAGAGGGCGACGACGGGGATCACCCGCGGCGCGGCCATGCGCTGGTATCCGACGTAGGCGCCGTCGTCGGTCACGAGTTTCCAGAGGCGCTCGCGCTCCTCGCCGCTGGCCTCCCGGGCAAGCACCGGCAGCCGCCGCCAGCCGACCCGGACCTCGGCCTCGGGGTGTACGCGAAGGTTCCGTGCCCAGACCGCATCGGTGGGGCGGCCACCGTGCGAGCCCACCACGAGCCAGCGCGCGCCGTCACGCCGATAGGGCAGCACCACGCTGCGGCGCTCGCCCGTACGGTGGTGGCGCGTCGTCAGCAGCAGACAAGGCCGGGGCGTGAAGCCGCCCGCCCGGGCGTAGAACTGGTTGATCAACGAGAAGCCCGTCGCCCGCACCAGGCCGCGGTCGAAGCGGAGCCCCGCCGGGTTGCTGAACGCGAGCGCCAGGCGGAGCCACAGGCGACGCGCACGGCGACGGGCCCTCACACCTGCGGCGGCCCGCTCCGGATGCGCCGGCGCGTGTAGTCGAGGTCCATCATCCAGGTGAAGACGCCCTCCACCCACCAGGTGGCCCCGGCCTCGGCGAACGCGCCCACCTGGGCGGTGTCGCCCGCGTCGCGCGTCACGCCGAACTGTGCAGCGTCGTAGGGAGCGTCGCCGTCACGGTGCTCACGCACGGTGTCGAGCATCTGTCGCAGCTCGTCGGGCGCGAGCAGCTTCCCCTCGATGGTGCCGCCGTGCATCGGCGCGAGCCCGTCCCAGCGGGCTGCGCGGAGGAGCGGCTTCCGGTGCGGCCAGGTCGCCGCCACCCAGATCGGGATGCGCGGCTGCTGGAGCGGCGGCGCGAAGCCCTCGGTCTCGGCGCGGTAGAAGCGGCCGGCGTGCTCCACGGGCTTCCCGCTCCAGAGCGCCGTCAGCAGCTCGAGCCCCTCGTCGAGGCGGGCGGCACGGGTCCTGGGATCGCCGAAGTCGCCGAACGCGGTGTATTCCGGGTGCTGGAAGGCGCCGGCGCCGACGCCCAGGATGAGGCGCCCGTTCGAGAGCCGGTCCACGCTCACCGTCTCGCGCGCGAGCTTCGCGATGTGGCGGCGCGGGAGCGGCGTGATCATCGGGCCGAGGCGGATGCGCTCGGTCGCCATCGCCATCGCCGCGAACGCCACCCACGGATCGACGGTGGGCTCGCCGCCCCATTGGATGTGGTCCCAGAGGAAGAAGCCGTCCCAGCCGGAATCCTCGGCCTCGCGCGCGAGCTCGGCGAGCAGCCGCGCCTCACCGCAGTAGTCGAAGTTCGTGGTGATGAAGCCGTACTTCATTCCGGCGCCCAGGCAGCCGAGTCTACACCGCGCGGTCGGCGTCGGCCGATCGGATCAGATCGGCACCGGACCCTGCTGGCCGCCGAGCAGCCAGCGGATCATCGGCAGGTGCTGGCGGCCGAGGAACACCTGATTGCAGGCGAGATAGGCCGGCGAGCCGTGCAGGCCGGCCTCGCGCAGCGCGGCCTCGAGGCGGGCGAGCGCCTCGGGGCCCTCGCCGCGAGCCCACGCGAGGAACCCCGGCGCGTCCGCGCCCGCGGCGTCGACCACGCCCGCGACGGCGTCGCGATCGGCGACATCGAGGGCAACGCTCCAGTAGCGGCGGAACAGCTCGAGCAGGAACGGCTCCAGGCGGTCGCGGGCCTGCGTCCGCAGCCAGAGCCAGGCGAGGTTCGCCGCGTCGGCTGGCGCGTCGCGATAGGGCTCCCGGATCACGATCCCCTGGGCCTCGGCGTAGACGGCGATCTCCCGCGCCAGCATGTGGGCGCGATGGCGGCGATGGCGGATGCCGCGGTCGTCGGCGGGGCCGGGCGTCGACGGCGGGTGGAGTGGCTGGGCTCGCACCGGCAGCCAGTCGATCGCGACCCCGAGCTCTCGGCCGAACGCGATGGCGGGGGACAGCGCGAGGTAGGCGAAGGGATCGCGCACGTCGAGCGCGATGGTCAGCGGCGAGTCGTCGAGGCGCACCGGGAAGCTCATGCTGCGAAGCTCCGGTTCGCCACGTCCGGGGCCGGGCCCTTGCGGCCGCCCAGGATCCACGCGACCCGCGGCAGGTGCTCGCGCCCGAACCACATCTCGTCCTCGACGAGATAGGTGGGTACGCCGTAGACGCCCGCATCGAAGGCCGCCTCGTTCGTCTGGTCGTGGAGCGCGCGGCCCGGCCCCTCGGCCCACTCGCGGAAGCCCCGCGCCTCCACGCCGGCCTCCGCCAGGGTGCGCTCCAGCACGCCCCAGTCCTCGATGTCGAGCTCGCGCCTCCAGAACGCCGGATAGGCCACGTCGAGGAAGCGATCGAAGCCGCCGCGCTGCTTCGCCCAGAGCATCGCGATGCCGGCCCGGCTCGAGTCCCAGATCTTGACGGTGCCGCGCAGCGTCTTGCCGGTCAGGTTGGCGTAGCGGCGGGCGTCGCGATACGCGTAGCGAACGCCGGTCCACTGCTGCGGCGTCCGGTCCGAGCTCTCGACCTTCTTGCCGTCCTGCGCGAGCTTCGCCGAGCCGAGATAGCTCGGGATGTCGAGCGTGAAGGGGCGCCAGTCGACCTCGACGCCGAGGCCACGAGCCATGTGGCGCGTCGGCCGGATCGCGATGAAGGCATAGGGGCTCTTGAGGTCGATGTAGACCGCGAGCCGCGCCGAGCCGCGCAGACGCGCGAACGCCGCGGGGAAGTGCGCGCTCAGAGCGCGCTCAGCCGGGCCGGCACCGACTTGTGCCAAGGCGTGCCCGCGAACTCGTCGCGGTCCCCGCTCGAGGTCAGGTCGTTGGGCGCGACGCCCACCGGGTCGGCCTCCTGGTTGGAGAGCCCCATCCCGTTCGGCAACGACACGTGGCCCGGGTGCATGCGGTCGCTCACGGCCACCTCCACCTCGACGCGGCCGCCGCGGGTGGTGAGCAGGGCCCGCCCGCCGCTCTCGAGCCCGAGCGCCGCGGCGTCCTCGGGGTGGACGAACAGCGCCCCGCCCCGGTCCTTCTTCCGCCAGTCGGGATGGCGAAGGATCGTGTTCGCGGTGAACGAGCGCCGCTCGCCCGCCGCGAGGAAGAGCGGGAACTCCTCGCTCGCCGCGGCGGGCCGGGTCGTGGCCAGCGAGCGGATCGTGTCGTAGAGCTCCGGCACCGCGGCGTTGATCTTCTTGTCCGCGGTCTCGAGACGGTCCCAGCTGTCCTCGAAGGCATGCCGGGCGAACACCACCGCCGTCGGCGACTCGACGATCTTCTCGAACAGCGCCTCGCCCGGCGCCGTGCCCTCGCCCTCGAACCCGGCCGCCCGGACCGCCGCCGGATTGCGCAGGGCGTACATGTGGGCGAGGCCCCAGACCGCCGCCGCCGACTCGCTGCCCTTCGGAAGCACCTCGCCGAGCGTGCGGTAGAGAATGGACGGCACCACCGCCATGTGGTTCGGGCTCGGCGCGACCTTCGCGAAGAAGACCTCCGTGAAGCGCTCGCGGCTCTCGCGGAGCGCCGCCCGCAGCTCCTCCACCAGGTCCTCAGGCAGCCGGCCGAGCGCCTCGACGATGCGCGTGTGGATCTCCGGCTCGGTGAGCACGCCCGGCGGCGGCTCGAGCAGCGGCTTACGCAGGAAGAAGGCGTTCTCGGGGAACTCGAAGTTGAAGAAGCTGGCCTCCGCCTTCTCGTACTGGGTGGCCACGGGCAGCACGTAGTCCGCGTGCCGCGCGGTCTCGGTCATCGCCACGTCGATCACGACCACGAGCTCGAGCGCGTCGAGCGCCTCACGGAAGCGCTTGCTGTCCGCCAGTGAGTGCGCCGGGTTGCCCGACTCGATCAGCATGGCGCGGTAGCGATCCGGGTGGTCGCTCAGCACCTCCTCGGCGATGACGTTGCAGGGCACCAGCCCGCCGATGATGCGCGCCCCCGCGACCGGGCTGCGCTGCCCACGCGCCTTGCCGCCGATCAGCGACTGGAACACGATGGGCAAGCCCATCGAGCCCTTCTTGCCGAAGCTCCCGGTGAGGACCCAGAGCAGGCGGTTCAGGTAGCTCACCAGCGTCGAGTGACGGTTCATCTGGACGCCGTGGTCCTCGAAGAAGGCGACGCTCGAGGCGCCCGCCAGGGTGCGGGCGGCCTCGCGGACCTGGGCCTCGGGAACGCCCGCCTTCTCCGCGAAGTCGGCCACGGACAGCGTCTCGAAGAGCGGCAGCACCTCGCCGAGGTTCACGACGTGCTCCTCGATGAAGGCCTGGTCGGCGAGCCCCTCCTGGACGATCACGGCCACCAGCGCCGCGAGCAGCCACGCGTCCGCCCCGGGGCGAACGGCGAGGTGGAGGTCGGCGAGGTCGGCGGTCTCGCTGCGCCGGGGATCGATCACGATCATCTTTCTCGCCGGGTCCTTGGCGATCTCGCGGAGCGTCACGCGGGCACGCGGGATCGAATGCGACTGCCAGGGATTCTTGCCGATGAAGACCGCCACCTCGCAGTGCTCGAAGTCGCCGCGCACGAAGCCACCCAGCATCTGCCCGTTCACCCAGAACTCGCCCGTCTTCTCCTGGGCCAGCGCGTTCGAGCGGTAGACGCTGCCGAGCGCCGCGAGCGTCGAGCGCGCGTAGCCGCCCGGCAGATGGTTTCCCTGACCACCGCCGCCGTAGTAGAAGATCTTGTCGCCGCCGTGCGTGTCGCGGATGGCGGCGAGCCTCTCCGCGACCTCGCGGATCGCCGTCTCCCAGTCGATCTCCTCGAAGCTGCCGTCGGGCCGGCGCCGCAGCGGCGCCGTGATACGGTCGCGTCCGTTCTGGTAGAAGTCGAGGCGGTTCGCCTTCTCGCAGGCATAGCCCTGCGAGACCGGATGATTCTTGTCGCCCCGGATGCGGACGAAGCGCCGACCGTCGTCGCCGCCGAGCTGCACCTCGATGCCGCAATTGCACTCGCACAGGATGCAGGCGGTGGACTTCCACTCGGACGAAGCACGAGACGGGGCCATGAGCTCCTCCAGGACGCGCGTCCAGGGTAGCGCCCGCAGCGCCGGCGCCCGAACGGCTCGACCGGTCGCCGCCGAACCCGCTTCCGGCAGTGGGCGGGATGCGCGAAGCTCCCGCTTCGTGACCGCGTTCGACGAAGCGGCGAAGCGCGTGGCGGGCGGCGCCGACCCGACCGGGGAGGCGCGGGGCCTCGTCGAGCGCATGACGCTCGAGGAGAAGCTCGGCTGCCTCGACGGCGACGTCCCGTTCTGGCCGGGAACGGTCGACATGGCACGCGGCGGCTACAACGCGCACCCCTGGCCGGCGGCGCAGGTCGAGCGACTCGGCGTTCGGGGCATCCGTTTCGCCGACGGGCCGCGCGGCTGCGTGATCGGGCCGGCGACGGCCTTCCCCGTCTCGATGGCGCGGGGCGCGAGCTTCGACCCCGACCTCGAGCGCCGCATCGGCGCGGCGATCGGTCAGGAGCTCCGCGCGCAGGGCGCGAACCACACCGGCGCGGTGTGCCTGAACCTGCTGCGCCATCCCGGCTGGGGCCGGGCGCAGGAGACCTACGGCGAGGATCCCCACCACGTCGGCGAGATGGCGGCGGCGCTGACCGAAGGGCTCCAGCGGCACGTGATGGCGTGCATGAAGCACTTCGCGCTGAACTCGATGGAGAACGCGCGCTTCCGGGTCGACGTCGAGGCGGACGAACGCGCGCTCCACGAGGTCTACCTCCCGCACTTCCGGCGCGTCGTCGAGGCCGGGGTCGCGAGCGTGATGAGCGCCTACAACTCGGTGAACGGGGAGTGGTGCGGCGAGAACGCGACCCTCCTCACCACGATCCTCCGCGAGGAGTGGGGCTTCGAGGGCTTCGTGATCACGGACTTCAGCTTCGGCCTGCGCGATCCGGTGAAGTCGGTGGTGGCCGGCTGCAACATCGAGATGCCGCACCGACAGCAGCGGGCCGTCGCATTGCCCGGGGCCCTCGAGCGGGGCGAGCTCCCGGTCGAGGCGGTCGACGCGCGGGTCGTCGAGACGCTGGCGACGCTGCTGCGCTTCGCGCCGCTCGAGGCCGCCCGGCCCGGCCCCGAGGTCGTGGCCTGCTCCGCGCACCGGGCGCTCGCACGCGAGGCCGCGAGCGCGTCCATGGTGCTGCTCCGCAACGAGGGCCCGCTGCTCCCCGTGGACGCGGCCTCGGTGCGCACGCTCGCGGTGCTCGGCCGGCTCGCGGACCGGCCGAACCTCGGGGACGGCGGAAGCAGCAACGTGCTCCAGCCCGAGGTCGTGACGCCGCTCGCCGGCGTGCGCGCCGCCTTCGCGGCAGCGGACGTGCGCCACGCGGAGAGCGACGCCTCGATCGCCGCGGGCGCCGACCTGGCACTCGTCGTCGTGGGCTACACCGCCCGCGACGAGGGCGAGTTCATCGATCCGGGCGCCTTCGCCACGCTCACCCACCTGCTTCCGCCGCGCGATCATCCGGCGACCGGGTTCCCGCCCGACTCGAAGCCGGGCCCGGCCGGAAGGAGCGACGAAGCGCGGGAGCCGTTCGCAGCCGGCGGCGACCGACGCTCGCTGCGACTCCACCCCGAGGACGAGGCGCTGATCCAGGCCGCCGCCACCCACAATCCACGGGTCGTCGTCCTCGTGATGGCGGGCAGCGCCGTCGTGATGCCCTGGCTCGAGCAGGTCCCCGCGGCGCTCATGCTCTGGTACCCCGGCATGGAGGGGGGGCACGCGCTCGCGGACGTGCTCACCGGCGCCGTCGAGCCCGGGGGCCGGCTGCCCTTCGCGATCCCGCGAGACGAGCGCGATCTCGTTCCGTTCGAGATCGATGCGGAGCGTACGACCTACGGGCTGCTCCACGGCCAGTGGTGGCTCGACGCGCGCGGGGTCGAGGCGCAGCGCCCGTTCGGCTTCGGCCTCGGCTACACGCGCTTCGCGCTCGGAGAGGCCCGGGCGCAAGGAGATCGCGTCTCGGTCACGGTGTGGAACGTCGGCGATCGCGCGGGCTCGACGGTGGTGCAGGTGTACGGCGCCGTGCCGGCGTCTTCGTTCGAGCGGTCGCCGAAGCGGCTGGTCGGCTTCGCGCGCGTCGCGCTCGGCCCGGGCGAGGCGCGGCGCATCGGGATCCGGGTCGAACGGCCGCTCCTCGACGTGCGCCGGGGCGGCACCTGGCTCCGCGAGTCCCACCCCGTCGTCCTCTCGGTCGGCCTCGACGCCGCGTCCGCCGCCGCGATCGCCGCCGGCTGACGCCCGCTCAGCCG
>JBFIYM010000037.1:0-29426 GCA_041605395.1 Myxococcota bacterium | reverse complement strand
GCGACGGGTTCTCCTCGAGCTGCTTCTCGCGCCAGCGCTCGCGGAGACCGGGGCGGCCGGGCGCGGGCGCATAGGTGAATGCGTCGTCGGGCGAGATCTCGCGCAGGTGCGACTGCACGCTCGCCAGATGCATGGCGTGGCCCTTCTCGGTGGCGATCCCGATCGTGGCGTTGAAGCGCTTGGCCTTGACCTTCGCCTCCGCCGACTGGGAGAGGATTCCCTTCGGAAAGTAGAGGCGGCGGCCGAGCGGCGAGAGCATCGCCAGGATCTCGGGGGCGGCGGCGCCGAGCTGCTCGTTGAGCTCGCGCGCGAGCGGATTGAGAGAGGGTTCGTCGCTGGACATCGCCGCAGAATCTTAGAGAGGGCGGCCCGCCGGGGCTAGAGAGAGCGCTCGAGCACCGTCGTGTGCGCGCGGAAGCCGAGCGCCTGCCAGAAGGCCTCGGCGCCCGGGTTGGCGCGCGCCACCTCCAGCTCGACGCGGCGCGCCCCGTGCTCGCGCAGCCAGGCGAGGCCGGCGGAGACGAGCGCGCGGCCGACCCCCGCACGCCGGGCCTCTTCGCGCACGTAGAGCCAGTCGATGCTGCCCCGCACCCGCTCCGCGAAGGGCCCGGGGCGACGGCGCAGTGCGACCGCGACGAAGCCGAGCAGGCTCCCGCCCTCCCGCTCGGCCACCAGGAGCGCGCTCTCCGGATCGCGCAGGCTCGCCGCCAGCAGCGTGCGCAGCTCGCCCTCGCGGCCCGGCTCGATCGCGAAGCGGGCCCCCTCGGCGTCGTGGCCCGCGAAGAGCAGGCCGGCGAGCGCACTGGCGCGGTCGAGGTCGCGCGGCTCGGCCGCCCGCACCCGAGCGCCTAGAACTGGCCGCCCGCCGCGCTCAGCTGGCCCTCGCGCATCATCTTGCGCAGCTCGTCGAGGCTCTTGCCCTCTTCGACGAAGAGGCGCTCGAGCTCGACCGCCAGGTTGCTGAGCAGCACGTTGTGGGTGCGGATGTCCTCGTCGGTCAGCACCTGCGTGCGCAGGCCCTCCTCGAGGGCGGCCCGGAGCGCCAGCCGCTCCTCCTTCTCGTCCGGGCCCGAGACGGCCTTGCGCCAGTCGGCCTCGCTGCGCTCGCCGGGGAGCTTCTCCAGGCCGGGCGCGAGCATGGCGATGAAGTCGCTGCGCTTGACCTGCTCCCCGGAGACCGTCTTGCCTTCCTCGCCGACGGAGCGGACCGCGCCGCTGCGCATCAGGCGGAAGCTGCCGGTGCGGTGGCCGTCGCGGTCGAACTTGCCGCGCAGCACGTTGCCGCCGTCTTCCACGCTGGTGGTCTCGTAGACCGTGCGGCCCTCGAACTGCTCGCTCCCAGCGGAGCCCATCGAATCCTGACGCTCGAAGCGCGGCGCGTCGGGAAACCCGTCGATCGTCCAGGTCTCCTCGTAGGTGATGATGCGCGCCGACTGGTAGCCGCGACGGCCCGCGGAGGACCAGCCCTTCGCGTCGGAGCCGCTGAGGGCCTTGCTGCGCGAGCCGCGCGAGTTGATCGCGAGCCCGGTGCGGATCTGCCCCTCCTGCTCGGCGGTCGGCTCCCAGTAGTCGAGGACTCGCGAGTAGCGGCCGCGCTCGGAGCGCTCGAAGCGACCGGTGTCGTCCTCGAAGACCACGATCGGATAGTCGATCCAACGGAGCTTCGTGCCTTCCTTCTCGAAGACCCAGATGCGGTCTTCCCAGCGCTTGGCGTCCGGATTGCCGGTGTTCGAGTCCTTGTAGTGGACGAGCACGTGCCAGGCGCCCACGAGGTCCTCGACGCTGAGCGCGCGCGCCGCGCTCGGAAGCGACACGAGCAGGGCGAGCGCCAGGGCGAGCCGCAGCATCAGATCCGTCGCTCCAGGTCCGGGAAGCTCCGCCAGACCGGCACGCCGCAGAAGTGCGTGCCCTCGGTGCAGCGGGGCGAGGCGCGGCCGTTGCGCACGACGCACGGAGGCCCGACGTGCTCCATCAGCTCCGGGTGCACCGCCCGCACCTGGTCGACCTCGTCCATCGACGCCTCGTAGATCTCGCGCTGGGCGTTCAGGCAGGTCCGCATGGTCCACTTGTGGAGTAGATGCAGCAGGCTGCCGGATTCTTCGAAGCGGACGGCGGTCGCGTTCGGCAGCACGTAGAGGGCGAGCTCGGGCTCCACGCCGGCCGAGATCAGCCGGGCACGCGCGTCCCAGGCGGCCTCGACCTGCTCCCGGAAGAGGGCGTGGCAGCCCGGGTCCGCGGCGATCAGCTCCGGCTCCACCACGTCCGCGTGGCGCGGCACGGTGCGCGTGAGCAGCGGCCGCGAGGCCGGCACCATGCGGTGGCGCTGATCCTGCGAGTCGGCCGTATGGGAGAGACGCTTCCGAAAGGTGTAGTGCGCGTGGTCGAGCGCTCGCATCAGCGGCGCGTGGAAGGAGACGTTCAGCGCGTCGAGCCGGTAGCGGTTCTTGCTCGGATCGAGGGCGAGGGCGAGCGCCTCGGAGTCTTCGAGCTCCGGCCGGCCCAGCACGTTGCGTACGGCGTCCGCCACGACGGCGGGGGCGCGCGCGCCCCAGTCGACGAGGCGCGAGCGACGACCTTCGAGCGACTTGTCGAACGCCTCGACCGCGGTGCCGTCGGTCAGGCCCGCCGGCGCGTTCGCGAACTCGACCACCTCGCTCTCGTCGAGCGCCGGTGCGCCCACCGCGTCGAAGAAGGCCGGGTCGACGCGGCGCACCGCCTCGACCATCTGGTCCACCACCTGCCGCGCCTCCTTCGGGACGTCGCAGGCGGCGGCCATGCGCCGCAGCCGGTGCAGCGTGAGACCCGAGACGGTGTAGACCATCGCCGTGTGGCAGGCGATCGGAATCACGTAGCGCGCGGTCTCGATCGCCTTCTTCTCGGCTTCGCGGGCGACGCTGCGGCCGAACGCCTTCGACTGGCGGTCCTTGAGACGCCAGAGCTCCGACAGGATCTCCATCACGACGGGCTCGAGGCGAAGGCTCAGCTCGCGGTAGCTCCGCCAGGCGCGCGCGACGGCCTGTTCGTAGATCTCTCGCGCCTCGCCCCCGAGCGCGGGCGGAACGTGCGCTCGGATCTCGTCGAGCCGCACGTAGCGCTGGCTCTGCTGCTCGGAGTTGTAGAAGGGGAAGCCGTGCAGGAAGCACCAGACGAGCTGGCGCGAAACGCCGGAGAGCGAGAACTCGAAGGTCGCGTGCTGGTAGACGGTGTGGTGACCGCCCGCCCAGGTGAGGGGCCCGATGCGGCGGCGCTGCCCGGGCGTGATCTCCTCGGCGTCGATCACGCGCGGCGAGTAGCAGGTGCGCGCCGCGGCGATGGCGTCGTCGTAGGGGACCTCGAACCAGTTGCGGAGGCGTACTTCGGCCCCCCCGTCGATCACTTCGCTCGCGAGCTGCGTCCCGCTTTCCGCCACCCCGCGCCTCCACCCCGAAGCCCAGTGTTTAACACGCACCCGGCGCCCGGGGCGACGCTCCTACTGATGGGTAAACCGATTCCGCCGCAGGGCCGCTCGCGTTCCGCTCGGGGCGCCGGCCCGGGCGCGGGTTCGGATGATGGAAACGCTTTGATTCCGGGTGGATCGGCTGCGAACCTGCCGGTCGGATTCGGTCCGGAACGAGTTGGCATGTCATTTGCGCCGTATTCCCTCGGAGGGGTGTTCCCGGAGCTTCGACCGTTTTCCCATGTCACGTCGCGCTGACCAGGTCTGGATCCTTCACGCCGATGCCGAGGCGCGTGCACTGCTGCGTCGGCTGGCGGGGGACCCGCCGGGGACGGACGGCAGCCCGGAGGACTTCCCGCTCGACACGGCGCCGGCGCCGCGCGCGATCGTGCTGCACGTGGACCGCGACCCCGCGGCGGCGCTCGTTTTCGCCCATCGCGCCTCGCGCCTCCACCCGCGCGCCGCCTGGGTGCTGCTGCGCGACCCGCTCGGGCGGGCGGACCACGCCTTCGCGGGCCTCGACGCCGAGCTGCTCGCCTGGCCGGCCGAGGCGGACCAGCTGGCGCCGGCGCTGGCGCGCGCGCAGCGCGGCGCGCCGACCGGCATCCGCGCCCGACGCCAGCGTGACGCCCTGGCGCGCCGCTTCGCGCTGACCCTCGGCGACCTCGGCCTGCCGGATCTCGCGGGCTTGTCGGGCGGCCGCCTGCTGGTGCGAGGGGAGCCCGGTACGGGCCGCATGCTCGTCGCCCGCGTCGTGCATGCGCTGGCGGACCCGCCCGGCACGCTGGTGCACGTCGACGGCGCGGCGGAGGGCGCGCTCGACGAGCTCGCGGGCCGGCTCCGTGCGCTCGACGGCGAGCGCGCGGTCGTCTGCATCGAGCGACCGGAGCGGCTCTCGACCTCCGACCAGCACGAACTCGCGAGCTGGATCGAGCTCGGCGCGCCGTCCTCGGCGCTCGACCCCGAGCGCACCGTCTGGATCGGCCTGGTCGGAGAGCTGGCGGGCGCGTCCGCGAGCCTCGAGCCCGCGCTCGCCCTCGCCCTGGCGGGCCAGGAGCTGCATCTGCCGCCCCTCCGGCAGCGGAGCGGGGCGGCCGTTCGCTTCGCGACGGCCGCACTGAGGGCGCTGGCTGCCGCGAGCGGCTCGACCCCGCGACGGCTCACCCCCGAGGCGCAGGACTGGATCGCGAACGCAACCTGGCCCGGGAACTTCCGGGAGCTCGAGGCGGTGCTGCGCCGCGCGCTGGCGCGGGGCGGCGAGGGCGACATCGGCGTCCCGGACCTCGAAGCGGCCGGCGCGACGAGCGCCCCCCGCCCGACCCCGCGGCCCGAGCCGACGGCCGAGCGCGCGGCCTCCCGGCCCGAGCCGACGGCCGAGCGCGCGGCCTCCCGACCCGAGCCGACGGCCGAACGAGCGGCCCCGGCTCCGCCCCGGCGCCCCGTGAAGGCCCCGGCGACGCTCACGCCCCGACCGGGCCAGGCGCGGCCGGCACCCGCCGCCGCGCCGCGCGCGCCGAGCGAGCTGCTCCAGTCGCTGGCGCACTCGCTCCGCAACCCGCTGGTGAGCCTCAAGACCTTCGCCACGCTGCTCCCGGAGCAGGGGGGCGACGAGGAGTTCCGCGGGCGCTTCCGGGCGCAGGCGGAACGCGACCTCGCGGGTCTCGAGACGCACCTCGACCGGCTCTCCCGCTACGGCGAGATCGACTTCGGGGAGCGGAAGTCCGTGAACGTGTCGGCGATGCTCGAGGGCCTGCTCCAGGAGCATCGCGACGAGATCAAGCGGCGCCGCCTGCTCGTCCTCTCCGAGCTCGGCGCCGACGCGCCCTGGGCGAGCGGCTCGGAGGAAGGCCTGCGCTTCGCCTTCCAGGCGCTTCTCGACGCGACGTTCGCCCGCATCGGCGATCGCCAGGACCTCTACCTGGCCTGCCGGCGCCCGGCCGCCACGGCGGGGACCCCGATGCTCCGCATCCTGCTTCGCTTCCACGGCACGCCGCTCGCCACGCTTCCCGGCGAAGCCGAGGGCCCGGCGGCGCTGGAGCTGGTGCTGGCCGAGGCCGCCTTCGAGGCACTCGGCGGACGCCTCCAGCACGAGTCGCTCGAGAGCGGCGAGCAGGTGGCCCGGGTCGATCTGCCCGCGAGCTCCGGCGAAGCCTAGACCGCTACGCTCTGCCGCGTGCCGCGTGTGCTGGTGGTGGACGACGAGGCCGGGGTCCGCGAGTCGATCCGCATGATCCTGCGCGGGCAGTGCGAGGTCGAGACGGCCGAGAGCGTGGACGCCGGGCTGGCGGCGCTCCGCAAGGGCGGCGTCGACCTGGTGCTGCTCGACCTGGTGATGCCGGGACGCGACGGGTTCGCGCTGCTCGAGGCCCTCGCCAAGCAGAAGCAGGCGCCGCCCGTGCTCGTCCTGACCGCCACCCGGGAGGCCCGCGACACCAAGCGCGCGCGGGCCCTCGGAGCGGTGGACTGCCTCCGCAAGCCCTTCGAAATCGAGGCCCTCCGCACCCGCGTCCGCGAGCTGACGGGCTGACCCGCCCCGTTCCCGCTACTCGCGGATCCAGCCGGGGAGGCAGCCGGCGCGGCGGCAATCCTCCTCGAGGCCCTCGGCGAGATAGTGCTCGAGGTCGGCGGCCGCGCGGCGGAGGAGCTTCTCCTCGCGCTTCACGTCGTCGCAGTCGACGCCGCGGCGCAGCCCGTCGCGGTCGGTGGCCCAGACCTCGTGGCCGCGATTGCACCAGCCCGCCACCTCGTGGAGCGTCTCGAGCTGCCCCTGCGTGCGGCGGAGCTCTGCCTCGGCATTCGCGCGCTTCGCCCGCCAGACCTGCGCCTCCGCCTCCTCCTCGATCGCGGCGCGACGCGCCGGGCTGAGCGCGGCCGGTCGCTTCGCGCGGGCAGGCGCCTCGCTCGCGCCGGTCGCGCGCTGAATGCGCCCGGTCGACTGGTGCGGCTCGGCGCGCGGGCACTTCGAGCGGTCGCTGGTGTAGATCGTGCCGCCGTCGGGCCCCTGGCAGCGGAACATCTCGGCGTGGGCCGCCTGGCCGAGGCCCAGGGACAGCACGACGGCGGCGAATCGGAGACGGCGCATCATTCGCGCCACCCGGCAGGCACGTCGGCGCGATCGGCCTCGGTCTCGAGACGATCGAGATCCTCGGCGAGGGCGTCGCGCCGGGCCGTCAGCTCCTGGAGCCGCGTCTCGCTGGTGAGCGTGCCGTCGTCGAGGTAGTCCTCGATGCGAGCGATCCGATGCCGCAGCTCGCGGAAGCGCTCGCGCCACTGCCCTTCGCTCGCGCCGCCCCGCATGTTGGGGTTCAACACCAGCGTGAGCATGCGGGCGGCGGGGTCGATCTGGAGCGTGAAGTGGTTGAAGAAGCTGGTCCCGAGCAGGCCCACCGGCAGCGATTCGCTCACGCTCCCGCGCACGTTCTCGACGCGCGCCTCACCCACCTCGATCGCGTCGAAGCTGACGACCGCCTGGCGCACCAGGCCGTTCGCGGTGGCGTAGGTCTCGCGCGGCGTGCCCGGCCCGACGTGGATGCCCGCACGCGCGGCGACCGCCGCCGGAACCACGACGTCCGCCGCGCCGGTGTCGACGTAGAACGGAGCGTCCACACGGTCGTTCAGGCGCGCGTACACCAGGATGGCGTTGCCGTGCTGCTCATAGGGGATGCGCAGCACGCCGCCACGGGCGGACTGCCGCGTGGCGCTGCTCGGCGGCCCCTCGAAGAGCTGGAGTCGGCTCGGCTCCTCGTCCTGGGTGCTGTCGAACGCCTCACCCCGCTTGCCCGGCGGCACCTGCGAGAGGTCGCCCGTCCAGTGCTCCTGCCCGTGCTCGTCGGTCCAGCGGTACACCTCGGCCGACGCGGCGCTCACGGAGAGCGCGCACACGCACAGGAGGGCCCCGAGCCCGGTGGCAATGCGTGCCCGAGCGGACATTCCTCCCCGATCGGCCGCCCCGCCGCTCGCCTTGACGGCCGGCAGGGCGCACGCAGCCGGGGCCGCCACCCCCTCGCAGCGCGGCGCACCAGCCGCGGAACCTGCCGCGGCTGCTAGCTTTCGGGCGATGTTCGGCCTCGGCTTCACCGAGATCCTCGTGATCCTGGTCGTGGCGCTCCTGGTCTTCGGGCCCGACCGCCTCCCGGAGCTGGCACGCAGCCTGGGCCGCGGCCTGGCCGAGTTCCGGCGCGCGTCGAACGACCTGCGCCGCTCGGTGATGGAGGCCACCAGCGACGAGCCGAGCATCCAGCCGAAGAAGGCGACGCTGCCGGCCAGCGCCGAGCGACCGGCAGCCAGCGCCGAGCGACCGGCGTCCGGCGCTGCGCCGACCCCGCCCGCCGAGGCGTCCCCCGCCCCCCCGACGCCGCCGGCGGAGCCGAAGCGCGAACCGGGCGCCTAGTGGAGGACAAGGAGCAGCCGCTCACCGCACACCTCGCGGAGCTGCGGAATCGGATCTTCCGGATCCTGATCGCCTGGATCGTGGGCAGCGTGCTCGCCTGGAACTGGCGGGAGGAGATCCTGGCCGCGCTGCTGGCCCCGGCGATCACCGCGCTCGACGACCTCGGCAAGGAGTACGCGCTCCAGGCCATCGCGCCCACCGAGATCTTCTTCACCTACCTGCAGTGCGCGCTGCTGGCCGGCTTCGTGCTGGGCCTCCCGGTCCTGTTCTGGCAGATCTGGGCGTTCGTGGCCCCCGGGCTCTACCCGCAGGAGAAGCGCGTCGCCCTGCCCTTCGTGATCGCCTCGACCCTGCTCTTCGTGAGCGGCGGGATGTTCGGCTACTTCGTGGTGTTCCCGGTCATCTTCGTCTTCTTCGCCAGCTTCAGCAGCGAGTTCGTGCAGGCGGCCTGGACCATGCGCGAGGTGTTCGGCTTCACCACGCGCATGCTGCTGGCGTTCGGCACCGGGTTCGAGCTGCCGGTGCTGGTCTTCTTCCTCGGGATCTCGGGCGTCGTCGAGCCGCGGCGGCTGTTCGGCTACACGAAGTACTTCGTGCTGATCGCCTTCGTGCTGGGCGGCGTGCTGACCCCGCCCGATCCGCTCTCGCAGTCGCTCATGGCCGGGCCGCTGGTGGGCCTCTACCTGCTCGGCGTCGGCGCCGCCTGGCTGTTCGCGCCGCGCCGCCGCCCCGAGCCGGCGAGCCCGCTGCCGACCGTCAGCGATCGCTGAGCAGCCGCTCGAGCATCTGCTCCCGTGCCCGCTCGGCGTCGACGGAGAGCGCCACCTCCATCGAGGCGCCGATGCCCGCGGCGGGAGACACCTCGAGCGTGCGCAGCACGCCGCCCTCGATGGTCGTCACGATCGGCAGCCGCTCGAAGGAGAGCGCCGAGGCGTCCACGGCGGCGAGCACGGTCAGGGGATCGTGCAGGAAGGCCACGTTGTCGGGGGCGAGCGTCCCGCCGAGACCGCGCACGAAGATGCGCTCCTGCACCGGCGTCCAGGCGCGGATCAGGGGGACCAGGGCCCGCGCGACCGGGTTGGCCGCGGCGTCGAGGCGCGTGAGGTCGGCCTCGCGCAGCCAGGTCTCGAGCGTGACGTCGGCCGTCACGAGCCGCGTCTCGAAGCCGGCGCCGAGCACCATCACGCTGGCCTCGGGATCGGAGCAGAGGTTGTAGTCGACGCCCGGCTTCGCGACGAGCTTCCCGATCGCGACGCGCCGGATGTGGCCGCCCATCACGTGGAGCCTGGCCACACGCTTCGGCAGATCCGGGTCGAGCGCGAGCGCGTGCGCCAGGTTCGTGAGCGGACCGATCGCGAAGAGCTCGAGGCCCGGCGTCTCGCGCGCCGCGCGCACGATGCGCTCGGCGGCCGGCTCGTCCGAAACGGGCGCCGTGCCACCGGGATACGCGTCGACGGGGATCGCCTCCGCGTTGAAGCGCTTCTTGCGCACCAACGCCTCGGCCGTCCCGACACAGACGTCGACATCCTTGGCCCCGGCCAGGGCGAGCAGGCGCGCGCTCGCCTGGGCGCGCCCCTGGACGTCACCGGCCACGGTCGTGAGTGCGACCAGGCGAAGCTCGGGGCTGGCGAGCAGCAGGGCCAGGGCGATCGCGTCGTCGACGTCGGAGCCGAGGTCGGTGTCGAGCAGGACGGGCCGGGGCATGGTGCCAGCTCCTCGCGAGGTCACTTCTCGAGCTCCTCGCGGCCGAAGGTGAAGAGATCGCCCGCTATCGTGACGTCGACGAGCTTGGGACGCACGGTGACCGCGGCGCTGTGACGGCGATCGTCCGCCTCGACCTCCACCAGGCCCGGCAGGACCACGCGCACCCGGGGATCCGCAGCCTCCGTGAGGGCCTGGCGGGCGGCGCGCTCGGCCGCCGGGCGGGCCGCCGGGTCGCGAGGCGCGGCACCGCCCTTCGGCCAGTGGCGCTCCACGAAGCCGACGTCGATGCCGCCCGCGCGGAAGGCCGGCTCGCGCAGGAGCCAGCGGTGGAAGGGGATCGAGGTGCGGACGCCCCCCACGAGCAGGGCGGCGAGGGCCTCGTCCAGGCGCGCGAGGGCCTGCGCACGCGAGCTGCCCGACGCCACCAGCTTCGCGAGCAGCGGGTCGTAGTGGACGCTCACCTCGTCGCCCGCCTCCACGCCGGCGTCGAAGCGCAGGCCGGGGCCGCTCGGCACGCGGAACACGGTGATCCGTCCCGGCGAGGGCAGGAAGCCGCGCGCCGGGTCCTCGGCATAGATGCGCGCCTCGACGGCGCAGCCCTGGGTCGCGAGGTCCGCCTGGCGGAGATCGAGGGGCTCGCCCGCTGCGATGCGGATCATGGCCTCCACCAGGTCGACCCCGGTCACGACCTCCGTGATCGGATGCTCGACCTGGATGCGGGTGTTCATCTCGAGGAAGTAGAAGCTGCCGTCCGGCGCCAGCAGGAACTCGACGGTGCCGGCGCTCCGGTAGTCGACGGCGCGGGCGGCGGCGAGCGCGGCTGCGCCGAGCTGCTCGCGCAGCGCCGCGCCCACACCCGGTGCCGGCGTCTCCTCCAGGAGCTTCTGGTGGCGGCGCTGGGCCGAGCAGTCGCGCTCGAACAGGTGCACGGTGTTGCCGTGGCCGTCTGCGAGCAGCTGGACCTCGACGTGCCGCGCGCCCTCGATCAGCTTCTCGACGTAGACGCCGTCGTCGCCGAACGAGGCACCCGCCTCGCTGCGCGCGCGGGCGAGCGCTCCCGCGAGCTCGCTCTCGTCGCGCACGACGCGCATCCCCCGGCCGCCCCCGCCGCCCGTCGCCTTCACCAGCACCGGGAAGCCGAGCCGGCGCGAGGCGGCGCGCGCGGCTCTGTCGTCGAGCCGCTCGGTCGCGCCCGGTACCACGGGGACGCCGGCCTCCTGCATCGTGCGCCGCGCCAGGACCTTGTCGCCCATGCGGCGGATCACGTCCGGCGCGGGGCCGATCCAGACGACGCCGCTCTCGGCCACGCGTGCCGCGAACGCGGCGTTCTCGGAGAGGAAGCCGTAGCCGGGATGGATCGCGTCCGCCCCGATCTCGCGCGCGAGCTCGAGGATCCGGTCGCCCCGGAGGTAGGAGTCGCGAGCCGGCGCCGGCCCCACGGCATGCGCCTCGTCCGCCTCGCGGACGTGTAGCGCCTCCCGGTCGGCCTCGGAGTGGATGGCGGCGCTCCGGATGCCGAGCGCGCGGCAAGCGCGGGCGACGCGCACCGCGATCTCGCCGCGATTCGCGATCAGCACCTTCTGGAACGAGCTCACGCCTTGCCCCGGGGCGGGCTCAGTCGAGCAGGGAGAGCGTCACCTCGCGGCGGCGCGCGGTGATGGCCTCGGGCGCCTCGACGACGATGCGTTCGTCGGGCTCGATCCGGAAGATCACCTGGCCCTTCTTCACCACGGTGCCGTCCTGGTCGCGCATCCGGTTCTCGATCACGGTGCCCGAGAAGGGGGCCAGCACCTTGTTGAACATCTTCATCACTTCGATCACGAAGAGCGGCTGGCCGGCCTCGAAGTGGTCGCCCTCGTCCACGAGCGGCGGAAGCTGGGGGGCCTCACGCGCGTAGAAGGTGCCGCCCATGGGCGTCACGATCTCGTCGGCCGCGGCGGGCGGCGGCGGCGCGAGGTTCCGCGTGAGCGACGTGATCGAGGCCGCCTCGGTGAAGCGCTCCGGGAACACGACCTGGAGCTCCTCGTTGACGGTCACCTCGAGGAATCCCGAGCGCAGCCCGATGCGTGGAATCAGCAGCAGCAGCTCGAGGCCGAGCTGGTGACCGCGATGCGCGGACTGGCAACGCGCCCAGAGCGCGTCGTCGTCGCCGGCCAGGTCGGGGTTCGCCGGGAAGGCGAACAGCGCATCGAGCGCCTCGGGGTCGCGCACGCCGGTGCGCGCCTCGACCTCGCTGTAGAAGCCGAGGGCGGCGTCGAGGATCTCCTGGTCGTGATCCCAGAGGCGTTCGGAGGGCGGCTTCTCGGGGCGACCCTCGAGGTCCAGGAAGTGCAGCAGGCGCTCCAGGAAGTGCACCGGGTTCGTGGCGAAGCGCACGTGCTCGCCTTCGACGCGCCAGAGCTTCCCGTCGTACCGGCCCAGGAAGCCGCCGAGCGCGTGCGGGTTCGCGAGCAGGCGCTCGAGCGGGCGTCCGAGCAGCGTCTCCTTGGCCGCCAGCGCCTTGCGCGCCTCGGGCGCCGCCCGGCGCAACGCCTCCGCGAACGCCAACGCGAGGTCGAGATCCTGCGCCCAGCCCTGGAGCGCGCCCACCGCCGCCAGGTACGACTGCATGAAGCGCGTGTTCGGCTCGGCCATGACCCCGCGGCCGATGAACCATTGCAGCATGCCGTAGTGCAGGTCCTGGTTCGTCTGCACCTCGTCGCCGCGCAGCTCCATCACGCGCAGGATCTCGGCCATGCACTCGTAGCTCTCGAGCCGACTCGAGCCCTCCGACAGCAGCAGCGCGATGTTGGAATCGTAGGCGCCGGCGAGGTTGTACCAGACGAAGGAGCCCGTATCGGGGTTCTTGGTGCCGATGCCCTGGTCGAAGCGGATCTCGCCCGGCCGGGGCGGCGACCAGCTCTTGATCAGCCCGCCCGCGTGCGGCTGGAGCGCCGCGTTGGTGGCGTTGATGCGGACCTCGACGCCGGACAGGCTGCGGGGCACCCGCTCCGGCCGCGGCAGGCGCGCTCCGTGTCGGGCGAGCAGGCACATCGCCTCGATCAGCTGCTCGACGTCGAAGCTCTCCTTCGGATCGTCCGGGTTCGTGAAGCGCAGCAGGTAGGCGAGCTCGGTGACGCCGTGCTCGACCTGGATGCGCGTGTTCATCTCCATGAAGTAGTGCTCGAAGCCCTCGACCACGCACTCGAAGGTCGAGACCGAGTCGAGGCCGGTGGCCTCGCCGAAGCGCTCCCCTTCCGCCTCCATGCGTTCGAGCGTGCCCTGATCGCCGCGCAGGATCTCGCGCGCCTTCCCGGTGGCGCGCTCGGCCTCGGCAACCAGCAGCTCCTTCGTGAGCGAGACCTCGAGCAGCTTCTGCTCGTGCATCTGCACCGAGCAGTCGCGGCCCCCCAACGAGAGGCACCAGTCTCCGTTGCCGATCAGCTGGATCTCGTTGTGGCGCGTCCTCTCGATGTTGAGCTCGACGAGGAAGTTCCGGTTCGAGCCGGGCGCCAGCACCTTGGACTCCGCGAGCACGTCCCGCACGGCGGGGGCCACCTGCTCGGGCTTGGCGACGACGCGCTGGCCCTTGCCCCCGCCCCCACCGATGTACTTGAAGCGGACCCGGTGCGTCGGGTAGTCGCGCCAGATCTCCGCGCAGATCTCTCCCGCCTCGGCCTGGAGCTCCTCGACGGTGACCAGCTCGAGCGAGCGGGCGTAGCCCGCCTGGAGCAGCGTCTCGGCATTCTCTTCGGGGCTCTCGGCGGCATCGGGCTCGAAGGCGAGGCCCTGCTTCTTGGCCAAGGCCGCGAGCCCCTCCACGCCGCCCACCCGGCGCAGCAGTGCGCGCGCCGAGACGTCGTCCACGCCCGGGATCACCGCGTTGCCGAGGCTCCGGGCCAGCTTCTTGGCCTCGTCCTTCGCGCCGGCGCCGCGCACCACGCGGGAGGACGGGCCCACGAAGCCGAGGCCGGCCTCCTCGATCGCCTCGATGAACCCGGCGTCCTCGGCCATGAAGCCGTAGCCGGCGAACAGGTGGGTATAGCCGTGGTGGACGCCGATGGCGACGATCTCGCGGATGCGCTCCTGCTTCTCCTCCTGGCCCGCGCCGGCGTAGTCGCGCACCCGGTGCACGTTCGCCGGGAACCGGAAGGCGCGTAGCTCGGGCGCCAGGCAGCGGGGGTAGACGACCGAGTCCTTCTCGGAGAGCAGCATGCCGTACTCGCGGACACCGATCGCGTCGAAGACGTCGAAGGCCTCCTGGCGAACCGGGCCGCGGCACACCACCAGGATCTTCATGTCGTCGAGCGCGAAGGAGCGGAGCCAGGCCGATTCGCACTCGTGGAACTTCCAGAGCGTTCCGTCCCGGGCCCGCACTACTCGAACTCCCGCTGCGGGCCGGCCATCGGGCCCGGCGTGTAGGTGCGCATCAGGAAGTCGAGGTTCTCGGCCAGCACGCGGCGGCTGGTGCCCGGCATCACGATGCGCGAGACGGAGCCCAGGGCGAGCGCCTCCTTCGGGTTCATCAGCTCCCGCTCGTAGCGCTCGTTGAGCCGCACGAGCGCCTCCTCCCGCCGCTTGCGGGCCTCCGCTTCGGCCGTGCCGTCGGCCACCGCCTTGCGGTACTCGACGTCGATGCCGCGCAGCTCGTCCTTGTAGACGAAGTCCTTGCCGGCCGAACCCATCACGGCGATGCGCGAGTGCGGCATCGCGAAGACCAGGTCGGCGCCCACGAAGTGGGAGTTGTAGGCGGCATAGGCGCCGCCGAAGGCGTTGCGGATGATCAGCGTGAGGCGCGGCACGCGCAGGTCGATGATGGCGTCGAGAAGGCGGCGCCCCTCGAGGATGATTCCGCGCGACTCCTGGTCGGTGCCGGGCAGGAAGCCCGTCACGTCCTCCAGGAAGATCATGGGGATGTTATAGAGGTTGCAGAAGCGGATGAAGCGCGTGCCCTTGCGCGCCGCGTCCACGTCGATCTGGCCCGACGCGAAGGCGGAGTTGTTGGCGACGAAGCCCACCACGTGCCCGCCGATGCGGCCGAAGGCCGTGACCAGGTTGCGGGCACGCTGCGGCTGCAGCTCGAAGTACTCGCCGTGGTCGCAGATCTGCTGGAGGAAGAGCGTGATCTCGAGCGGCGCGTTCACCCCGGCCGGCGAGTCGAAGGTGTTCCGGAACAGGATGTCCTCTTCCATCGTGAAGCGATCGATCGGGTCCGAGGTGGGCGAGAAGGGCGCGAGCTCGCGGTTGTTGTCCGGGAGATACGAGAGCAAGCGCAGCGCCGTGCGCAGCGAGCCCAGCTCGTCCGGTGTGGTGAGGTCGCAGACCCCAT
Source organism: Myxococcota bacterium (assembly GCA_041605395.1). GTDB lineage: Bacteria > Myxococcota_A > UBA9160 > UBA9160 > UBA6930 > JBFIYM01. Next base: position 14,588 of record JBFIYM010000037.1, on the reverse strand, counting down.
TCATGCCGTGCACGCCCGGGCCGCCGAGGTCGTCGGCGCTCACGTCTTCGCCGAGCACGCTCTTCACCACGCCGGGCCCGGTGAGCCCGATGAAGGTGTCGTCGCACTGGATCATGAACGAGCCCTGGCGCGGGAGATAGGCGCCGCCGCCCGCGTTGTACCCGAACATGAGGCTGATGCTGGGCACGATGCCCGAGATGCGGCGCAGCGCGGCGAACGCCTCGCTGTAGCCGTCGAGCCCGCCCACGCCGGCCGGCACGAAGGCGCCGGCGGAGTCGTTCATGCCGATCAGCGGAATCCCGCGCTCGGCCGCGAGATAGATCAGGCGCGCGAGCTTCGCGCCGTTGGTCGCATCCATCGAGCCGGCGCGCAGCGTGAAGTCGTGGCCGTAGACGGCGACGTCGCGCCCGCCGATCGACAGGATGCCGGTGATGATCGCGGCGCCGTCGAGGCCGGGGCCCCAGTTCTGCCAGAGGATGTTCGGCTCGCGGTCCGTGAGGACCTGGATGCGCTCCCACACCGTCATGCGGCCCTTGGCATGCTGCACGCGCACGCGGTCGAGGCCGCCGCCCTCGCGCGGGCGCTCGAGCAGCTCGCGTCCGAGCTCGAGCGAGTCCTCGTAGAACTGCGCCGAGGGGTGGGTCGTGTCGCGGCGCTCGGATCGCTCCGGTGCGGCGAGGGGGTTGTCGAGCGTGTAGGTGGGGGGCGACGCGGCCATGCGAAGGGCGCCTACAGACCCGAGATCTCGCCGAGGCGCTGCACCAGCCGCTCCCGGTACTCGAGGACGTCCACCTTGTTCCGCGCCACACCGGTCTCCATCGCCGCATGCGCCACCGCGGGCGCCACGTAGAGCAGCACGCGCGGGTCGAACGGCTTCGGGATGATGTAGCGCGGCCCGAAGCCCATCTCCTCACCGGGGTAGGCGCGCCGCACCACCTCGGGGATGCCCTCGCCGCGCTGCGCGAGCTCCGCCAGGCCCTGCACCGCGGCCTGCTTCATGGCCTCGTTGATCTTGGTGGCGCGCACGTCGAGCGCGCCCCGGAAGATGAACGGAAAGCCGAGCACGTTGTTCACCTGGTTCGGATAGTCGGAGCGCCCGGTGGCCACGATGGCGTCGCCCCGGACCTCCGCGACCTCGTCGGGGGTGATCTCGGGGTCGGGGTTCGCCATCGCGAAGATGATCGGCTTCACGGCCATCGAGCGGACCATGTCGGGCGTCATCGCGCCCGCCTGGGAGAGGCCCACGAACACGTCGGCGCCGCGCAGCGCGTCCTCGAGCGTGCGCGCCTGGGTCTTGCGCGAGAACTCCCGCTTGTAGTCGTTCATGCCCTCCTCGCGGCCCTCGTAGATCACGCCGCGGGTGTCGCAGAGCAGGATGTTCTCGGCGGGGACCCCGAGGTCCTTGTAGAGCCGCGCGCAGGCGATGCCCGAGGCGCCGGCGCCGGAGAACACGACCCGGACGTCGTCGATCTCCTTGTTCTGGATCATCAGCGCGTTCAGCAGCGCCGCGCCCGAGATGATCGCGGTGCCGTGCTGGTCGTCGTGGAAGACCGGGATGTCGAGCGTCTCGACGAGCGTGCGCTCGATCTCGAAGCACTCGGGAGCGCGGATGTCCTCGAGGTTGATGCCCCCGAAGGTGGGCGCGATCAGCTGGCAGGTGCGGATCAGCTCGGCCGGGTCGGAGGTCGCGATCTCGATGTCGAAGACGTCGATGTCGGCGAAGCGCTTGAAGAGGACCCCCTTGCCCTCCATCACCGGCTTGCCGGCCAGCGCGCCGAGATTGCCGAGGCCCAGGATGGCGCTGCCGTTCGAGACCACGGCCACCAGGTTGCCCTTGGCGGTGTAGCGGTAGGCCAGCTCCGGGTCGCGGGCGATCTCGAGACAGGGCTCGGCGACGCCGGGGCTGTAGGCGAGTGCCAGGTCCGCGGCCGTGACGGTTGGCTTGGTCGGGACGACCTTGATCTTCCCGGGGCGCCCCTCGCTGTGGTATCGGAGCGCCGCTTCCTTGTCGACCACGAATCGACCTCTACGGGGGTGCGTCTAGGAGATACGGATGGGGCGGCGAGTCTAACAGATCCGTGCCCTGCGGGGAGCGGGGCCTCCCGCCACGCGCCGGCTCACTCCTTCATCAGCTCCCGGGCGATCACGAGCCGCTGAATCTGGTTCGTGCCCTCGTAGATCTGCATGAGCTTGGCGTCGCGCATCAGCTTCTCGACCGGGTACTCCTTGGTGTAACCGTTGCCACCGAAGACCTGGACGGCGTCGGTCGTGACGCGCATGGCCGTGTCGGTGGCGAAGCACTTGGCGAACGAGGAGTACTTGCTGGCGCGCTGGCCCGAATCGATCATCCAGGCGCTCTGGTGGGTGAGCAGGCGCGCGGCCTCGATGTCCTTCGCCATGTCGGCCAGCATGAACTGGACGGCCTGGAAGCCGGCGATCGGGAAGCCGAAGGCCTTGCGCTCCTTGGCGTAGGCCACGCTCTCGTCGAGCGCGCGCTGGGCGATTCCCACGGCCAGCCCGCCGATCGACGGCCGCGTGTAGTCCAGCGTCCGCATCGCGATCTTGAAGCCCTCGCCCTCCTGGCCGAGGCGTTGCGAGGCCGGCACCCGGACGTTGTCGAAGTGGATCACGCGCGTGTCGCTTGCGCGCTGACCCATCTTGTCCTCCTTCTTGCCGACGCTGATCCCGGGGGTGTCGGCGGTCATCACGAAGGCGCAGACCCCCTTGTGGCGGGTCCCCCGGTCGAGGGTGGCGAAGACGGTGTAGAGGTCCGCCACCCCCCCGTTCGTGATCCAGCACTTGGTCCCGTTCAGCAGGTAGTCGTCGCCGTCCTTCTCGGCGAGCAGCTGGAGGCCGGCCACGTCCGAGCCCGCCGCGGGCTCCGAGAGACAGAAGGAGACCATCCGGAAGCTCTCGGTCAGGTACTTGAACCACTCCTTCTTCTGGTCCTCGCTGCCGCCCACGAGGATGGGGGTGAGGCCCAGGTCGTTGCACATGATGGAGGTGGCCATGCCGGCGCAGCCCCAGGCGAGCTCCTCGACCACGAGCACCGCGTCGAAGAGGGAGAGGCCGACGCCGTTGTACTCGGCCGGGATCGAGGCGTTCGACAGGCCCAGCTCCCAGGCCTTCTTCATGACCTCCATCGGGAACTCGGAGGTCTGATCGTGATGCGGCGCGATCGGGACGATCTCGGTCTCGGCGAAGCGCCTGGCGGTCCCCTTGAGGGCGAGCTGCTCGTCGGAGAGTTCGAAGTCCATCGCTGACTCCCGGTCATTTTCCCCTTTGAATCCAGGGGATTGGAATCCGGAAGCTTAGCGAAGTGGCGGCTTGCAGCTGGATCGGCCAGCGCTCGGAGGCGGGCCGGGCGTCGGCGAAATCAAGCAAAGCCCCTGTGAGTCCGCCTAAGCCGGCGCTCCGAGTCGTCGGGACAGGCCCTGCGCCGCCGCCACCACCGCGGGCACGAGCCGGTCGTGCAGCGTCTCGTTGCCGGCCCGGAAGATCGGCGCGGAGATCGACAGCGCGGCCACGACGTTCCCGTTCGCGTCACGCACGGGCGCGGCGGCACAGCACAGACCCTCGACGCTCTCTTGGAGATCGAGGGCGAAGCCGTCGCCGGCCGCGCCGCGCAGGTGCTCGAAGAACTTGTCGCGATCGGTGATGGTCGCGCTGGTGAGGGCGGTCAGCCCCTCCCCGCGGACCCAGTCTCGGTCGATCCGCTCCCAATCCGCGCGGTCCCCGCAGGCGAGCAGCGCCTTCCCCAGCGCGCTGGCGTGCGCCGGAAGCCGCTCTCCGGTCCGGACGCGCGTGCCCACGAGCTGGCGGGGGGCTTCCCCATCGAGGTGGACGACCTCGAAGCCGTCGAGCACCGCGAGGTGGGCCGTCTCGTCCGTATCGCGGACGAGCGCCTCGAGGGCCGACCGGCCGAGCCGGGTCAGCGAGCGGGTGCGGGCGAAGGCCTGGCCCAGCTCGAGACACGCGGTGCCGAGCCGGTAGCTCTCGTTGTCCGCCACCTGCTCCACGAACCCGGCCTCCTCGAGCGTCGCGAGGAGGCGGAACACGTTGTTCTTGTGAAGGCCCAGCCGCCGGGCCAATGCCGTCACCCCGAGCTGATCGGCGTACCGGAATTCCTCCAGCAGCCGCAGCGCGTTCGTGACGGTCTGGATCACATAGTCGCTCTTGGACCTTCGCATGGGGGGATCTTCTTCTCGAAGCAGCCGGGCGACCCGTCCTCGCCCGCGTTATTTGCGGTTCTTTACCTTCTCCCAGTCAGCCAGGAAGCGCTCGAGCCCGATGTCCGTGAGCGGGTGCGCCGCCAGCTGCTGGATCACCTTCGCGGGCATCGTGACCACGTCGGCGCCCAGCTGGGCGGCCTGCACCACGTGAATGGGGTGCCGGACGCTGGCCACGAGCACCTCGGTCTCGTAGTCGTAGTTGCGATAGATCGTGCAGATCTGGTCGATCAGCTGCATGCCGTCGGTCGCGATGTCGTCGAGACGCCCCACGAACGGCGAAGCGAAGGTGGCGCCCGCCTTGGCGGCCATCAGGGCCTGGGTGGCGTTGAAGATGAGGGTGCAGTTGGTTGCGATGCCCTGGCTCGAGAGGGTGCGCAGGGCGCGCAGCCCGTCGAGGGTCATCGGCACCTTGACGACGATGTTCTCGGCGATCTTCCGCAGCTCGAGCGCCTCGGCGATCATGCCGTCGTGGTCGATGGCGGTGACCTCCGCGCTCACCGGCCCGTCCACGACCTTCGTGATCTCGCGCAGGATCTCGACCGGGTCGCCCTTCTCCTTCGAGAGCAGGCTCGGGTTCGTGGTCACGCCGTCGAGCAGGCCGAGTGCGGCGGCCTCACGAATCTCGGAAACGCTCGCGGTGTCGATGAAGAACTTCATGGCGCGTCCGCGACTCCGTCGGGGGGGGAGAGTGATGGCTCTCCGTGCCCGCTCGTCTGCGTACTTACCGCAGTGGCCGAGCGCATGTCAAGCGAGGGTTGCGCCCTTTCTGCGCGCGCTCACCGACGGTCGGGAGCCGCCTTACACCAATCGGTGTCAGTCCCGGGAGGGCAGGCGTCCTGGCGACTGTGCGTCGCTCCCGGGGGGGCTCCCGATCGCCTCGCCCTCGGTCACGAAGAGCTCGAGCACGAGCAGCGCGACGCCCACCACGATGAACGAGTCGGCCAGGTTGAAGTCGGGCCAGGAGTAGCCCGCCCACAACCGGATGTGCAGGAAGTCGACCACCTCACCGTGCTCGAGTCGATCGACCAGGTTGCCGACCGCTCCCCCGAGGATGAGCCCGAGGGCGAACGCGGAGAGCTTCTCCCCTGGGGAGAGCCGACGCAGGAACGAAATGATCAAACCGATCGCAATGAGCGTGACGATGATGAAGAACGGCTGGCGAATCTCGGCGGGCGCCGTCGCGAAGAGGCTGAACGCCGCACCCGGGTTTCTCACGTGGGTGAGGTAGAAGAAGCCCTCGATCACCGAGATCCGGTCCGAGAAGTCGAGGGTTTCGATGATCCAGCGCTTGGTGAGCTGATCGAGGATGAGGGAAACCGCGAAGGCCCCGAGAAACAATCGCGATTTCGGCGTCATCGGGCGCGCAACCTATCACCAGAGCTCGGAAGCGTCGAGCTTGCCGTCGCCCCAGACCACCGGCGCAAGCTGGCGTGCTTCCTGGAGGAACGGCTCACCGAGCCGCGGCTGGCCGAGCGCGACCAGGGCCGCCCCTCGGAGCCCCACCAGGTGTGCCGTAGCCCGCTCGTCCGCGCCGAGCAGCGCCCGCGCCTTGTCCAGATGCGCCAGGCCGCGCTCGGCGTCGCCTTCGAAGACCTCCTGACGCGCCAACGCGAGCCACGCGTACGGGTTGGTCGGGTCCACCTGGAGCGCACGTTGGTAGCGGGACGACGCCTCGACCCCGCGCCCCTCCCCGTCCGACTCGAGGCCGCCCATCACGAGACGCATCGACGCGCGTCGCGCGGGGTCGCCCTCTCCCGCCACGCGCGAGAGGGACAAGGGCTCGACACCCACCACGCCCCGAGGGATCTGACAAGCCAGCAACGGCAGCCAGAGCGCCAGGCCGAGGACGAACGCAAGGCGCGCGCTCACAGGCGATCGAGCCACGTTTCGAAGAGACGCTCCAGGAAGCCGCGGCCGTCGCGCGGCTCCCAGCGATCGATCCAGCCGGGGCAGGTTTCCACGGGCTCCGTTCCCTGCAGGAAGTACTCGACGCGGCGCGCAGGACAGCCGGCCAGTGCCACGGCACCGGTCATGGGGTCGATCTCGATCTCGTCCACCTCCGGGGGCCGCAGGAAGCGGCCGCGCACCACACCACCGGTGGCCTCGCGAACGAAGCGTTCCCACACGGGAAGCGCGATGGCGCTCGCCGCCAGGCCCAGGCTCTTCGGCTCGTCGAAGCCGATCCACACGACCGCCACCAGCTCGGGCGTGTAGCCCACGAACCAGGCGTCGCGCTCGTCGTTGCTGGTGCCCGTCTTGCCCGCCACGGGTCCGGAGAGGCCGCCCCGGCGGAGCGCGGCGGCGGTGCCCCGGTTCACCACACCCTCGAGCAACGACGTGACCAGGTACGCCGTCCCGTCGTCGAGCACGCGCTCGGCCTCGATCGGCTGGCGCTCGAGCGTCCCCGCGAGGGGATCGACGACGTCCTCGAAGGTGCGGATCTGCGGGCGGATGCCGCCGTTCGCGAGCGTCGCGTACGCGCGCGCGAGCTCGATGGGGGTGATGTCGGCGGCACCGATCGCGAGGCTCGGGACCTGCGGGAGCGGGCTCTCGATGCCGAGGCGGTGAGCCATCTCGATCACCCGCGGGATGCCCACCTGCTGCCCCAGGCGGGCGGTCGCGACGTTGTAGGAGCGCTCCAGTGCTTCCCGCAGTGGCACGCGGCCGTGGTTCTCGTGGTCGAAGTTCTTGGGCCGCCAGGGGCCGGCCGGGGTGAGGAGCTCGAGCGGATCGTCGTCCACCCACGCCGCCAGCGTGAGCACCGGGCCCCCGCTCGCCGGCTCGAGCGCGGCGGCGTAGACGAAGGGCTTGAAGACGCTGCCGGCGGGGCGGCGGGCCTGGGTGCAGCGGTCGAACTGGCTCTTGCCGTAGTCGCGGCCCCCGACCAGCGCGAGCACCTCTCCCGTCTGGGGGCGCAGCGCGATGAGGCAGGCCTGGACCTGCACGTCGCCCTGGGGCTTGAGCTTGGCGTAGGTCTTCTCGAGCCGGGCGAGCTCTTCGGCCACCACACGCGCCGCCGTGCGCTGGAGGCGCAGGTCCAGGGTCGAGTAGATCTGGAGCCCTTCGGTCGTGAGCGTGGTCGGGCCGTAGAAGTTGGGAAGCTGACGCTGGAGGGCGTCGAGGAAGTAGCGCGCCTCGCGGGGCTCGGGCGTCACCTTCGCCACGCGGACGGGCTCGTCCTTCGCGGCGGCCAGGGCCACGTCGTCGATGCGGCCCTGCTCGGCCATCAGCTCCAGGACGAGGTCGCGGCGTTTCTGGGCACGCTCCGGCTCGCTGTGGGGCGAGAGCCCGTTCGGGCTCTTGATGATCGCGGCGATCAGGGCCGATTCGGGTAGCGCCAGGTCGCGCACGCCCTTGCCGAAGAAGAAGTGAGAAGCTTCTCCCACGCCGTGCACGGCGGTCGAACCGCGCTGCCCCAGGTAGATCTCGTTGAGGTAGGCCTCGAGGATGGCGTCCTTCTCGTACCGGGCCTCCACGATCAGGGCCATCACCGCCTCCTGGAACTTCCGCTCCAGGCTGCGCTCGGGGGTCAGGAAGAAGTTCTTCACCAGCTGCTGGGTGAGGGTGCTTCCCCCCTGACGGATGCCGCCGGCGCGCAGGTTCGCGACGAGGGCGCCGATGATGCGCCGCACGTCGACGCCGCGGTGATCGCGGAAGCGCTGGTCCTCGACGGCCAGGATCGCGTCGATCAGGTGCTCGGGGACCTCCCCGAGCCGCACCAGCTCGCGCTGCTCGTGATCGCTTCCGTAGTAGGCCCCGACCAGCTCCGGCTCGAGGAAGGCGGCCCCGAGCTCGCGACCGCTCGACGCGTCCCGAAGCTCGCTGATGACGCTGCCCTCGAGGCGTAGCGCGAGCACGCGTGCGGGCTCGGCGCGGGTCGGGTGCTCGAAGGCGCGACGGTGGATGCGCAGCTCGCCGCGCCGCAGGTGGAAGCGGCCCAGGCCGAGCGGGTCGTGCGTCGCGCTCTCGCGATAGCCGAGGCGCTGGAGGCTGCCGAGAAGGTCGACCCGCTTCCAGTCGAGGCCGGGGTAGAGGATGGTGGGCGCCGACAGCACGCGGGAGGGCACGCGGAACAGGCGGCCCTCGAAGCGGTCGCGCACCACGCCGTCGAGGCGCACCACCATGCGTGCGGTGGCGAAGCCCCCTGCGAAGCCGACAAGCAGCAGGAGCCCGACGGCCCAGCGCCAGCGGCTCCGTGACGCGCGCGACTTTCTGCGAGCCCGCCTGGCCAAGCGTCCCCCCGGAGCCTTCGAATAGGCTGACACACGCAGACGCCATCCGGGAGGCTGCGGTTCGTGGGGCGGAGAGACGCCGGCTCGCAGGCGGCGGCGCTACGCGGCCGCGGGGATTAGATTTCCGGCCCATGCCCCCCGAGAAGCGAGACAAGCTCTGGGGCGGCCGCTTCAGCGAGCCGACCGACCCTGCCGTCGAGCGCTTCAGCGCGTCGATCGACTTCGACCGCGCGCTGGCCCGCTACGACCTGCGGGGCTCGATCGCCCACGCGCGGATGCTCGCCGCCAGCGGGCTGATCCCGGCGGCCGACGCCGAGGCGATCGTGGACGGCCTCGCCGCGATCGGCCAGGAGATCGAGAGCGGGCGCTTCCCATTCGACGCGAAGCTCGAAGACATCCACATGAACGTGGAGGCGCGGCTGCGCGAGAAGATCGGCGCCGTTGCCGGCCGCCTGCACACGGGGCGAAGCCGCAACGACCAGGTCGCCACCGACCTGATGCTCTACCTGCGGGAGGCGGCGCTTGCCGCCCGGCGCGGGATCGCCTCCCTGCGGGAAGTGCTGATGCGTCGCGCACGGGAGCACGTCGAGACCGTGCTCCCCGGCTACACCCACCTCCAGCGCGCGCAGCCCGTGCGGCTCGCGCATCACTGGCTTGCCTTCGAAGCGATGCTCGCACGCGACGCTGGCCGCTTCGCCGACCTCGGCGGGCGGCTCGTGGAGGCGCCGCTCGGGGCCGGCGCGCTCGCCGGCTCCACCCTGCCCCTCGACCGACAGGCCACGGCCGACGCGCTCGGCTTCGCCCGGCCGAACCCGAACAGCATGGACGCCGTCGCCTCCCGCGACGCGGCGCTCGAGTTCCTCGCGGCGGGCGCCATCTGCATGGTCCACCTCTCGCGGCTCGCCGAGGAGCTGGTGCTGTGGTCGAGCGCAGAGTTCGGCTTCGTCGAGCTGGCGGACGCCTTCGCCACGGGCTCGAGCCTGATGCCGCAGAAGAAGAACCCGGACGTGCCCGAGCTGGTACGCGGCAAGTCCGGGCGCGCGATCGGCAACCTGGTCAGCCTGCTCACCGTCTTGAAGGGCCTCCCGCTCACCTACAACCGGGATCTGCAGGAGGACAAGGAGCCGATCTTCGACACGGCCCGCACGCTCTGCGACTCGCTCGCCGTGACGGCGGGCGCCCTGGCCACCCTCCGGGTGAACGTCGAGCGCATGCGCAGCGCCGCCGACGACCCGATGCTGCTCGCCACGGACCTCGCCGAGGCACTGGTCCGGGAAGGCGTGCCGTTCCGGGAGGCCCACGAGGCGGTCGGCAAGATCGTGGCCCATTGCGTCGCCGGATCGCGGGACCTGCGCAGCCTCCGCAGGGACGAGCTCCGCGCGTTCCATCCCGCCTTTGCGAGCGACGCGTCGGCGATCCTCTCCCTCGAGCGGGCGCTCGAAGGCCGTGCGCTCGTGGGCGGAACCGCGCGGGCGCGCGTCGAGGAGGCCCTCGACGCCGCAGCGGAGCGGCTCCAGGCCGAGCAGGCGGCTCTCGACGAGCCGGGGCGCGCGCCGTGAGGGCGGCCGCAGCCGCCCTCCTCGTGGCCCTGCTGCTCGCCTCGGCCTGCGGAAAGTACGGCCCCCCGGTGCGTGCGACGGAGAAGGCGAAGAGAGCCCGCGCCGTGCCCGCGGAGAAGGCGACGGGCACCGCGCCGGCGGCGGAGCCGGCGCCCGAGCCGGAGCCGGAGGCCGAGCCGTGAGCCGCCCCCTCCCCTTCACGAAAATGCACGGTGCAGAACGTGAGCCCGTCCGAGGTGAGGCGTGACTCACTCCCTCCCCTTCACCAAGATGCACGGTGCAGGGAACGACTTCGTCGTCCTCGACGGCATCCGGGAGACGCTCCCGCCGCTCGAGCCGCTGGCAGCGCGCCTGGCCGACCGGAACACGGGGATCGGCTTCGACCAGCTGCTGGTGGTGCGCCCCTCACGCACGGCCGACTTCCGCATGGAGATCTTCAACGCGGACGGATCCCAGGTGGAGATGTGTGCCAATGGGATCCGCTGCTTCTTCCAGTACCTGCGCGAGGCCGGGCACAGCGAGGCGGAATCGCTCCGGGTCGAGACGCTCTCCGGGGTGGTGGTGCCGCGCTCCGCGGGGCCCGGCCGCGTCACGGTCGACATGGGCCCGCCCGTGCTGGCGCCGGCGAAGATCCCGACGCGGCTCGGCGCGGCGTCGGACGAGGGCCCCGTGCTCGATGCGCCGCTCCGGGTGGCCGGACGGGAGCTCCGCGTGAGCAGCGTCTCGATGGGCAACCCCCACTGCGTCGTCTACGTCGATCGGGTCGATGACGCACCGGTCCAGGAGCTGGGGCCGCTGATCGAGACCCATGACGCGTTCCCGAACCGCGTCAACGTCGAGTTCGTGGAGCTGGTGAGCCGCAGCCACGTGCGTCAGAGGACCTGGGAGCGGGGTACGGGCGAGACGCTCGCCTGCGGCAGCGGCGCCTGCGCCACCGCCGTCGCCTCCATCCTGCGTGGCGTCACCGACCCTCGCCTGCGCGTCGAGCTCCGCGGCGGCAGCCTCGACATCGAGTGGCCGGGCGGCAGCGAGAGCGTTCTCATGACGGGGCCTGCGGCTACCGTCTTCACTGGTACGATCGAGATCGAGGCCTGACATGTTCGAAGGTGTGCTCACCGCCCTCGTCACCCCGTTCCGGGACGGAGTGGTCGACGAGCGCGCACTCGAGACCCTGGTCGAGGCGCAGGTCGACGCCGGCGTAGACGGGCTGGTTCCGTGCGGCTCGACCGGCGAGGCCGCCACCCTGAGCCACGCCGAGCATCGGCGCGTCATCGAGATCGTGGTGTCCGCGGCCCGCGGGCGGGTGCGCGTGCTGGCCGGGACCGGCTCGAACTCGACCAGCGAGGCCATCGCGCTGACCCGCCACGCCAAGGAGGCCGGCGCCGACGGCGCGCTCCTGATCTCGCCCTACTACAACAAGCCGACTCCCGAGGGGATCGTCCAGCACTACACGACGATCGCGAGCGAGACGGCCTTCCCGCTCGTCGTCTACAACATCCCGGGGCGAACGGCCTCGAACCTGCTGCCCGGCACCCTCGCGCGCCTGGCCGAGATCGAGCAGGTGGTCGGCGTGAAGGAGTCGTGCGGCGATCTCCACCAGGTGGCGCAGCTGATCGCTGCCACCCCGGCCGGCTTCCGGGTGCTCTCGGGCGACGACTGGGCCACGCTTCCGATCCTGGCCCTCGGCGGGGCGGGGGTGATCTCCACCGCCTCGAACGTCGCGCCGGCCGACGTGGTCGAGCTGGTGCGCGCGTTCCGGGCCGGCGACCTCGGGCGCGCGCGTGACGTCTACTACCGGCTGCTGCCGCTCCTCGACGCGCTGTTCTGCGAGACGAACCCGATCCCGGTGAAGGCGGCCCTCGCCATGCGCGGCGTGATCCACGAGGAGCTTCGGCTGCCGCTGGTGCCGATCACCCAGGGCAACCGCGCGCGCCTTCAGCTCGCCTTGAAGGAGTTCGGCCTCCTGTGAGTCGGCGCAAGGTCCTGGTCGTGGGCGCCATGGGTCGCATGGGGGAGCGCCTCTGCGCGCTGCTCGGGGACGATCGCGAGCTGGTGTTGGCGGCGGCCCTCGAGCGCCCTGGCCACCCCGCGCTCGGCGAGACGCTCGCGAAGGGCGTGCGGGTTACGGACGACCTGGCCGCCGCGCTGGCGGCAGCCGAGATTGCGATCGTGTTCGCAAACCCGCCGGGAAGCCTCGGCGTGCTGCGAGCGGCGGCCGAGGCCGGCGTGGCCTGCGTGGTCGGAACCACCGGCTTCCAACCCGCGGAGCGCAAGGAGATCGAGACGCTCGCGACGCGGATCCCGATCGTGCTCGCAGCCAACTTCTCGGTCGCGGTGAACGTGCTCTTCCACGTCGCGCGTGAGTCGGCCCGCCTGCTCGGCGAAGGCTACGACGCGGAGATCGTCGAGCTCCACCACGCCGCCAAGGTCGATGCCCCGAGCGGGACGGCGCTGCGGTTGGCCGAGGCGGTCGCCGAGGGCCGCGATGCGCGCGAGCGCCGCTTCGTTCTGAGCCGCGAGGGAGAGACGGGCGCGCGGCCCGAGGGCGTGATCGGGCTCCAGGCCCTACGTGGGGGAGACAACCCGGGGGAGCACAGCGTGCTGTTCCTGGGGCGCGGCGAGCGGCTCGAGCTGGTGCACCGCGCCGCGACGCGCGATCACTTCGCGCGCGGTGCCCTGGTGGCCGCTGCCTGGCTCGTCGGACGCCCCGCGGGCCTCTACGACATGGAGCAGGTGCTGGGCCTCGGCGGATAGGCTTATCATGGCCGGGGAGGCTTCCCCCCCATGGCCAGCTACGCGTACGACCGCCTCTCCGCGCAGGACAACTCCTTCCTGCTGTGGGAGACGCCCTACCTCCACATGCACGTCTCCTCGACCCTGGTCTTCGAGACCGGGCCGTTCCGGACCGCCGAGGGCGGGGTCGACATCGAGCGCTACAAGCGCGCCACCGAGGCGACCCTCCACCGGGTCCCGCGCTATCGCCAGAAGCTCCACTGGATCCCGGGCTTCCAGCACGCGGTCTGGGTGGACGACCCGCGCTTCAACCTGGACTTCCACGTGCGTCACACCGCGCTCCCGAAGCCGGGCAGCGCCGCGCAGCTGAAGCGGCTGTCGGCGCGCGTCATGTCGCAGCCGCTCGACCGCCGGCGACCGCTCTGGGAGAACTGGGTGGTCGAGGGCCTCGACGGCGGCGAGCGCTTCGCCCTGATCACCAAGATCCACCACTGCATGATCGACGGCTCCTCGGGGATGGACCTCTCGCAGATCCTGATGTCGGTCTCCCCCGAGGTGGTGGAGCCCGAGCCGCCGCCGCCGTTCATCCCGAAGCCGGCGCCGAGCCGCTCCGAGCTCCTGCGGGCCGAGGTCACGCGCACGCTGACGACGCCCCTGCGGGTGATCCGCGACCTCCGCCGCTTCTCAGAGGAGAGCGAGGACGCCCGCGCCGAGATCGGGACCCGCCTGCGGGCCATCGTGAAGATGGCGGGCATGGGCATGTCCGCCGACCCGACGCCGCTCAACGGGAGCGCGGGTCCGCACCGCCGCTTCGACTGGTGGAGGGTCCCGCTCGGCGAGATGAAGGCGATGCGGCGCGCGCTCGGCTGCACCATCAACGACGTGGTGCTCACGATCGTGACCGGCGCAGTGCGGGAATACCTGCTGCTCCGCGGCGTCGACCCCGGGAGCATCCGCTTCCGGGTCTCGTCCCCGGTGAGCGTGCGCAGCGACGAGGAGCGCGGAAGGCTCGGCAACCGCGTCTCCTCCTGGGTGATCGAGCTCCCGATCGCCGAGCCCGACCCGCGCGCGCAGCTCGCGGCGCTCCACGAGGAGACGGCGCGGCTCAAGGAGGAGCGCACGGCGCTCGGCGTCGAGACGATCATGAAGATGGCCGACTTCACGCCCTCGACCCTGCTCACCCTGGGCGCCCGCTCGGCCTCGGGGCCCATCAACACGATCGTGACCAACGTGCCGGGGCCGCAGTTCCCGCTCTACCTCCAGGGTGCCAAGCTCCTGGAGCTCTACCCCCAGGTTCCCCTGCTCGAAGGCCTCGGCGTCGGGATCGCACTGGCGAGCTACGACGGCACCGTGCACTGGGGCTTCAACTCGGACCCCGAGATCGTGCCGGACGCCGACGTGTTCGTGGCGCAGATCAAGGCCGCCTACGCCCGCGTCGCGAAGCTCGCGCCCGAGGCGACTCGGCCCGCCGAGACCGCCAAGAGCAAGCGGAGCAGCACCCGTCCCGCCAAGCGCAGCGACGGCAGCGCAGCCACCGCCGCGACCTGATTTCCCTGCTGGCCGAGGAGGTCCCATGGCAGCTCGACGACGAAGCGCTTCCACCGAGTTCGAACGCAACCTGCGCAGCTTGGAGCGGCAGCTCCCCGCGCCGGTGCGGCGGGTGCTCCGCCAGATGGGCAAGAACCTGCGCGAGGCCCAACGCCAGCTCGACGCCGCGCGCGCCGAGCGCGATGCACGCTGGAACAAGCTCCAGAAGCAGCTCCGCAAGGACGCCGCCCAGCTGGTGCGCCAGCTGCGCGCAGCCGTGGCGCCGGCCCGGACGACGCGTCGCG
>JBFIYM010000036.1:0-29592 GCA_041605395.1 Myxococcota bacterium | reverse complement strand
GTAGGGGCGCCGGCCGGGGAGGGTAGCGATCGCGTAGGGGCGCCGGCCGGGGAGGGTAGCGATCGCGGAGAGTCGTCGGCCGCTCAGGGGCCGGCGCGGTAGGCGCCCGCGACGTAGTCGCCGAGCATGCGCCGGGCACTGAAGCGCTGGCCGGTGGCCCGGATCGCCGCCTTCGCCCGCTGCATCCACTCGCGGGGCACGCCGTCGGCGTCGCGCGTGTAGAACAGCGGGATCACCTCCCGTTCCAGCAGGTCGAGCAGGGCGGCGGCATCGCGCTCGTCCTGCGCCTCGGGGTCCGGGTCCTCTTCGCCGGGGATCGCCCAGCCGTGGCTCCCGTCGAAGGCCTCCGCCCACCAGCCGTCGAGGACGCTCAGGTTCAGCACGCCGTTCAGGGCGGCCTTCATGCCGCTGGTGCCGCTCGCCTCGAGCGGCGGACGCGGGAGGTTCACCCAGACGTCGCAGCCGCTCACGAGCATCTGGGCCATGTGCATGTCGTAGTCGTGGAGGTAGGCGATGCGCTGGCCCACGCCGGGGGCAGCGCGCGCCTCGAACAGGGCCTGGACCACGCCCTTCGCGCCGTCGTCCGAGGGATGGGCCTTGCCGGCCAGCAGCAGCTGCAGGGGCCGCGGTCCGGCGAGCAGACGGAGGGCGCGCTCGAGGTCCTGGTTCAGCAGGTAGAGGCGCTTGTAGGTGGCGAGCCGCCGCGCGAAGCCGACAGTGAGGCAGGCCGGATCGAAGGCGCGCAGCGCCTGCTGGACGTAGTCGGCGTTCTCGCCGCGCGCGAGGCGGTCGAGCGTCGCGCGCTCGCGCACGTAGGCGACGAGTCGTGCGCGCGCCTCGCAGCGCGCCTTCCAGAGGGCGGCGTCCGGCACCCCCGCGATGGCCTCCCAGGTCTCGGGCTCGGTGATCCGCGCCTGCCAGCTCGGACCGAGGTGCGCGTCGAGTAGCGCCCGGATCGGGTCCGCCATCCAGGTCGCGACGTGGACGCCGTTCGTGACGTGCCGGATGGGCACGTCCGCGTCCTTCTCCGCGCCGAACAGCGGGCGCCACAGCGCGCGGGCGACACCTCCATGCCGGCGGCTCACGCCGTTGCGGACGCGGCTCAGCCGCAGCGCCATGGGCGTCATGCCGGGCAGCTCCTCGGGGTCGTCCGGGTGGACGCGGCCGAGCGCGAGGAGCGTGTCCCAGTCCGTACCGAGCCGCTCGTCGAGGCCCGCGAAGACGCGGACCATCTCCTCGGGCGGATACGTCTCGTTCCCGGCCGGCACCGGCGTGTGCGTGGTGAAGACGGTGCGAGCGCGCGCCTGCGCCAGCGCCTCCTCGAAGGGGGCGCCCCGGGCGACGACCGCCGCGGCGAGCTCGAGCGGCGCGAGCGCCGAGTGGCCCTCGTTCAGGTGGAAGACGGCGGGCTCGATCCCGAGGGCGCGGAGGGCGCGTACGCTGCCGATGCCGAGCAGCGCATACTGGGCCAGCCGGGTGTCGCGGTCGCCCACGTAGAGGCGCGAGGTGATCCAGCGGTCGAGCGGCGCGTTCTCGGCGACGTCGGCGTCGAGCAGGAACAGGGGCACCCGCCCGATCTGGAAGCGCCAGATCTGCGCCGCGACCTCTCGTCCCCGGACCGGGACGCGGATCATGAGGGGGCTGCCGTCGCGCGTCACCAGGGCGCCCGGCAGGCGGTGGGGATCGCTCGGCACCCAGTACTCGTTCTGCCAGCCCGTGATGTCGATGCGCTGCCGGAAGTAGCCCTGGCCGTAGAGCAGGCCCACCGCCACGAGCGGCACGCCGGCGTCGGACGCGGCCTTGAGCAGGTCGCCGGCCAGCACGCCGAGCCCCCCGGCGTAGACGGGCAGCGAGACGTGTATGCCGTACTCGGCGCACAGGAACGCCACCGGTCGCTCCCGGTCGAGGCCCGCGCTCCCCGGCCACGAAGTCGCCTCCCGGTCGATGCACTCCTCGAGCGAGTAGGCGCGCCGGATCAGCTCGCGGTCGGTCGCGGCCCGCTCGAGCGCCGAGGTCGGCGCCTCCTGGAGCAGACGCACGGGGTTGTGGCCGCAGGCCTCCCAGCGATACGGGTCGATCTCCGCGAAGAGGGCGGCCCCACCCGCCGTCCAGCACCAGCGGTAGTTGAAGGCGATGCGGGCGAAGGGCGCGAGGGCGGAGGGCAGCCGCGCCGCGAGCTGGTCGGCGGCCAGGCGGACGTCCTCGGCCCCCGGGTTGGGGTGGATCATCCCGGTGACGCCTCCACGTTCGACGGCCCCTCCCGTAGCGACCCGTAGCGGCGCGCGTACACCTGGGTGAACTCGGCGCCGAAGAAGAGCAGCTGGGAGGAGTAGTAGACCCACATGAGCAGCGCGACCAGCGAGCCCGCCGCGCCGTAGACGGAGGTGCCAGTGCTGCGACCCAGGTAGTAGGCGATGCCGAGGCGCCCGACGCTGAACAGCACCGCGGTGAAGAGGGCGCCGATGGCGACGTCGCTCCAGCGGATGGCCAGGTCCGGCAGCACCTTGAACAGCAGCGCGAAGAGGCCGCTCGTGACGAGCAGCGAGATCAGCACGTCGGCCGCGCGCGAGGCGACCACGGCCCCGGGGAACAGGCCCGAGATGCGCTCCGAGAGCGCGGTCAGGGCGGCGCCCGCGCCGAGCGAGACCATCAGCAGGAAGCCGATCAGCAGCAGCATCGAGAAGCTGCTGGCGCGCTTCTTGAGCAGCCCGCGGACGCCGCCACCGCGCTCGAGCTTCACGTCCCAGATGTCGTTCAGCGCCTGCTGGAGCTGCCCGAACAGGCCCGAGGCCCCGAGCGCGCTCATGGCGAGACCGGCCGCGGTCGCGACCAGCCCCGAGCGCGGCTTGCTGGCGCGCTCGACCATGCCGCGCACGGCGCTCGCGGTGTCGGCGCCGAGCAGCTCCTCGACCCGGCCCATCACCTCGCCGTGCGCCATGCGCTCGCCGAAAACGAGCGCCACGATGGCGATGATCACGACGAGCAGCGGCGCCAGCGAGAGCAGCGTATAGAACGAGAGCGCCGCGCCGAGGCGCAGGCAGTTGTCCTTCTGCCACTCCGCGACGGTCTCCCGCAGCAGCGCCCACCAGGCGCGCCACGAGCCGAGCGGCATGCGGTCGGGCTGACTCAGTCCGCGCCTCCCGCGCCCCGCCTCGCGCCGCCCGCCGAGCGTCCTCCGATCACGCCGGGATCGTAGCGGGCCCGGCGCGGGGCCCGGTCAGCGGGTCTCGAACTGGAACACGTGGTCCGTTCCCGCGCCCTGCCCCGTGAGATCGGCGTCCGAAGCGAAGATGATCCGCTTGCCGCTGGTTTCGAGGTTCGCGTCTCCGCTCGAGTCCGCCGCCGTGCCGTCCGTGATCTGGCTCAGCGCGAGGGTGTCGCGCTGGATCCAGACGAGGAAGATCTCGTTCGAGCCGTCGGCGTTCGTCCCGAGTGGGTTCCCGGTGGCCTCGAAGGCCACCGCCTTGCCGTTGCCGGCGATCGCGGGGTCGCTCGAGGCGAACGAGAAGTCGGTCAGGCGCAGGACGGTGCCCTTCTTCACGTCGAGCCGGACGATCTCCTCGTTCCCGTCGGCGTTCGCGCCGAGCAGGTCCGTCGAGTCGGTCTCGAAGACCACGAACTTGCTGTTCTTGTTGGGAACCGGGCTCGACGAGTCGCCGTTCGTCGTGTTCGTGAGCTGCTCGATGACGCCGTTCTTG
Organism: Myxococcota bacterium; assembly: GCA_041605395.1. GTDB lineage: Bacteria > Myxococcota_A > UBA9160 > UBA9160 > UBA6930 > JBFIYM01. Next base: position 25,894 of record JBFIYM010000036.1, on the reverse strand, counting down.
ACGTCGTAGCGGAAGATCTCCCGGTTGCCGTCCGCGTTCGTGCCGACGAAGTTCGCGTCGGAGCTGAAGTAGACGAACTTGCCGCCGGCGTCGATCCGGGCGTCCTCGTTCGTGAAGCTGTCGGTCGTCACCGTCACCTGGGTGATCGAGTCGTCCTTCGCGTTCCAGAAGAACACCTCTTCGCTCTCGTCGGCGTTCGTCCCGACGAAGTTCGCGTTGCTCATGAAGGCGACGCGGGCCCCCTTTTTGTCCACCGTGGGCTCCCAGCAGCAGTCGAAGGTGTCGGACGTGACGGTGAGCTGGTTCGTCACGGCGCTCTTCACGTCGTAGTGGAAGATCTCCGTGTTGCCGTCCGCGTTCGTACCGAGCGGGTTCGCATCCGAGGAGTGGACCACGGCCTTGCCGCCGGGCGAGAGCTGGAGGTCGTCGACGCCGCTGCCGACGTTGGTCGTGATGCCCTTCTTGATGTCCAGCAGGAAGAGCGTTCCGCCGAGCTCGTAGGCAACGCGCTTGCCCCCGAGGTCTGCCGAGGGGTCGGACCCCTGGGTGAGTCGCACGCCGTCCTGCGCGAGCGCGGGCGACGCGACCAGCAGCGCGAGAAGCGGAAGGCGGGGGAAGAGTCGTCGGATCATGGCTCTGGCTCCCGTGCGAGTGAGTCGTCCTCGCCGAGGGCCAGTCGTCGGCGCCTCATCCGGCGGGCTTTAGCGTCCCCCCAGGGGGGCGAGGCCCGGTCCGGTCAGAGCACTTCTTCGGCGAGCAGCTCGAGCGCTTCCTTCTGCGGGCTCCCGACCTGGAGCGTGTGCACCCAACCCTTCTTGGCCGCCTCCTTCCATGCCTGGAGTCGGTCCTTGATGCGCTCGCGGGAGCCGACGAGGTGGACGGCGTCGACGAGTCCGTCCGGCACCGCCGCCATGGCCTCGGCGCGCTTGCCGTCGAGGTACAGGTCCTGGATCTGCTTGGCCGCCTCCTCGTAGCCGAGGCGCTTGGCGAGGTCGTTGTAGAAGTTCTTGTTGCGCGCGCCCATGCCGCCGATGTAGAGCGCCATGCCGGGCTTCACGGCGTTGCGCGCTTTCTCGAGGTCGTCGCTCAGGATGACGCTCGCACCCGCCACCACGGCGAACTGCGAGAGGCTCTTGCCGCCGCCGGCCTTCTTGAAGCCCTGTTCGAGGTAGGGGAGATAGGCTCGGTCGAAGTTCTCCGGGTCGGTCATCATCGGGAACACGCCGTCGGCCACCTCGGCCGCGCAGCGCAGGCCGCCCGGGCTGATCGACGCCACGTAGATGGGGATGTTCGGGTTCCCGTGCAGGATGCTCTTGAGCGGCTTGCCGAGCCCGGTGGCGCCCTCGGCCGTGGTCGGGATGTCGTAGAGCTCGCCGTGGAACTCGAGCGGCTTCTCGCGCGCCCAGATCTGGCGCACGATCTGGACGTACTCGCGCGTCCGCGTGAGGCCGTTGCCGTAGGGCACGCCATGCCAGCCTTCGACCACCTGCGGCCCGGAGGCGCCGAGGCCCATCACGAAGCGGCCGCCCGAGAGCTGGTCGAGCGTCATCGCCGTCATCGCCGCCATGGCCGGGGTGCGGGCCGGCATCTGCATGATGGCCGTCCCCACCTTGATCTTGCTGGTATTGGCGAGCACCCAGGTGGCGGTGGTGACGGCGTCGTTGCCGTAGGCCTCCGCCGTCCAGGCCGAGTCGTAGCCGAGCGACTCGGCGTGGCGGATGCGGTCGAGGTCGATCTGCACCTTGGGGCCGAAGCCGACGGCGCCGATTCCGAGCTTCATGGGGTCTCCTTCGTCGGTCCGCGGTACGATGGCACAGCCCCTGCCAGTTTCCGAGGGGCCAGCCCGAACGGAGGCCCGAGATGCAGGATCGTGTCCGGATCGAGAAGAAGGACGGCGTGGCGGAGGTGCGGCTGGCCCGCGCCGACAAGCTGAACGCCATGGACCTGCCCATGTTCGCGGCCCTGGTCGAGGCGGGGCTCGAGGTCGCGAGCGACCGCTCGGTGCGGGCGATCGTGCTCTCGGGCGAGGGCCGCGCCTTCTCGGCCGGCCTCGACGTGCAGTCGGTGATGGGGAGCCTCGGCCAGCGCCGCGAAGAGCCGCGCCGCGGCGAGCCCCAGCTCTTCGACGGAAGCGAGGAGAGCCCGGCCAACGCCGCCCAGCGCGCCGCCTGGGTCTGGCAGGAGGTGCCGGTCCCCGTGATCGCGGCGGTGCACGGCGTGGCCTACGGCGCGGGCATCCAGCTGGCCCTCGGCGCCGACATCCGCTTCGTCGCCCCCGACGCCAAGCTCTCGATCCGCGAGGCCCACTGGGGCCTGATCCCGGACGTGGGCCTGACCCAGACGGTGCGCCGGGTGGTGCCCCTCGACGTGATCAAGGAGCTCGTCTTCACGGCGCGGGTGATCTCCGGCACCGAGGCGAAGGAGCTCGGGCTCGCGACGCACGTCGCGGAGGACCCGCGCGCCGCTGCGCTCGAGCTCGCGCGCGAGATCGCGACGCGCAGCCCCGACGCGGTGCGCGCGGCGAAGAAGCTGCTCAACGAGGCCACGCTGGGAAGCGTCGCCGACGGGCTCCGCCTCGAGGCCGAGCTCCAGGCTTCACTGATCGGGAAGCCCAACCAGCTCGAGGCGGTGAAGGCGAACATGGAGCGACGCGCCCCCAGCTTCCGTGATCCCGAATCGCCGCAGCGCGACTAGAGCGTGCTCATCAGGGCGGTGGCGATCCCGAGGAACGAGAAGAACCCCACCACGTCCGTCACCGTGGTCAGGATGATCGACGAGGACTGCGCGGGATCCTGACGCAGGGCCGTGAGGGCCATCGGGATCAGCGCGCCCGAGAGGCCCGCGAGCGTCATCGACATCACCATCGAGACGCCGATCACCAGTGCGAGGCCCGCCGAGCGGCTCCACACGTAGACCGCGCCGGCCGTGGTCGCGGCCACCGCAATGCCGTTGCCGGCGCCGGCGAACAGCTCCTTCGCGGCGACGCGCAGCCAGTGGCGCACCCGCACCTCGCGCAGGGCCAGGCCGCGCATGGTGACGGCGAGGGCCTGGGCTCCCGTGTTGCCCGATTGGCCCGCCACCACGGGGAGCAGCACCGCGAGCGCGGTGACGCTGGCGATGGTCTCCTCGAACAGGCCGACCACGGAGGCGGCGAGGAAGGCCGTCAGCAGGTTGATCTGGAGCCAGGGCTGGCGCTTCCGGATCGCGAAGAAGGGCGAGGAGAGCGCACGCTCCTCCTGGCTGGCACCGACCATGGTGAGCGCGCTCGCCATCGCCTCTTCGCGAGAGGCCCGCACCAGCTCGCGCTGGCGAAGCACGCCGAGCAGGCGCCCGTCGATGTCGACGACGGGCAGCGTGCGCAGGCGGTGGCTCTCGAAGGTCTCGACCACCTCGTCGCGCGAGGCCACGGCGCGAACGCTGACCGGAGCGGTCCGCACCAGCTCGGAGAGAGGCTGATGCGGGTCGGCGAGCACCACGTCCTGGAGCGAGACCGAGCCCGTCAGCCGACCCTCCTCGTCGACCAGGAAGACGTCGTCGATGCGGCGGTCGCGGAAGCGCTTGAGGCGGCGCACGACGTCCTGGGCCGTGGCGTCGGATCGGAAGCTGGTGGCGCGCGGGTCCATCAGGGAGCCCGCGGTGTCGGACGGGTAGCTGGCCAGCTCGCGCAGCTCCTGGGCGAACGTGTCGTCGAGCGCCGCCAGGCAGCGGTCGCGCTCTTCGGAGTCGAGGCGCGCCAGCAGCGCCGCCGCGCGGCTCGGGTGGAGCGAAGCGATCACGTGGCGCGCGACGTCGGCCGTCAGTGCCGCGATCACGCGGGCGCCGCGGTCGGGCGTGAGGCGCGCGACGACCGCCGCAGCCTCGTCTCCGGAGAGGGTCTCGAGCAGGGCGGCCGTCTCGCTGTCGGCTGCGGTCTCGATCGCAGCGGCCGCCTCCCCCGGATGCTCCTTGACGAGCACCTGGGCGAGGGCCTGCTCCACGGCGACGGCGCTAGCGGCCATGACGCGCCCCCCCGCCGCCGTCGCCCGTGCCGCCGAGCGCCTCGAACAAGCCGGCGGCGCCGGCGGCGAAGAGCTGGCCGAGCGCGGACGAGGTGTCCTGGTCGTCGCGACGCTTCGCGAACAGCGCCTGCTCGAGCTCGCGCAGCTTTCGGTAGCGGATCGCGCCGAGATAGCGGCCCTGCCCGTCGACGACGGGGAGCGAGTGCACCTCCTTCCAGCCGGGGTGGCTCACCACCTGGGCGGCCTCCGCATCGGCCGGAAGTCGCTGGGGTGCGGTCACCATCATCTCCCCCAGCGTGCGCGTGGGCTCGGCCAGGAACAGCTCGCGCAGGTTGAGGGCGCCGACGAGGCGCTGCTCCTCGTCGACGACGTAGAGGTTGTAGCGGGCGTGCTCGGGCTCGGCGCGGACCCGTTCGAGGGCCGTACCCGCCGTGAGGCCCTGCGGAAGCGCAAGCACCTCGGGGTCCATCAACGCGCCCGCGGTTCCCTCGCGGAACGCCAGCAGCGCACGAAGCGCGCGCGCACGCTTCGGCTCGAGCTCGCCCTCGAGCTCCGCGCGAACCGGGCCGTCGACGAGCCGCAGGGAACGTGCGGCTTCGTCCAGCTCCAGGCGATCGAGCAGTGCAGCGGCGCGCGCGCGCGGCAGCGACGACAGGACATGGCGGGCCCGCTGGGGCGAGAGGCGGCGCAGCACCTCGGCGGCCTCCTCCGCGTCACCCTGACCCAGGATGTCGACGGTCCCGGCCGGCTCGAGCGCGTCCAGGACGAGCGCGGCGCGTCCGGGGTAGGACTGCAACAGCGCATCGGCGAGCGTTCGCGTGAGGGTCATGGGCTCTCCTCGGTCTCCTGAACCCGGAGGATGCGCGGCTTCGGGGACCCAGGCAATCTCGTAGTGCGGGTGGGTCACCCCCCTGCGCAACGCCGGCACGATCGTGCCGACCAGGAGGAAGAGCGATGCGGAGCATTTTCGACGTGGATGCCTGGCGTGAGGTTGCGGTTGGCGCCCTGACCGAGCTGGGGACCACCGTGGCCGCGTTCCTGCCGAGCCTGCTGGGCGCGCTCGTGATCCTCGCGCTCGGCTGGCTGATCTCACGTTCGGTGGAGATCGCCGCGGGCCGTCTGCTGAAGACGGTCGGCGTCGATCGGGCGTCGGTTCGGCTCGGGTTCGCGGAGGTCTTCGAGCGCACCGGGCTCACCCTCACCGCCTCCGGTCTGATCGCGCGCCTGCTGTTCTGGCTGCTGATGCTGACCTTCGTGCTCTCGAGCGTAGAGACGCTCGGCCTCGAGGCAGTCACGACCACGATCGATCGCGTGATCGCGTTCATCCCGAACCTGATCGGGGCGGGCCTGATCCTGCTGCTGGGCCTGCTCTTCGCCCGCTTCGTCGGCGGGCTGGCGGGCTCGGCCGTCGCGGCGGCGGGCTTCGGAGGCGCCGCGCGTGCGGGCCTCGTGGTGCAGGCGCTCACGGCGGCGCTCGTGGCAGTGATCTCCATCGAGCAGCTCGGCCTCGATACGCAGGTGCTGGTGGTGCCGCTCACGGCCCTGCTCGCGGCGGCCGGCTTCTCGGCGGGCCTGGCCTTCGCGCTCGGCGCTCGCCCGATCATCACGCACATCCTGGCCGGGCACTTCCTGCGGCAGTCGCTCCCGCGCGAGGCCTTCGTCGAGGTCGGCGGGGAGCGCGGGGTGGTGGCACGGGTCGGCGCGACCGACACGCTGCTCCGCGACGGCCAGCGGGAGTGGAGCGTCCCGAACGCCCAGCTGCTGGAGCAGACGGTCCGGCGGTAGCCGCAGCGCGGCTACCGACGAACAAACTGGGCCGAAGGCCCGGTTCTCCTGGCTGCCCCGCCCCGCAGGCGCCCGCGCGCCGAACGCGCCATCCTTCCCGCTTCACCTGGAGGCCCCCCCGTGTCCGACCCCGTCGTCCTCGTCGACAACCCCGCGCCGCACGTCCGACGCGTCACCTTGAACCGCCCCGAGAAGCGCAACGCGCTCAACCATGCGCTCCGCGGCGGCATCCTGAACGCGCTGGTCGAGGGCGACGGCGACCCCGAGATCCACGTCCAGATCGTGCGCGGCGCCGGCAAGTGCTTCTCGGCCGGCTACGAGCTCGGCGGCGGCAACGAGGGCCAGGAGCTCCCGTACTACACGGCGGGCGGCGACGGCCACTGGCCGCGCCACGTCACCAGCGGCTGGATGAGCATCTGGGATCTCGCCAAGCCCGTCATCGCGCAGGTGCACGGCTACTGCCTGGCCGGCGGCAGCGAGCTCGCGACGGGCTGCGACCTCGTCTACTGCGCCGAGGACGCCAAGATCGGCTACCCGGCGGTGCGCTTCGGCGTGCCGGACATGCACTTCCACCCGTGGCTGATGGGCATGCGCATCGGCATGGAGATGATGCTCACCGGCGACTCGATCTCGGGAAGCGAAGCGGCCGAGCTCGGCTGGGCCACGCGCGCCTACCCGCTCGACCAGCTCGAAGCAAAGGTGGTCGAGATGGCCGAGCGCATCGCGCAGCTCCCGCCGGACCTCGTCCAGCTCAACAAGCGCCTCGTACACCGGCAGATGGAGGTGATGGGGATGCGCACCGCCATCCGCATGGGCACCGAGCTCTGCGCCCTCGGCACGCACCAGAAGAGCATGTTCGACTTCATGAAGAAGGTGCGCGAGGGGGGTCTCACCAGTGCGCTCCAGGAGCGCGACAAGCCGTTCGGCGACTACCGCACCACGGAGCCGAAGTAGCCATGGGAAAGCTCCAGGCCGTCCAGCTCGGGCGCGCGGGCCTGCGCATCTCGCGCCTCACGCTCGGCACCATGAACTTCGGAGAGCCCGGCCGCGGGCACCAGGGCGACTGGACGCTCGGCATCGACGAGGCGCGGCCCATCTTCGAGAAGGCGCTCGAGTCGGGCCTCTTCACCTTCGACTGCGCGAACATGTACGGCCTCGGGGCCTGCGAGAAGGTCGTGGGCCAGCTGCTGCGCGAGCTCGCGCCGCGCGACCAGTACGTGCTCGCGACGAAGATCTCGATGCCGGTGGGCGCCGGCGCCAACCAGGGCGGCCTCTCGCGCAAGCACGTGGTGGAGGCGGTGGACGCGTGCCTCCAGCGCCTCGGCCACGACTACGTCGATCACCTCGTCATCCACCGCCACCCGCACGGTGCGCCGGGCGCCGCCCGCGCGCCGATCGAGGAGTCGCTCGAGGCGCTGCACGACGTCGTGAAGGCCGGCAAGGTGCTCTACCTCGGCGGCTCGTCGATGTTCGCGTGGCAGTTCGCCGAGCTCCAGCTCACCGCGCAGATGAACGGCTGGACGAAGTTCGTCTCGATGCAGAACCACTACAACCTCGTCTACCGCGAGGAAGAGCGCGAGATGAACCCGTACTGCGTCTCGACCGGCATCGCGCTGATGCCGTGGTCCCCGCTCGCGCGCGGCATCCTCACCGGCTCGTATCGGGGCAGCCTCGACGAGGGGACGACGAGCCGCAGCAAGGGCGGCGACCGCGCCCGCACCGAAGCGCTCTACCGGGGCGACTTCGTGTTCGACGTCGCGAAGCGCGTGGTGGAGGTGGCCGAGAAGCACGGCTTCACCCCGGCGCAGGTGTCGCTCGCCTGGCTGCTCGGCAAGCCCGGCATCACGTCGCCCGTCGTGGGCGTCTCGCGCGTCGAGCAGCTCGAGCAGCTGATCGCGGCCACCGAAATCGCGCTCGCCCCCGAGGACGTCGCCTACCTCGAGGAGCCCTACCGCCCGGTCGAGAACCTGCTGTCGATCGGCTTCTCATGAGTCGTCGAACACCGGGCTCGACACCACCGACTCGATCTCGATGAGCTCGCCGTCGCGGACGCGGAAGCGTTCGGCGATCCGACAGCTGCCGCGCCGCTCGCCGGCCTGGATGCGCAGGTTGAAGAAGGCGGCGGCCTCGTCGCCCTCGACGTACCAGCGGACGTCGTCGACCCCGGCCACCATCTGCATGACGGGCGACTCGAGGCCCTTCGCGATGGCCTCGCCCGAGCTCCCGGTGTCGCCGCCGTTCTCGACCCGCCAGCAGTCGGCCGCGAGCGCCACCGCGCGGGCGTCGTGGCTGACGAGCGCGTCCAGGTAGGCCTGGCAGGCGCCGACGACCTGCGGGCGAGGCGTCGCCGCTCGCGCCGTCCGCCTCGGGGCCGGCCGCTCGGGGCGCGGCTTGCGCGCGGCGTCGCCGAAGTAGACGACCTCGATCTCGGCGATGCGCCCGTCCCGGACCGCGAAGCGCTCCCCGACGTAGACGGGCATCCACTTCTCGCGCGGCCCGGGCTTGCCCGCTCCCGCCCCGGCGTCGTGCTCGAGGTCGTAGAAGACGATCGCCTGCTCGCCATCCACGAGCCAGCGCTCGGCGCTCGTCTCGGCGACCGGCTCGCGCCGCAGGATCGCGCGCAGCGCATCGGCGCCCTCGGCCCCGAGCTCCCCGTTGTTGATGCGGCGGACCTCGGGTGCGAGCGGGACGCTCGCGGCGTCGTGGTGGACGAGCGCCGCCAGATAGCGGCGGGCGGTCTCGATCGCGGCATCCCGGGCGGTCGGCGGCATGGGCGTCCCCTCGCTTGCGGAGCGATGTACCGTAGCCCGCTCGGAGGGAGGAGCGGTGGTGGCCAGACTCGAGGGCAAGGTGGCGCTCGTGACGGGCGCCGCGCGCGGCACCGGCGCCGAGATCGCGAGGCGGTTCGTGGCCGAAGGCGCCCGCGTCGTGGCGACGGACCTGAACGACGAGGCCGGCGCCGCCCTCGCCGACGCGCTCGGCGAGGCGGCCCGCTACCAGCACCTGGACGTGACGGCCGAGGCCGATTGGCAGGCGGCGGTCGAGGCGCTGCGCGCGCACGAGGGGCGCCTCGACGTGCTCGTCAACAACGCCGCGGTGCTCCACCTCTCCGCGATCGAGGACACGCCACCCGACGTCTTCGAGACGGTGCTGCGGGTGAACTGCACCGGGCCCTTCCTCGGCATCCGCGCCTGCCTGCCGCTGCTGCGCGCGGACGGTGGCGGCGCCATCGTGAACGTGGGCTCGATCAACAGCCTGCACGCCTTCCCGGGGAACGTCGCCTACACGGCGTCGAAGTTCGCGCTGCGTGGCCTCACGCGCGTGACCGCGCTCGAGAACGGCCGCCATGGGGTTCGCGCGAACCTGGTCTGCCCGCTGATGGGCAACCCCGAGATGCACGGCTCGATGATCGGACCGCGGCTGGTCCGGGCGCCGGAGCCCGGCACCTCCCTGCGCCCCTTCCCCTCGCCGGCCGGCGGCCGGAGCCGCGGCTCCGAGGACGTGGTCGGAATGGTGGTGTTCCTGGCGTCGGACGAATCGCTGGGCTGTAGCGGCGCCGACTTCGTGGTCGACCTGGGGCTCAGCGCCGGCTCGCTGTTCGACATCCCGGGCGTGTTCTCGAGTCGCTGAGCGCGCCTACGTCTCCGTGGGCACGCGACGCACGCGGAGCCGCGTGATCCGGCTGCCGGAGACGTCCTCGACGGTGAACTCGTAGCCCGGCAGCGTGACGACCTCGCCACGCCGCGGCGCATGGCCCAGGGTGTTGAAGACGAGCCCCCCGAGCGAGTCCCCCCGCTCGGCCGGAATGTCCCACTCGGTGGTGCGGTTGAAGTCGAGCACTTTGACCCGTCCGAGGCTGCGGTAGGTGTCCTCCGACACGCCTTCGACCGCGTCGAGCTCCTCGAGATCGAACTCGTCCCGGATCTCCCCCACGATCTCCTCGAGGATGTCCTCCTGGGTCACGATGCCGAGCGTCACTCCCGCCGCGTCCTTCACGATGGCCATGTGCACGAAGGCCCGTTGCATCTCGGTGAGCAGCTGGAGGATGGGCTTCCGGCCCGGTACGCGGATCACCGGCTTCAGGATGTCCACCAGCCCTCTCGTCTGCTCGCGCTCCCGTGCGCGTACGAGCTCCACGAGGTCCTTCAGGTGCACGACGCCGGCCACGCGGTCGATCGATCCCTCGAAGATCGGGACCCGCGTGTAGCGCTCCTCGAGGATCCGCTCGAGCAGCTCGGCGGGCTCGATCGTGTTGGGAAAGGCGGCGATCTCGGCGCGCGGGACCATGATCTCCTCGACCGTCATGTCGGCGGCCCCGGCGGCCGCGCCGATGATCGCCAGCGGCGTGCCTTCGGGCGCGCTGTCGCGGACCCCGCGCGCCATGCGCAGCACCGCCTCCGACGAGCTGTGCTTCGACGGCTCGCCGTCTCCCCCCACGCGCTTCACCACGGGCTCGATGATGCGGTCGAAGAGCAGGTGCAGCGGACGCAGCATCTGGTGGAGCACGTAGATCGGCAGCCCCACGACGCGTGCGACGCGGCGCGGGTGTCGGGCCGCCGCGGCCTTGGGCAGCACCTCGCAGAAGATCAGCACCACGACCGTCATGCTCACCGTGGCCACGAAGATGCCGGTCGCCTCACCGAGCATGCGCACGGCCAGGGCCGAGGCGGTCGCCGCGCCGAGGATGTTCACCAGGTTGTTCCCGAGCAGGATCGTGACCAGCAGGCGCGAGGTGTGACTGAGCAGGTCTCGAATCGCGAGCGCGGTGGGGCCACGCATCGCGCGCGCCTCCTCCTCGACCTCGTGGCCGGCGATACGCAGCAACGCCGTCTCGCTCCCAGAGAAGAAGGCCGAGAGCACGAGGCAGACCGCGACCAGGGTGATCTCGGTCATCCATTCCATGGAGGGCTCCTATCCCTGAGGAAGCGAACAGGCCACCCCGGGGGTCACGGAAACGCTACCGCACGACGAAGCGGAGCAGGGCTGGACGCTACCGCATGAATCGCCGTCGCACGGCTAGCGCGGCGGCCGTTGCGCCGTCAGATAGCAGCTGAGCAGGTCGATCAGCTCCTGCCGGAACGCGGGCGACGAGAGCTTCTCCGGCCGCTCCTCGAGCGCGCGCCGAACGATCGCGGAGGCGCCGCGGGCGAGCATGAAGGCGGCCTCCTCGGGATCGCGAACGCGGACGGCGTCGGCGTGACGCTGGAGCAGCTGTAGCATGCGCTGCTCGAGCTCGCGCGGGCCCATGCGCGAGCCGAGCGTGAACGCGCCGTGATGCTCGCGGTAGAAGTCCTGCCCCAGCGCGAGCAGCCGACGCTGGCGCTCGAGCTGGAAATCGACGATGGCGACGACGGCCTCCTGCAGCGGCGGGCTGTCGGTCGTCCAGTCGGGAGCGGCGCGGAGGTCGGCCACCTCGCGCGTCGTGTCGGCGTCGTAGATCGCAGCCAGGATCCCGTCGCGGTTCGGGAAGTAGCGATACAGCGAGCCGATCGAGACGCCGGCGCGCTCCGCGATGCGGTTCGTCGTCAGGCTCCCCGCACCCTTCTCGCGGAGCAGACACCTGCCGGCCTCGACGATGGCGCTGACGATGGCATGCGAGCGGAGCTGCTTCGGGGCATGCCTCGGATCGAGACCCCGATTCGGCATGCGTCGATTCTACTACGCCCCCGTGACCGGAAAACGTGAGCGCCCCGGGCCGAGCCCGGGAGGTGCCTCGATTCACTAGCGATTGCAGCGAGTTGCACGATGGCCTCGGGCCCGGAATGGCGAGTAGACGGCGCCGGCGCTGCGGCCGCAGGATGCGCCGCCCCGCAGCTCGCGGGCGCACCCAACCGAGGAACCCACATGCGTTTCATCTCCAGGTTTGCTCTCGCCCTGGCGCTCGCCGCTGCCCCCGGCGCCGCGAGCGCCCTCAACGTCCTGCTCACCAACGACGACGGGCAGGCGGCCCCCGGCATCCAGGCCATGCGCGCGGCGCTCTGCAACGCGGGCCACCAGGTCACCCTGGTCGCGCCGGCCACCGACCAGAGCGGTCGCGGCGGCTCGATCAACACGGGCGTCTTCAGCTCCTCGAGCGCGATGGCGCTCATGCGCGTCAGCACCGACGCCTGCGGCATCCAGTACTCGCTGGCGGCGCCCACCGTCCCGGGCCGCTTCGGTGGCACGCCGGTGGACAGCCTCAAGGCCGGGCTCAACGTCGTGCTCCAGAACGTGAAGCCGGACCTGATCGTGTCGGGGCTCAACCAGGGCCAGAACATGAGCAAGCCCACCTCGAACACCTCGGGCACCGTCGGGGCCGCGCTCCAGGCCGCCTTCAGCGGCGTCCCGGCCATCGCGGGCAGCGTCGGCATCCTGATCTCCGAGAACCCGGTTTTCGGCTCGACGCTCGCCTCCTACCCGGCCGCCGCCCAGTTCATCGTGAGCGTGATCGCGACGATGCAGGCCCAGCCGACCCTGCTGCCGAAGGGCGTGAAGCTGCTCAACGTGAACTTCCCGGTGCCCTACGCGGCCATCACGGGGGTTTCGATCACGAAGCTGGCCGATCGCTCCGATCTCGAGCTCCCGCTCTACGATCGGAACCTGGGCTTTGGCTCGACGCCCGGCATCCCGGCGCTCGCGAACTGTGCGTCGCTGGCGGACGGCCAGACCTGCTCGGTCGGCGTCGGCGTGATCTTCCCCGCCGGCCCGGACACGGAGAAGAACGCCGACACGGACGCGCATCACGCGAACAAGATCTCGATCACCCCCATGGACGGTGACATGACGGCGGGCGGCCCCGCCGCCGCCGCGATCCAGTCGATCTACGGCGGCCTCACGCCGTAGCGCGCGGACTCCTGGCCACGGCGGGCGCCCGCGTGCGCCCGCCGTGTGCCCGGCCCGCTCAGCGCGGGTCGAAGCGCTCGAGGTGCCGGAGCACGGCGGCGACCACCGCCTCCGTCTCCTCCTGCATCAGCCAGTGGCCGGCGTCGAGCTCGATCGACTCGAAGGGACCCGTCATGAAGCGCGCGTGCGCGGCCTGGACGCGCGGGCCGACGAAGACCGGCAGGTCGCGGTTGCCCCAGACGTAGAGCACGGGCGTCCCGACCTTCGGGGGGACGAGATCCGTCGGGCCCGCTTCGAGCGGGAGCGCGCGGTACCAGCGGATCGCAGCGGTGAGGGCGCCGGGCTCGCGCAGCACGGCGAGGTACTCGTCGATCAGCGCCGGCGGCATCGCGTCCCAGCCGGCGCGCAGCAGCGCGAAGTCGAAGGCGCCGAGCAGCGTCTCGGCGAGGCCGCGCGTCCGGAGCACGCGCACGTAGAGGGGCGGCGGCCCGGGCTCGCGCGCCGCCGCGACCGCGCCAACGTGGGGGATCGAGAGCGACGTCCACGAGAGCACCCGCGCCGGCTCGCCTCCCGTGACGCTCCAGCCGACGACCGAGCCCCAGTCGTGCCCCACGAGGTGGAAGCGCTCGAAGCCGACGGCGTCGGCCACGGCCAGCGCGTCGGCCTGGAGCTCGGGCAGCCGATACGCCTCCACCGTGTCCGGCCGCGCCCCGGGGCTGTAGCCGCGCTGGTCGTACGCCACCAAGCGGAAGCCCGCGGCGGCCGCCGCCTCGATCAGCGGTTCCCACATGCCCGAGGTCTCGGGAAAGCCGTGGAGCAGGAGCAGGCCGCTGCCGCGGCCCGCCAGGTTCGCGACGCGCGCGCGGAACTCGAGGCCGCGCGCCGGGATGCGGACGAAGCCGTCGGGCGTCTCGGCCGAGAGGCGCGGGAGCGCTGCGGTCGCGCGCGTGTGGTGGAGCTCGCGGTCCAGCGCCATGCGCGCGGTCACGAACGCGAGGAGGGGCACGCCCGTCGCGAGAACGAGCACGAGCGCCAGGGTGAAGCGGAGTGCCCGCACGGCGCCTCAGGCGGCTTCGGCGAGGCGGTGGAACGCTTCGAGGATCCGCGGCCCCTCGCGGTGGGCGAGGATGCGCTCCGTCAGGAGCTTCTTCTGCTGCTCGGCAGCCAGCTTCGGCTGCTCGACCGTGGCCCACTGCACGATCCCGCCCCAGAGGGCATCCACGATCTCGGCGCCGGACGTGCGACCGCCGTCGCCAGTCTCGAAGTGGAGCGTCTGGATCTCGCCCAGATAGAGGCGCAGCGAGCGGACGTGGATCTCCTCGTCGGCGCGGATGCGACCCACGATCTCGGCGGCGCGCTCCGCCTCGCTACGGCGGTCCGCGAACAGCTCCGGGTCGCGCAGCAGGTTCTCGGTGAAGGCGAAGCCGCGCTCGGCGCGGAACTCGATCATCAGGAGGTTCGCGAGGAAGTAGATGGTGCGCTGGATCGCGAGCGGAATTCCGGGGAACTCGACCGCCTCGGACTCGGGCCGCGCGATGTTCGGGATCACCGGCTCCGGGTAGTCGGTCGGCCCGAAGGCGAGATCCCGCAGCGCGAACCACATCTGGTCGTGGCCGCCCACGCCCGGCTCACCGCCCTCGTCGAGGCCATGCGCCTCGAGGAGCCCGCGGTTCAGGTGGCCGACGGCCATCTCGCCCACGTCCTCCACGACGGCCGGGCCGAACTCCGGAAACGTCATGTCCGCGAGCACGCGGCCCCGGGCCTCGATGCGCCCGGTGATGGTGAGTGAGTTCCAGAAGGTCTGGCCGAGGCCCTCGCGGATCAGGAGCTTCTGCTGCGCCTCGTTCGGGTAGCGGATGCCCGCGAGCAGCGAGGAATCGGCCGGCAGCAGGTCGCCGCCGCGTGCGCGCAGCGCCTGCGTCCACGCCTCGATCGCCGGCGCCCGTTCGAGCATCCGCGGCGGGACGTAACGGCCGGCGGCGTCGAAGCCGCCGTGCAGGCGCTGGCCGTTCTCGACCTGCGGTCGCGCATAGGGGTGAGAGCGGAGCAGCTCCTCGCGCGTGTAGGAGAGCTTCGGCATGGCCGCCTAGCTTACGCGCCCGAAGCCGATCAGGCCGCCGCCGTCGAGCACGACGGTGTGGCCGGTGATCCAGCCGCTCGCGGCGTCCGACGCCAGGTAGAGTGCCGACGCCGCCACGTCCTCCGGCTCCCCGAGGCGCTTGAGCGGGTAGGCCTTCGCCACCTCGTCGCCCCGCCCCTTCTCCCAGAGCACGCGGGCGAAATCGGTCTTGATCAGCCCGGGCGCGATGGCGTTCACGCGCACCTTCGGGCCGAGCTCGGCGGCGAGCTGCTTGGTCAGGTGGATGAGCGCCGCCTTGGTGACGTCGTAGACGCCGAGGATCGGGTTGGTGCCGAGGCCGCCGACGCTCGAGATGTTGATGACGGCGCCGCCGTGCTCCTTCATCCGCCGCTGCCAGGCGAGCTGGGTCCAGACGAGCGGCGCCGTGATGTTCACCGAGAGCGTCTTCTCCCAGGCCGGGAGCGGCACGTCGATGGTCGGGCCCGCGTAGGGGTTCGCGGCGGCGTTGTTGACCAGGATGTCGAGGCCGCCGAGCTGGTCGAGCGTCGCGTCGATCACGCGCCCGGCGTCCTCCGGGCGGCCGATGTTGCCGGCCTCGAAGACGGCGCCGTGCCCGATCTCCTTCACGGCCTCGGCGCAGACCTCGGCCTTGCGCGAGGTGATCATCACGCGGGCGCCCGCCTCGGCGTAGGCGCGGGCGATGCCCTTGCCGATGCCGCGCGAGCCGCCGGTGACGAGGGCGACCTTGCCTTCCAGAGAGAGCTGCATCCGTGCCTCCTGACGACCGCCGCGTCCCCGCGGCTCGAGGTCCCCCACCGCGTGCCCGCGGCTCGGGGGCGCTTTCTGTGAGCCCCATGTCGTGGCACAGTCCGTGCCGTGGATCAAACCCCCGCCCACGCCCGGCTCGTCGCGATGGCGCGTCACAACCTGGCCCACGTGGCCGCGGGCACGATCGACCAGGCGGCGGAGGTCGCCCGCGTGCCGGCCGCGCACTACCTCGACCCGGCGCGCTTCGAGCGGGAGCGGGACCGGATCTTCCGGCGCCTGCCGCTGGTGCTGGCCCTCTCCTGCGAGCTCCCCGACCCGGGCAGCTACAAGGCGCTCGTGGCCGCGGAGGTTCCGGTGCTGATCGCGCGCGGCAGCGACGGCGCAGTCCGGGCCTTCCTGAACACGTGCAGCCACCGAGGCGCGCAGGTCGTCCTCGACGGCACCGGCCGGGCGCGCCGCTTCGTCTGCCCCTACCACGCCTGGACCTACGACGAGAAAGGCGCGCTGGTCGGGATCCTCTCGCCCGAGGACTTCGGGGAGGTCGACCCGGCCTGTCACGCGCTCACGGCACTGCCCGTCGCGGAGCGGGCCGGCCTGATCTGGGTGACGCTCGACCCGCACTCGGCGCTCGACATCGACCGCTTCCTCTGCGGCTACGACGCGCTGCTCGAGAGCTTCGGCTTCGCCGACTGGCACCTGGTCGGCCGCCGCGAGGTGGCGGGCCCGAACTGGAAGATCGCCTACGACGGCTACCTCGATCTCTACCACCTGCCGATCCTCCACAAGAACACGTTCGGCTCCGACTTCCCGAACCGCGCGCTCTACTATGCGTTCGGCCCGCACCAGCGCGTCGACTCGCCGAACCCGC
Source organism: Myxococcota bacterium (assembly GCA_041605395.1). GTDB lineage: Bacteria > Myxococcota_A > UBA9160 > UBA9160 > UBA6930 > JBFIYM01. Next base: position 9,573 of record JBFIYM010000036.1, on the reverse strand, counting down.
TGCTCACGAAGCTCGAGGGCAAGCCCGAGGCGGAGTGGGACACGCGCTACCTCACGGCCGGGGTGTGGACGATCTTCCCGCACGTCTCGATCGCGACCTTCGACGCCGGCGGTCGAGGCGTGCTGGTCTCGCAGCTCTTCCCCGGCCGGAGCGTCGGCGAGTCGATCACCGTGCAGTCCTACCTGCTCGAGGACGAGCCCGACGAGGAGCGGCGCGCGGCGGCCGACAAGATGTTCGAGCTGCTCGGCTACGTGGTGCGCGAGGAGGACTACGCGACGGGCCTGCGCCAGCAGCGCGCGCTCGCGACGGGCGCCAACCGCGACGTCCTGTTCGGCCGCAACGAGGGCGGCGGGCAGCGCTTCCACCGCTGGGTCGAGCACCTGCTCGACCTCGACGACGCCGCGCTCGCGCGCGCGTTCCCAGGAGAGCTCGGATGAGTCTGCACACGCGAATCTGCGAGCTGTTCGGCATCGAGGTGCCGATCGTGCTGGCGGGCATGGGCGGCGCCAGCACGCCCGCCCTCGCGGCCGCGGTCTCGAACGGCGGGGGCCTCGGCATCCTCGGCGCCGCCGCCTGCTCGCCCGACGAGCTGCGCGCCTGGGTGCGCAAGACGCGCGAGCTGACCGACAAGCCCTTCGGCGTGGACACGCTGCTGCCGGCCTCGGTTCAGCGCGAGAGCTACAAGCAGAAGACCGGCCCCTCGCCCCAGGAGCGGCTGCCCGAGATGATGGCGTTCGCGCGCGAGTTCATGGAGAAGGAGGGGCTCGAGGCGCCGGCGCCGCGGGCGGGGGGGCGCCTCGGCGCCTTCACCAAGGACTTCTTCGCCGCCCAGATGAAGGTGGTGATCGAGGAGCGCGTGCCCGTCTACGCCTCGGGCCTCGGCGACCCGGGCCCCTACATGGAGCGGCTGCGCGCGAACGGCACCAAGGTGATGGCGGTGGTCGGCGCCGTGCGGCACGCGCGCAAGGTCGCCGCCTCGGGCGTCGACGCGATCGTGGCGCAGGGGCACGACGCGGGCGGCCACAACTCGCCGATCGGCACGATGGCGCTGATCCCGCAGGTCGTGGACGCGGTGGCGCCGATTCCGGTGCTCGGTGCGGGCGGCATCAGCGACGGCCGGGGAATCGCCGCCGCCCTGATGCTCGGGGCCGAGGGCGCCTGGGTGGGGAGCGCGTTCCTGGCCACCCCGGAGGCCGGCATCTTCGAGTTCCAGAAGAAGGCGATCGTCGAGGCCACCGAGGAGGGCACGGTGGTGAGCCGCGCCATCACGGGCAAGCCGGCGCGCATGATCCGCTCGAAGTGGACGGACGCGATGGCGGCCTCGGGCCTCGAGCCGCTGCCGATGCCGTTCCAGGGCGCGGTCGCCGGGCCGGTGCAGGCGGCGGCGTTCGCGGCCGAGCGCGGCGACGTGGCGCCGGGCTTCGCCGGCCAGGGCATCGGCATGATCGGTGCGATCCGGCCGGCCACCGACGTGCTGCGCGACCTCGTCGCCGACGCGGAGCGCGCGCTGCGCGGCGCGGGGCGGATGATCTAGACGCCGCCGGGCCCGCGTCTTGACTTCTTGACGAACGTCCCCGCTCGGGCGAGGAGGGCCAGGAGGGCGAGGCCGGCGAAGACGGCGCCGGCGGCGAAGGTCGCGGGAGGGCCGAAGCTCGACCAGAGGGCGCCCGCCGCGAGGCTCGCGGCGAGCTGCAGGATGCCGACGACCAGATTGAAGATGCCGAAGGCCGTGCCGCGCAGGTTCTCCGGTGCGTGGTCGGCGACGATGGCGTTCAGCAGACCCTGGGTAGCGCCCATGTGCACCCCCCAGAGGAGCGCGCCGCCGAGGGCGAGCGCCGGGCGGCCCGCTGCGAACGCGAGCACGAGATCCGCCGCCACGAGGCAGCCCACGCCGAACGCGGCGACCGGCCAGCGGCCCTGGTCCGAGCGACGGCCGAGCGGGTAGGCCGTCGCGGCGTAGCCGGCGTTCATGGCGACGAGCGCGAGCGGCGCCTGTGCGGCCGCGAGGCCGACGTCGGCTGCCCGCAGCACCAGGAAGGCCTCGCTGAAGCGCGCCAGCGTCAACACGCCGCCGAAGGCCACCACGCCCCAGAACGCCGTGGGAAGCCGTGCCAGCTCGGCGCGCCGGATCGGCGCCCGGGGCGACCGCGCCTCGACGGACCGCTCCGGCTCGTGGACGGCGACGCTGAGCAGCGCCACGGCGACGGCGGCGGGGGCGGCGGCAACCCAGAACACGAGCCGGTAGTCCTCGGCGGTGGCCGAGAGCAGCACCAGGGCCAGCGCCGGGCCGAGCATGGCGCCGACGGTGTCGAGCGCCTGGCGCAGCCCATAGGCCGCGCCGCGTTGCGGCGCGGGCGTGAGGTCCGCGATCAGGGCATCGCGGGGCGCTCCGCGGATGCCCTTGCCGATGCGGTCGATGAATCGCGCCAGCAGCACCGTGCCGACGCCCGTCGCCAGCGGGAAGAGGGGCTTCGACAGCGCGGCCAGGCCGTAGCCCACCAGCGCGAACGGCTTGCGGCGCCCGAACCAGTCGCTCGCCGCGCCGGCGAACACCTTGGTGAGCGACGCCGTGGCCTCCGCGATGCCGTCGATCAGGCCGACGGCGAGGGCGCTGGCTCCGAGGCCAATGGTCAGGAAGAGCGGCAGCGCCGCATGGACCATCTCGGAGGAGACGTCCATGAAGAGGCTCACGAAGCCGAGCGCCACGACGCCGCGCGGGAGGCCGGAACGGTGGACTTCGCTCCCGCTCAAGACTTCCGGCCTCCAGTGCTCGAACATACTTCGCTTGCGCCGGCCGCGTAGGCTGCCGGGGCCGCGTGGTAGGTTCTGCGCGCGATGACCGCTGGCGCTGCGCCCGCTCCGACCGACGCTGCGGCCGCGCGCGCGCTCGGAGGCGGAAGGCTTTCGCCGCGGCGGGTGTTCCTGGTGCTGGCCGGGGCCTTCGGCTTGTTCTTCGCGCTGGTGACGCCCCCGCACGACCCGCCCGACGAATCCCGGCATCACGGACGCGCCTGGCTGGTGAGCGGCGGCTGGTGGCGCGTGGTGGGAGAGGCGCCCGGGCACGCGGCCTCGGTGCCCTGGGACATCGCCCACCTCCACCCGCGCGGCCGTCACTACACGGACCACGAGTACCAGTGGAAGCTCGTGCTCGGTGCCGGCCGTCGCGCACCGCTGCACGCTCCGAGCGAGCTCTGGGGCCGTCTCGGCGGGCACCTCGATCCCGACCGCTTCCAGCCGGTGCGCATCCTCACGCCCTACCCCCCTCACCTCTACGCGCCCTACCTGCCAGGCCTCTGGCTGGCGCGCGCGCTCGAGCTGTCGGCCGGGGCCGGCCTGCTGCTGGCGCGCCTCGGTGGGCTCGCCTTCTGGCTCGGGGGGATCTGGCTGTGCCTCGCGATCGCGCCCTCGCAGCGCTGGCTGCTCGCGGCGGTCGCGCTGCTGCCGATGTCGGTGTTCCAGGCCGCCTCGGTCTCGGCCGACCCCCCGACGCAGGTGGCGATCTTCTGGTTCGTGGCCGAGTGGCTCCGGAGCGCGGCCCGGGGCGGGCGCGGCCGCCTGCTCGCGGCGGCGCTCGCGGTGGGCCTCGCGAAGCCGGGCTACGCCCCGATCGCATCGGCGTGTCTGCTGCTGCCCGGCCCGTGGGCGGTGCGCATCGGAGCCACGGGCGCGGCGCTCGCGTTGGCGTCGCTCCCTGCCCTCGCCTGGGCGCCGCTGCTCCAGGCGGCGCAGGAGCCCGCCATGGTGGAGGGCGCGAATCCGCTACGGCAGCTCCGCTTCGTGCTCGAGCAGCCGCTCGCCTTCGGGGCGGCCCTCGCGGACACGGCACGCTTCCACGCCCGCGCGTGGACCGAGGGGCTGGTCGGTTCCCTCGGCCACTTCGACGTCTCGATCCCGGGGGCTGCGACCGCCCTCGGGCTCGCGGCGGTCGCGGCGAGCTCCGGGTTGGATCGCGGCCGGCTCTCGTACGCGACGCGGATGGGCCTGCTCTGCGTGTTCGGGGCGACGAGCCTGGCCCTGCTCGTGCTCGCCTACGCGGGGTGGTCGCCGGTGGGCGCCGACAAGATCCTCGGCTTCCAGGGGCGCTACCTGCTCCCGATCCTGCCGCTCGCCCTCGTGGCCGTCCCGCGCCTGCCGGGCCTGCCCGAGCGCCTGCTCGCGCGGGCCATCGCTGGCTCGCTGGCGCTGGTGCTCGCGGTCTCCGCGCTCGCGATGGTCCGCGCCTACTACGCGCTCTGAGCCACGGCGCGTTCCGCGAGCGCGCGCTCAGCCCCCCGGCGTGAAGCGCACCGGCATCCGCTCCAGGCCCACGATGAAGTTGCTGGGGCGGATCGGGAGCGGATCGTCCGTAGCGAGGTCGATGTCCGGGAAGCGCGCCAGCAGCTCCTCGAAGAGCACCTTGAGCTCGAGCCGCGCGAGCGTGGCACCGAGGCAGTGGTGCGTGCCGAAGCCGCCGAAGGCCACGTGCCGGTTCGGCTCACGCGTGACGTCGAAGCGGTCCGGCTCGCGGAACTCGCTCTCGTCCCGGTTTCCGGAGGGATAGAGCAGCAGCAGCCGCTCGCCCTCGCGGATCTTCTGGCCGCGCAGCTCCGTGTCGCGGGTCGCCGTCCGGTTCATGTTCTGGATGGGGCTCACCCAGCGCAGCATCTCCTCGACGGCGCTCAGCATGTGCCGCTTCGGGTCGGCCGCCAGCTTGCGCTTCTGGCCCGGGTTCTCGATCAGCGCGAGCAGGCCGCCCGTCATCACGTGACGGGTGGTCTCGTCGCCACCGATCAGGATCAGCAGGCTCTCCTGCAGGATCTCCTCCTCGCTGAGGCGGTCCCCGTCGAGCTCCGCGTTCACGAGGATGGACATCAGGTCCTCGCGCGGGCGCTTCTTGCGGTCTTCGATGATGGCCCGCGCGTAGGTCCAGTACTCGATTCCCACGGCGGCCTGTCGCGCGCGCCGCTCCTCGTCGCTCTCGATCTCGGCCAGCTCGCCGCCCCCGAGCAGCTCGTCCGACCAGCGCAGCAGCGTGGCGTGGTCTTCGCGCGGGACGCCCAGCATGTCGCCGATCACGGCCATCGGGATCCACTGCGCCACCTCGCCCACGAACTCGCACTCGCCCCGCGCCGACACGGCGTCGAGGAGCTCGCGGGTCAGCTTGCGGAGCATGGGCTCGTGGGCCTCCACCCGACGCGGCGTGAAGCCCCGGTTCACCAGGTTGCGGCGTCGCTTGTGCTGCGGATCGTCGAGGTTGATCATCGACGGGATCCACGAGTCGCGCTCCGGGCGCGAGCTCTTGCTCGAGCAGAAGATCTCCGGCCGCCGCGAGACCTCCATGATGTCGTCGTAGCGCGCCACACCCCAGAGGCCGCCGTCCGCGGTCTCGTCCCAGTAGACGGGCGCCTCCTCGCGCAGCCAGCGGAACTGCGGGTGCGGATCCACGTAGAAGAAGCGATCGTGGAGGTGGACTTTCGGATTGGTGGGATGGTCGGGCATGGGTTCGTCCTCCCTCGGATCGCTGCGCCGGGCAGGATATCGTCCCCGCCACCATGCGACGACGCTTCCAGCTGCTGGTGCCCGCCCTGGCCGTCGCGGCGCTGCTGGCCGGGCTCGCGCGCGGGCTCGACGCGGGGCCGGCGTTCGGGCTCACGGCCGAGACGCTGCGCGGCCTCGGCGTCGCCTACTTCGCGCTGCTCGCGGGCGCCCCGCTGCTGCTCCATCCGCTCGCGTTCCGGGCGCGCGCCGGGCCCGCCGCGCGCATCGCGATCCCGCTGCTGCCCGCCGGGCTCTGGTGGCTCACGGAGGTCGCCTTCCGCCTGGCGGGCCACCCGCTCGCGGAATCCGTGTGGCTCTCGCTCTCGCCGCCGGTCACGGCGCTGTTCCAGCTCCTCGCGCTCGAGATCGGCGTCCTCGAGCTCGCCGGGCGCGCCTGGCGCCGGGCCCGGCGGGGCGCTCCCTGGCTGCGCCTGCGCGACGCCCTCGCCCTCGTGGGGGTCGTGCTCGTGGTGGGCAATCCGCTGCTCTCGGCCGTCTGGTTCCTGCCGTTCTCGACCGGCTACCACCGCCTCTTCCAGCAGGGGCTGCTGCCGGAGCCGGCCGCGCGTCCCGGACCGCTACCGGCGGGTTCGGTGGCGCCGGCCCCGGCGCCGCCGCCCAACCTCGTGGTGATCTACTCCGACGACCACCGCCACGACGCGAGCGGCCACGCCGGCCATCCGTTCATCGAGACCCCGAACCTCGATCGGCTCGCCGCCGAGGGGGTCGTGTTCGAGAACGCCTTCGTGACCTCGTCGCTCTGCAGCCCTTCGCGTGCGTCGCTGCTGACCGGCGTGGACGTGCGCGGGCACGGCGTCGTCAACAACTTCACCCCGTGGAGCGACGAGAACCGGACCTACTTCGAGTACCTGGCCCAACGCGGCTACCGGAACGCCTTCGTGGGCAAGTGGCACATGCCCGGCCACCTGCCCGAGCTTCGCGGCGTCGAGCACTTCGTCACCTTCACGGACTTCGGCGGCCAGGGCTCGTACGAGAACGGCCCGCTCGTCGTGGACGGCCGGCCGGAGCCTTCGCGCAAGCGCTACATGGCGGAGGAGCTGACGGACCGCGCGCTCGCCTTCCTCGACGCGGTGGGGGACGCCCCCTTCTCGCTGCTGATCTCCCACAAGAACGTGCACGCGCCCTTCACGCCGGACCGGCCGGAGCGCGGACGCTACGCGCGGGTCCCCGTGACGCTGCCCATCGGCGCGCACCCCTGGTCGCACTGGACGGACGCGCAGTACGTGCACCTGACGCCCTTCGCGCTCGATCACGCGATGCGGCGCTACGGCGAGGCCGTGACGTCGATGGACCGCCAGATCGGCCGCGTGCTCGACGCCCTCGACGCGCGCGGGCTCGGCGATCGGACCCTCGTGCTCTACACCAGCGACAACGGCTACCTCTGGGGCGAGCACGGGCTCGTGGACAAGCGCTGGGCCCACGAGGAGTCGATCCGCGTGCCCTTCCTGCTGCGCCCGCCGGGCGGGCGCGGCGCCGCCCCGGCCCGGAGCGAGCGCCTGGTGCTGAACCTCGACGTGGCGCCCACCCTGCTCGACGCCGCGGGCATCGAGACGCCGCCCCAGATGCAGGGCCGGAGCGTCCTGCCCCTGCTCTCGGACCCCGCGGCGCCCTGGCGCGACGCCTTCGCCTACGCCTACTGGTTCGAGCCGCCCTATCCGGTGCCGACCCAGCGCGCGCTGCGCAGCGAGCGCTGGAAGTACGTGGAGTACGACGACCGCCCGCCCGCCCTCTACGACCTGAGCGAGGACCCGGGCGAGCACCGGAACCTGGCCCCGGAGGCCGGCCCGCAGCTGCTCGCCGAGCTGCGCCGCAAGCTCGACGCGCTGAGCGAAGACCCGAGGGCCTCCGTGCAAGCGCGGCCCGGCCGCCCGAACCTCGTGCTGCTGATCCTGGACACGTTGCGTGCGGACGCGCTCGGCGCCTACGGGAACCCCGAGCCGGTGTCGCCCGAGATCGACGCCTATGCGGAGCGGGGCGTGCGCTTCGAACAGGTGCTGGCGCAGAACACCTGGACGCGACCCTCGATCGCCTCGATGCTGACGTCGCTCCACCCGCGCACGGTGGGCATCTACCACGAAGCCGACCAGGCGCTCGCGCCCGAGTTCCAGACCCTGGCGGAGACCCTGCAGGCGGCCGGCTACCGGACGCTCGGGGCCACGGCGAACCCCAACATCAACGCCTATTTCCATTTCGACCAGGGCTTCGATCGCTACTTCGACTCCGGGGCCGTCTACCGCTTCATGCCCGGCTTCCGCCTCGACGAAACGGCGCTCCCGGAGGCCCCGGCGCTGTTCGCGAAGCTGCTGGCCGAAGTGGACGCCGACGACGCGCGTCCCGTCTACCTCCAACTCAACCAGATGGAGGTGCACGAGGCGGCCGGCCGCTGCGGGGACTCCCCCGACCCGCCACCGACCCGACGCTGCTACCTCGAAGCGCTTCGCGGCCTGTCGCGCGCCGTCGGCAGCTTCCTCGACACGCTGCTCGCGAAGCCCGGCTTCGAGAACACGCTGGTGGTGATCACGAGCGATCACGGCGAAGCGTTCCGGAGCGACCATCCCGCCCTGGCCGACCCCCGCTGGCACGGGCATCTCGTCTATCCCACCCACGCGCGGGTGCCGTGGATCCTGTTCGACAGCTCGGGTCGGCTCCCGGCGGGACGCGTCGTCACGCAGCCGGTCCGCCTGCTCGAGCTCATGCCGACGTTGCTCGATCTCGCAGACGTGCCCGTCCCGTCCGGGCTCGCGGGCCGCTCGCTCGCGCCGCTGCTGCTGGAGGATCGCGCCGTCGCGCTGCCGGCCGCGTTCGTGGTGGAGTCGGAGCTTCGGCGGGCCCGCAAGATCGGCGTCTACCAGGGCGAGTGGCTTCTCGTGAACAACCGCGACGGGCACCCCGGCACCAACCCGGTGGCGCTCCAGCGGGCGGATGGACCGTGGAACGGGGCCGAGACCGATCGGTCCGCCGCACACGCCGAACGGACCCGCGCGCTCGCGGAGCAGCTGTCGCGCTGGGAAGCCGCGCACCCCCGGCGGGAGCCGTTCCCGCCCTCCGGCCCGGTGGACGCGAAGACTCGCGAGCAGCTGCGGGCGCTCGGCTACCTCGACTGACGCCCCCACCCCCTTGATTGACACCCCGCAGGGCCGGCCGTAGCTTCCGGCCTCTTCGGCGGTGGGCGTAGCTCAGTCGGTTAGAGCGCCAGGTTGTGGCCCTGGAGGCCGCGGGTTCGAATCCCGTCGCTCACCCCAGCTTTCCCCTGGTCGCAGGTGTCTGACCGCTCCCCTGTCACGAGCACGTTCGGGTCGGCGGGCGGATCGGAGGCGCCCTGGGTCGCCCTCGCGGTCGCGGCCGCGCTCGCCTTCACGATCCTGTGCTTCGACGCGGCCCGTCGCGAGACGCCGACGGTCGACGAGTTCGCGCACGTGCCGGCGGGCAGCGCCTACCTGCGCCACGGCAGCTTCGCGCTCTATGCCAAGAACCCGCCGTTGATGCAGATGCTCCTCGCGGCGCCGGTGGTCGCCGGCGCGGAGGTGCCCGTTCCCGAGGACCGGGAGCTCGGCAAGGGCTGGGGGCCGTGGCGCTACGGCTACCGCTTCATGGACGCGAACGCGCCGGCCTACTTCGACCTCTTCCTGCGCGCGCGGCTCGTGGCGATCCTCGCCGGGCTCGCCTGCGGGGGGCTCCTCTTCGCCTGGGCGCGGGAGCTCTTCGGCGTCCGCGCCGCGGCGCTCTCGACGACGACGTTCTTCGCGCTGCCGGAGGCGCTGGCCCACGCGCACCTGGCCACCGTGGACATGGGCTCGGCGCTCAGCATCCTGCTCACGGCGTGGCTCGCCCGGCGGGCCGTGCTCCGACCGAGCGGGATCGCGTTCGCCGCGACGGGGGTGGCCTTCGGGGTCGCACTGCTGGTGAAGTTCACCGCGCTGCTGCTCGCGCCGGCGCTGCTGATCCTCGTCGCGATCGCGCTCCGGCGCGCGCCCGCCCGGGCGCTCTCGGGGGTCGGCATCGCGGGCGTGTGCGCGCTCGGGGTCGTCAACGCCG
>JBFIYM010000035.1:0-29936 GCA_041605395.1 Myxococcota bacterium | reverse complement strand
GCGCGCCGCGGCCGCCCCGGGCGCCGCGGCCCCCCCGCCGCGCTGGATCGAGTGGCGCGGGCGCCTCGCGACGGCGGAGACACCGTTGCCGCGCGACCAGGTGCGCCAGGCCCTCGAAGCGCCGACCGACGCCGAAGCGCTCGCGCAGGCGGTGCGTCTCGTCGCCGAGGGGGGCATCGGACCGTGGCCGCCGTCGCGGGAGGTGCTCGGCGGCCTGGTCGAGCGGCTCCGCACCGTGATCGAGAGCCCCCTGGTCGTGTCGGGCGCCGCGAAGCAGGAGCAGCTGACCCAGCTGGTGGCGGACGCGGCGAGCGAGATCTACGCCGGGGACGCGGGGCCGGTCGCGGCCGGGCGTCTCCGCGAGATGGCCTTCGTGTTCTGGCGGGCGGACGAGACCGACCGGGCGCGCGCCTGCCTCGCGGCGGCGGCCTCGTTCGAGGGCGAGGCGCCCGGCGAGAGCCCGGTGGCGCGCGCCTTCGTGGAGCGCTGGCTGGCGCCGATGCTCGCGGCGGCTGCGGGAGAAGGCGAGAAGGCGGCTCCGGCGTCCGACGACGAGTCCCCCCTGCTGGTGCGGCCATGATCGTGGCGCGGGGCCGACACTGGCGGGCGGAGCTCGCGAAGGGAAGCGACGCGGTGGGCGTGACGCTCGAGCGCGACGCCCTCCCGCGCGAGCTCGAGGAGATCGGCGAGCTCCGCATCGACGTCCCGGTGCGGGAGTGGCGGCGGCTGCTGCGGCTGCTGCGGGGCGATCGGAAGCTGCTTGGGGGTCTGCTCCTGGACTTCGCGCGGCAGAAGGACCGCCTGTCGGCGGTGATCGGCAACGACCGCCTCTACCTGGGCCTCGTCGAGGTCCTCGAAGCGGCGACGCTCACGCTGCTCGAGTCCGAGGCGCTCCAGCTCGCCAGCGAGAGCTAGCCTCGCGCTCGCCTCTTGAGAGAGGGGGCGCCGACCGCTACCCACCCGCTTTCGGGAGACTTTTCCATGATCGGAGGGCGGTTCGGGCGGAGACGCCGCACGGAAGAGCGGCGCGCGGCCCCGATCGACGAAAGCTGGCTCGGCCGGGCGGCCACCGCCCTGTCGGCCGGTGAGGTGCGCCGGCTCGAGCTGGACGCGGTCCCCCCGAGCTTCGCGCTGCTGGGCCTCACCGAGGCCGGCGGTCGCCGCTTCCTGCTGGCGGTCACCCCGGGTTCCGGCGGCGACGCGCTGCTGGCCGCGCTGGTCGCCGAGACCCATCCGGAGGCCGAGGGCGCCGAGATCGTGGCGGCGGCCCCGCACTTCGACGCGGCCAGCCGCCGCCGGCTGGGGGCGCTCCGCGGCCCGGTTCGAACGCTCGAGCTCGGGGGCGCCGAGCCGGTGGTGCCGGAGCTGCCCACGCCGGTCGTGCCCGTGGAGTGCCTCGCCGCGCCGCTCGTGTCGGCGCGCGAGCGCGCCGTCTTCGAGCGGGCGCTCGCCGGTCTACGGGGGCTCGCAGCGAAGCACGGCGGTTCCACCCGGAGCGCACGCGCTGGGCTCGAGCTGGTGATCCTGGCGCGTCCGGTGGCCTGGCTGCGGGCGGGCTCGGATCGGGTCCGACTGGAGCTCCTCGCGCCCGAGACCGCAACGATCGAGCTCACGGAAGCGAACCTGGGGGAGGCGCTCGACCGCCTCGAGGGCGGCGTCCGCCGTCGCGTGGCCGACCGCCGCGTCCAGGGGAGCGAGGAGGGGCTGCGGGGCCGTCTCGCGCCCCAGCTCGCCGAGCCCGCGGCCCTGGGCTTCGCGGTGCGCTGGCCCTTCGCCGGGGCAGGGCAGGCCATCGACCTGGTGGGCGTCGATGCGAACGGCACCGCCGTGATCGGCTTCGTGCGTGAGCGGCTCTCGCTCACGGCTCTCGGGGAGGCGCTCGACGCGGCGCTCGCCGCCGAGCCGCTGCTGCCCCTCGTGCTGCGCGAGGCCAAGGGCCCCGTCCAGATCAGCGATCGCCCCCGCCTGGCCTTTGCGTTCCGGGAGGCGGAGGCGGGCGCCGAGGCCGTGCTGGCCCGCCTGGCGCTCGCGAGCACGACCCTGCGTGCCGACGGTGATGCCCTCCGGCCCGAGGGCGAGGTGGCCCCCACGCGGCAGCCTGAAGCCCACCAGGTGGCCCCCACGCGGCAGCCCGATGCCCAGGAAGGGCCGCGCGAGCCCGGCCGCCGCCGCCGTCGTCGGCGCGGGCGGGGTCGGGACCGCGACGACGGGCGCGACCGGGATCGCGAAGACGGGCGGGAGCCGGAGCGCGAATCGCGGGGCTACGGGCGTGAGGCGGAACGCGAATCGCGGGGCGCGCGTGAGCCGGAGCGCGAGTCGCCGCGCTACGCGGGTGAGCCGGAGCGCGAGTCGCCGCGCTACGCGGGTGAGCCGGAGCGCGAGTCGCGCGACGGTGGAAGGCCCGCGCGCGCGCAAGCCGAGGAGGAGCCGCTCGACGCCTTCACGCTGGGCGAAGCGGACGAAGAGCCGGCACCCGCCGCCCGCTTCGACGACGTGGTCGACGACGCGCCGCAGGCCTCGGGCGCACTCGAGCTCTCGCTGTTCGACCTCGGTGACGAGCCCTCCGAGAACGGCGAGTCCGGCGGGGCGCGTCGGCGCGGCCGACGGCGCGGCAGGGGCCGGCGCGGCCGACGCGGCGCCGAGGGGGCTTCGGACGACGAGGAGCCTGCGCCTGCCCGGGGCCGGGCCGCAGGCGGCCAGGCGAGGGCCGAGGAGCCCGACGACGACGACGACGACGACGAAGCGGAGCTCGCCCTCTCGCCGGATGCTCCCGAGCTCGACGAGGAGCCGGCGGCGCCCGCCTACGACGACGAGGAGGAAGGCGAGCCGGAGAGCGAGGTCGACCGCATCCGCCAGGAGCGCGAGCGCCGTCGCCGCGATCGTCACACGACCCTGGTGGAACTCGGCCCGGAGCCGGCGCGCGAGACCGAAGTGGCCGGCGACGAGCCGAGCACGCCGCGCGGCCGGGCGGCCATCGTCGCGCACGCCGATCGGGACTCGATCGCGGCCGCCGTCCTGCTGGCGCGCGACATGCGTCAGCTCGAGGGGCTCTGGGTCTATCCGCAGAGCGAGCTGATGACGTTCTTCCGCGGCGTCGCCACGGACCTGCGCGAGAACACGCCGATCTACGTGGTGGGCTTCGTGCCGCGGCCGTCGCGCGACGTGCTCCAGGCGGCCGCGCTCTATCGGGGGCGACTGGTCTGGTTCGACCACCACGACTGGCCGCCCGAGGACCTGCTGGCGCTGCGCGACTCGCTGGGCGCCTCCCTGGTGCGCGTGGTGCCGGGCGCGGGCAGCTCGCTTCCCGCCGTGCTGCCGTTCTGCCAGCGGCGGAGCCGCTTCTCGGACAAGTTCGTCGACCTGGTCTGCGGACGCTTCACGCCGCACGACTTCCAGCGCTGGGGGCGGCTCTGGTGGTGGCGGCTCGGCGAGCTCGCCAAGAAGCCGGGCGAGCACCGGGCGGCGCTCGAAGGGCTGATCGCGGGGCGCCCCTCCGATCTGGCTCGCGAGGCGGAGCGCGCTGCGGCACCGCCGCCGCCCGAAGAGCTCGCCTGGGTGGCGAGCCGCGACTTCCGCCTGGTGCACTTCGGGGGGCTCGGCCTGGTGGTCACCGAGGTGCCGACGGAGCTGGACCTGTCGCTCGCGCTGCGCCTCGTGCGCGAGCGCCACGGCGTCCCGCTCGCGCTCGCCCGCCACGCGGGCAGCGAGGCGTTCGTGCTGGCCGCCGACGAGAGCTCGGCGGGCCGAAGCTTCGATCTCGGCGGCATGGTCGAGCATCTCGCCGGGAAGTTCTCCTGGGTGGAAGCGTTGCCCGACGACGATCACATGGCCCGGCTGCGCCTGCGCAACGTGGACGCCATCCCCGACCGGCTCGACGAGGTGATCGCCGAGATCGGGATGAGCCGCGCGCTGCTCGAGGGCTGAGCGCCCCGGCCGCCGGGGGACGGCGCCGGGCCGAGGCACGCCGTGAACCTGATCGAAGTCTTCTCGTCCGTGCAGGGGGAGGGGCCGGAAGTCGGCACGAGCACCCTGTTCGTGCGCTTCGGGGCCTGCGACCTGCGTTGCGCCTGGTGCGACACGCCGCACAGCTGGCGCCCGGCCGCGAGGTGTCGCTTCGAACTCGAGCCCGGCGCCGGGCGCTTCGAGGAGCGCGAGAATCCCGTGCCGCTCGCCGCGTTGATTGCGGCGCTCGAGCGGCTCGGACTCGGCGCGCACCGCTGGCTGAGCCTCACGGGCGGCGAGCCGCTGCTCCAGCCCGAGGCGCTCGCGGCGCTGGCGGGTGCGCTTCCCGAGCCGGGCCCGGGCCTCTGGCTCGAGACCCACGGGCTCCACGTGGAGGCGCTCGAGCGCGTGCTCCCGAAGCTCGCCGTGGTGTCGATGGACTGGAAGCTCGCGAGTGACGTGCGCCGCGAGTCGGACCCGAAGCGGGGCCCGGTGGAGGGCTTTCACGAGGCACACGAGGCGTTCCTCGGCGTCGCGCGTCGGGCGCCCCGCGTGCACGTCAAGCTGGTGGTCACGCCGAACACGGAAGACGCCGAGGTCGACGAGGCGCTGCGTCGCGTGGCCCGCACACACCCGCAGGCCTGTCTGGTGATCCAGCCGGTGACCCCGTTCGGCTCCGTCAAGCAGCGGCCCGACGCCGAACGGGTGCTGGCCCTCGCGCGTCGCGCCGCGACCCGGCTCGCCGACGTGCGGGTGATTCCGCAGACGCACCCGCTGCTCGGGGTCCGCTGAGCGGGGCGCGCTACGCCGGGGGCTCGAGGATCCAGGCGGCCGCCGCCTCGATGTCGGCCACGGCCCGGGTGCGCTCCGGCAGGTCGCCGGGCGGCGCGTCCACGATCCAGGCCGCACCCGCGCAGCCCGCGGCGACGGCCGCCTCCGCGTCGCGCCGGGCGTCGCCGATCGCGTGACAGCGCTCGAGCGCCGCCCCGAGCACGCTGGCGGCCCGTTCGAACAGGCCGGGCGCGGGCTTGCGGCAGCGGCAGCCCGCGTCGGGGGCATGGGGGCAGAAGAAGCTCCCGGCGATCGGGATGCCCTTCGCGGCGAGATCGCGCTCCAGGTGACGCTCGAACCGCTCGTAGTCCGCGAGCGTGAACAAGCCCCGCCCGATGCCGCTCTGGTTCGTCACGATCGCGAGGCCGAAGCCGGCTGCCACCAGCCGCCGCAGCGCGGGCACCACGCCGGGCAGCAGCGCGTAGTCCTCGACCCGATGCGTGTAGCCGTGATCGCGGACGAGCGTGCCGTCGCGATCGAGGAAGACGAAGCGCTGGGTCACGGCCGCAGAGGATGCCGCAACCGGCGCCGTGTCGAGAGCGGGCCGCCGCAACCGGCGCCGTGTCGAGAGCGGGCCGCCGCAACCGGCGCCGTGTCGAGAGCGGGCCGGCTACGCGCGGAGCTGGCTCCGCAACGTGCGCCAGGCGGCGGGCTCGCGCTGGCGTGCGGCGCCGCCGAAGCGCTCCGCCAGGTAGGCCTCGGTGATCTGCTCGAAGGCGCGAACGCCCTCGGGCGGGAGCGACTCCCCGAGCCGGCGCGCGAAGTCGCGCGCCGCCTCGCTCTCGCCCCGCACGTGTCCGCGCCGCGCGAGCAGGCGCAGCGCCCGGCCGTAGTCGGGCGGAAGCGCCGGTCGGGCGTGCCGACGGCGCCGGCGCAGGTCGGCGGCCGCGGCCCCGCCGAGCCCCAGCACCACCAGCAGGCCCCAGAGCGGCGCGGTCGGGAGCACGAGCGCCCAGGCGTCGTCCTCGACCTCCGCCTCCGGGTCGTCGTCCGCCCTGCGCCAGCGGTGCCAGGCGAGCCACGCCGAGCGGACCGCGCGCGCCTGGTGGCCGCGGTCGAAGTCCACGATGTTGCGGAACCACCAGAGCTCGATGGCGCTGGCCAGCTCGCTCAGCCGCGCGCGGTCGCGGAGCGCGTCCGCGCTCGCGAGCCGGAGCTCGGACGGGGTCGGGTCGTAGCGCACGAAGCCGGCCTCGGCGTAGGGCACCTCCACCCAGGTGTGCGCGTCCGACTGCGCCAGCTCCACGAAGCCACCGAGGGAGTTGGCGTGCCCGCCGGCGAATCCGTTCACGATGCGGGAGGGAAGGCCGGCGCTGCGGAGCAGCACGACCATCGCGCTCGCGAAGTACTCGCAGTGCCCCTCGGCCCGCTCGAGCAGGAAGCCCTCGAGGGGGGACGCCCCGTCTCCGAAGTCGGGCGGGGTGTCCGTGTAGCGCCCCTCGTTGCGGAGCCAGTTCTCGATCGCGCGGACCCGCTCCGCGTCCGTCGCATGCCCGGCCATCAGCTCCCGGGCGAGCTCGGCCACGCGCGGGTCGAGGACCGGGAGCTGCAGCAGCCGTGGATCGCCGTCGGGAGCCTGCACCCGGTCCGCCGCCAGGGCGGCATCGTCGGGCTCGGTGAGGTCGGCGACGACGTGATAGAGCACGCGCTTGCCTCGCGTGGCCGAGGCATGGAGGGAGCGGTTCGCGTCGCGTCGGAGGCGACCCACCGCCCCCCGGAACGCCGCGGGCAGGCCCGGGGTGAACAGGACACCGGACTCGATCGGCTCGCGCGCGAGCTGTTGCACGACGCGCTGGCCGCGGCGTCGAGGCCCTCCGAGGTCCACGCCGATCTCCGGATCCCCCGCCACCGACGCTCTCAGCTTCGGCGTGACCGACCAGCGGCGTCCGTCGAAGTGATCGAAGGCGAGGCCGCGCCAGTAGCGCTCGCCCGCCGTGGCCACGCGTCCTTCCAGCGTGGTGACCCGGAGCACGGGCGTCGGATCGAGCCGGATGCGCCCGAGCTCCCCGAGCTCGACCCGCTCCGAGAAGCCCGAGATCGCCGTCGTCGGCCCGAAGCCGCGGTCGAAGAACGCGCCCGAGCGGACGCGCGGCAGGAGGGGGAAGAGCGCCATCGAGAGCAGCACGCAGCCGAGGCTCGCGAGCAGGGTCGTGCGCTCGAGCCCGCGGGACAGCGCCCGCTGCGCGCCCTCCGGCTCGCCGGCCTCGAGGGCCTCGGCGCGCAGCGTGTGCACCACGAGCGTCCAGACCACCGCGACGGTGAACGCGATCAGCAGCGGCGGGAAGAAGGCGCTGTCCGTGAGGTTCGCGCCCAACGTGACCTGGAAGATCGCCAACGCGACGAGCAGGAACTCGGTCCGGCGCGGGCGCGCGTCCAGGAGCTGGAGACCCTGGACCAGCGCAGTGAAGTGGGCGAGGGCCACGATCAGGGCACTGCCATTGGCGTAGAGCGCCGCGGCCACGGTGATGCAGGCCGCCAGCAGGCCGTTCAGCAGCCAGGCGTTGCGCTGCCACGGCGCCGGCCGCTTGCGCCAGAAGCTGTAGAGCCCCGCCGCCGCGCACACGGCGAGTGTCCAGGTCGCGAGCTGGCCGGTGATCGCGAGCGTCGCCGTGGCGAGGCCGACCATCGCGAAGGCCGCGCGCGGGCGCGGCGTGTCGACGGCGACCCGGAACTCGAGCCGCGTCACGAGGCGGGACCGCCGGGCGCCGCCGTCTCGGCCTCGGGGGCGACGGTGGCCAGGAACGCGAGCAGCCGTCGCCGCTGCGTCGCGCCCGCCGCGGCCTCGAACCAGCGCTCGTCGGTTCGGAGCCCGACCCGCAGACCGGCCCGGAGCTGCGCGGCGGTGTCGGAGGCCGCCCGCCGCACTGCGTTCTCGAAGCCGTCGCCGGCCGCGACGCCGCGCGTCCGGAGTCGCACCAGGTGCTCGCCGATCCGCTCCTGCTCCTGGTCGCGGACCAGCAGCGTCCCGCGACGGAGGCTCGCCCGCCAGTGCACGCGTCGGAAGGGATCGCCCGGCGCGTAGTCGCGCAGGCCTGCCGACTCGGGGCTCTGGCCCCCGTGCCCGCCCTGCGAGATGCCCCGATGGAGGGCGCCGGGCCGGCCGACGCGGGCCGGCACGGGGTCGATGGCGGGAAACACCAGGGCTTCCCGCGCTGCCTCGATCCAGAGCCCCTTCGAGAACAGGCCGAAGGGGAAACGGGTGGCGACCCGGAAGCCCAGGAACGGGAGCGGCCCGCGCGCGGGCGGGGTGAAGCGATAGCTGCGCAGCTCGCGGCTCCGCGGGGCCACGCGCAGCGCGAAGGCGCGGCCCGCCGGCCGGTCCACGCCGCCGACCCGGATCACGTCTTCGACGACCACGGCGAAGGCCGGGACGCGCCCCTGCCGATTCGAGACCTCGACCCCGACGATCGCCTCGTGCTCGGCCACCAGCTCCGCGGGCAGCAACCGCCGCACCTGGATGCCGCGCAGCGCGGATTCGGAGAGCACGCCGGACAGGACCAGGAACGAGAGCAGCAGGGACAGCACCATGTACATCAGGTTGTTGCCCGTGTTGAGCGCGGCGAAGCCGACCCCGAGCGTGAGCAGGAAGAAGATCCAGCCCGCCCGCGTGGGACGCAACGTGCGGGGCGGGCGCAGCCAACGCTCCAGGCGACGCGCAACCACGCCCGTCGGGCGCGGTGCACGTCGACGGCGGGCCGCGCGGTCTAGAGCGGGACCGGGACCCGTTCCAGGATCTCGCGCAGCAGCCACTGCGACTCCTCCCCGCTGCGCTCGCCGCCAGCGCGCGGGTCCACCGCAATGCGGTGCGCGAGCACGTCCACCGCCAGCTCGCGCACGTCCTCGGGACTCGCGTAGTCGCGCTCGTCGAGGAGCGCACGCGCCTGGGCGGCGTGTCGCAGCGCGAGGGCGGCGCGCGTGGAGGCGCCCAGGTAGATCGCTTCGTGCTCGCGCGTCTCGTTCACGATCGCGAGGAGGTAGGCGATCAGCGCGTCGTCGAACTTGATGCGCCGCGCGCTGGCGCGCAGGCGCAGCACGTCGCGCGGTTCGAGAACGGGGGTGAGCGAGGGGAGCAGCGTCGCCGCGGGGTCCTCGCGCAGCACGGCGGCCTCGTCCTCGCTGCCGGGGTACCCGATCGACAGGCGCATCTGGAAGCGATCGAGCTGGGACTCCGGCAGCGGGTTGGTGCCGTGGTGCTCGAGCGGGTTCTGGGTGGCCACCACGAAGAAGGGGGACGGCAACGCGTGGGTGCGGCCGTCCACGGTCACCGCGGCCTCGGCCATCGCCTCGAGCAGCGCCGACTGGGTCTTCGGGCTGGCACGGTTGATCTCGTCCGCCAGTACCACGTGGGCGAAGAGCGGGCCGGGCTGGAAGGTGAGCGCACCGGTGGGACGGCCGCCTTCGGTCTCGGGCAGCGCGGCGCCCACGACGTCGCTCGGCAGGAGATCGCTCGTGAACTGGATGCGGCGGAAGGAGCCGTCCACGCTGCGCGCGAGCGCGGCCGCGAGGGTCGTCTTGCCCACTCCCGGCACGTCCTCGAGCAGCAGGTGGCCACCGCTGATCAGGGCCTCGATGGCCCGCTCGACGACCGCGGGCTTCCCGCGCAGGGCGCGCTCCACATGGGCACGCAGCTTCGCGGCCAATGCCGCGGCCGCCTTGGGGTCGAGGGCATCGGGCCAGGGTCCGGCCACCGCATTCGCACCGCTCACAGCGTCCTCCCGCTCGCTAGTTTCGGCAGGCGCGGCGCGCGACTGGAGGCGAGCGCAGGCCGCGGCGGGAGGATTCGAGGGTTGGGGGGCGCCGGCTACGTGCGGATCGGCCTCGCCGGCGGCTCGCCGGAGCGTCGCGAATGGGCGGCGGCCGAGGCGTTCGAGGCCGGTGCGCTCGGCGCCGAGGAGCAGGGCGGCGCCGCGCCCGGGCTCTGGCTCTACGCCGAGGCGGCCGTGGCGGAGGCCGTGCTGGCCGTGCTGCGCCCGTTCGGGGACCTCCGCGTCGCGGCGCCGGAGCCGGTGCCCATGCAGGCCTGGCCCGAGACCTGGAAGCAGGGCCTCGAGGCGATCGTGGTCTCGCCGCGGCTGTTGGTGAGGCCCCCGTTCGTGCCCGCACCCGCCGGCTTCGCGGGCCGGGAGCTGGTGATCGAGCCCGGCCAGGCGTTCGGAACCGGGGTGCACGCGTCGACACGTCTCGCGCTCGAGGCGCTCATCGGGCTTCCCGCGCACCGGCTCCAGGGCAAGCGCGTGCTCGACGTCGGCTGCGGGTCGGGCGTGCTGGCCCTCGCGGCCCTCGCGCTCGGCGCCGATCGCGCGATCGCCTGCGACCTCGACCCGCTCGCAACGACGGCGGCTCGCGCCGCCGGCGCGGCGAACGGCCTCGAAGATCGGCTCGCCCTCTTCACGGGCTCGCTCGACGCGCTCGGTCCCGCGGCGCGGGGCCGCTTCGACGTGGGGATCGCGAACCTGCTGCGGCGCGAGCTCGAGCCGCTGCTCGAAGCGCTGGTCGCGTGCCTGCGGGTGGACGGCGCGCTGCTCCTCGCCGGCCTGCTCGTCTCCGAGCGGGCGGGCGTCGAGGCCCGGCTCGCGGCGCTCGGCTGCTCGGTCGACGGGGCCCTCGAGCGCGTCGACGCCGATGGCGAGGGCTGGCTCGGCCTCCGTGTCTGGCGGCGTCCCGCCCCGAGCGCTCCCTCCCGGGGCCGACCTCGGCCGGGCGTCAGGCCCCGGCGGCGACGCGCTCCCGCCAGAACGCCATGAGCTCCTGGAAAGCCTGCTCGGCCCCACGCCGGGGGCGCCAGCCGGTCGCGGCCCGGAGCTTCGCGGCCGTGCCGACCGTCATGTCCGCGGGGCGGAGGCGCGCCGGGTCCACCACGATCTCCGGCCGGACCGAGGCGCGCGCCAACAGCCCCTCCAGCAGGGCACGGATCGAACGGCCCTCGCCACTCGCGACGTTGTAGACGCCGGCCGGCACGGTCGGCTCGAGCAGGGCGACGTAAGCGTCGATCACGTCCTCCACGTGGAGGAAGTCCCGCACCGAGTCGAGGTTCCCCACCGCGAGCCGGGGTGGCGCGAGGCCCGCCTCGATCGAGGTGATCTGGCGCGCCAGGCTCGATTCGACGAAGTGGTCCGGGCGGCCGGCCCCGGTGTGGTTCCAGGGGCGCGCGCGCACCACCGCGAGGCCGCGCGCGGCGTAGGCGGCGCCGAGCAGATCGCTGGCCGCCTTGCTGCGTGCGTAGGCGTCGCGGGGCCGGAGCGGCGCGGCCTCGTCGAACGGCGCGCTGCCGGGGGTCGCGGAGCCGTACACCGTGCAGGAGGAGGTCAGCAGCACGCGCGCCCGTGGCGCTCCGCCGAGCGCACCCGCCAGCACCGCGCGCGTGCCGAGGAAGTTCACGCGGAAGGCGAGGGCGCGGTTCGCCTCGGCTTCCGGGACCGACGAGATCGCCGCCAGGTGCACGATCGCGTCGGGCCGTGCCGCGCCGAGGGCCCGCTCGAGGCGGACGGCGTCGGTCACGTCGAGCTCGCGATCGGCGGCGTCGACGCGGGCGCCCGCTGCCGCGAGGCGCGCCACGAGCCGGCGCCCCACGAACCCGGCCGCGCCGGTCACGAAGACGCGCACCGGCTAGCGCGCCCCCCTCAAAACGGCTCGCGCCACGCTCAACCCTCCGGCAGGTCGCGGCTCGGACGGAGCTTCCAGTCGGGCTCACGCTTCTCCAGGAACGAGACGATGCCTTCGCGCGCGTCCGGCTGGCGCGTGGTCCAGCCGAACAGGGGCAGCTCCCGATGCATCATCTCGCGGGCGGTCAGGCCGAGGCCCTCCCAGAGCAGACGCTTGCTGAGCGCGACCGAGGCGGGCGCCGCCAGGCGGAACTCGCGCGCGTGCTCGAGCGCGGCGGGGAGCACCTCGGCCGCCGGGAGCGCGCGCGAGGCCAGGCCCAGCTCCGCGGCCTCGCGGCCGCGCAGGACGCGGCCGGTCAGCAGCACGTCCGCGGCGCGCGAGAGCCCGATCACCTTCGGCACGATGCTGTGGGAGCCGAGCTCGGGGAGCATCCCGCGCCGGACGAAGGCGAACTGGATCTTGGCGTCCTCCGCCACGTAGCGGATGTCGCAGGTCATCGGCAGCGTGATGCCGACGCCGATGGCGTGGCCGTTGATGGCAGCGATCACCGGCTTCCGCATCTGGAACGGCCAGAAGGCGTCCGCAAAGCTGCCGCGCTCCGCCTCCTCGTCGCGGGCGGGACCGGCGCTCCCCGAGGCGGGACCGTCGCCGAAGCTGTCGCCGCCGCGGGCGAGGTCGGCACCCGCGCAGAAGGCCCGGCCCGCCCCCGTGAGCACGACGGCCCGCACGGCGTCGTCGGCGTCGCAGGCGCGCAGCGCCCGATCGACCTCGAGCGCCATGCGCCCGTTCCACGCGTTCAGCGCCTCCGGCCGATTCAGGGTGAGGGTCGCCACGCCGTCGCGGTCCACGGCGAGGAGGATCGTCTCGTAGGCTTCGGTCACGCAGGGGCCTCCCGCGCCACAGAGTGCCGCCCTCGGGCCGCCTTGACGAGGCTTCGCTCGCGCCCGGCGTCGAGAAGGCTTCCCGCTGGCGTGGAGAGGAGGGCCGGGTTGACGGAGCTTCCCGACACCGTTGAAATCCGCCCCATGATCCTGGGCATCGCGGGGCCCTATGCGTCGGGCAAGGGGGAGGCCGTCGCCTTCCTCGGCGCGCGCAGCTTTGCGGTGCACTCGCTCTCCGACGTGATCCGCGCCGAGCTGGCGCGACGGGGGCTCGAGGAGACCCGCGAGCGCATGATCGAGACGGGCAACGCGCTGCGCGAGGCCGAGGGCCCGGGGGCCCTGGCGAAGCGACTGCTGCCCGCGCTCCCCACCGATCGCAACGCGGTGGTGGACTCGATCCGACATCCCGCGGAGGTCGAGGTCCTGCGCGGGGCGTCGAACCGCTTCCGGCTGATCTGGATCGACGCCGACGAGACGACGCGGCTCGCCCGCATCCGCTCGCGGGGGCGCGGCGGGGACCCGGCGTCGCTGGCCGAGCTGCGCCGGCTCGAGGGGCTCGAGCGGGGCAGCGACGACCCGGCGGCGCAGCAGCTCGACCAGGTGCGCGCGCTCGCCGACGACGTGATCCAGAACGACGGGACCGTCGAGTCGCTGTACGAGCAGCTCCAGCGGCTCCTGCGCAGCAACCTGGCCTTCGAGCGGCCCGACTGGGACGAGTACTTCATGAACATCGCGCGGGTCGTGGCCGCGCGCAGCAACTGCGTGAAGCGCAAGGTGGCTGCGGTGGTGACGGTGGATCGGCGCATCATCGCGACGGGCTACAACGGCACTCCCCGCGGCGTGACCAACTGCAACGAGGGCGGCTGCCCGCGCTGCAACAGCTTCGCGCCGGGCGGGGCCGACCTCGGCGAGTGCCTCTGCTCGCACGCGGAGGAGAACGCCATCACGCAGAGCGCCTACCACGGCGTCTCGGTGCGCGGCGCGACGCTCTACTCGACCTTCTGCCCGTGCCTGATGTGCACCAAGATGATCATCAACGCGGGGATCGTGGAGGTGGTCTACAGCGCGGGCTATCCGCTCGGCGACGTCTCCCTGCGTCTGCTGCGCGAGGCGGGGGTCAAGGTGCGTCAGCTGGCCTCGGCGTCTTCGGTTGACCCCCGCCCGGGCCTCGGATAGAAACGCGGCCCACCCCGGGGGTTCTCTTGCGCCTGCCCGCTCCGCTCGCCCCGCTGGCTCTCGCCCTGCCGCTCGCGCTCGCCGCGAGCGGCTCCGGCGCCGAGGAGCGCAAGAGCATCGCCATCCTCCCCGTGGTCGTGCATGCGCTCGAGCAGCAGCGCTACCTGCGCGACGGCCTGGCGGACATGCTGGCCTCGCGTCTGGGGCAGCAGTCCGGGATCGGGGTGATCCGGGTGGACGACCCCGAGCGGGCCACGGTGGACCCCGAGGCTGCGCGCGAGACGGCGCGGGCGGCCGGGGCGCAGTGGGTGCTGTTCGGCTCCTTCACCCGCTTCGGGGAGGGGGCGAGCCTCGACATGCACTGCCTGCCGGTGGCGGCGCCCGGCCAGCCCGACCCCCGCTCGATCTTCGTGCAGACCGGCAAGCTCTCGGAGCTGATCCCGCGGCTCGACGGCCTGGCCGAGCGCGTGGCCCTCCACGTGCGGGGGCGCGCGGCGCCGAAGGCGGCAGCCGGGGAGTCCGCGACCCGCGAGGTGGACGAGCTCCGGAAGCGCCTCGAGGCGCTCGAGCGCTGGGCCGCCGCGACGGCGGCGGCGAGCGAGCCGCCCGCGGAGGCGCCCTGAGCGCGCCGGGGCGGCCCCGGCCGGGCTCCGGCACCGTCGTGCGCGTTCGGGGGCGGTCTCCTAGCTTCCGGGCCCTTCGATGCCCGAGTCGGAGAGGGCGGCGTAGCTCAGTCGGTTAGAGCGGAGGTTTCATAAGCCTCAGGTCGTTGGTTCGAGTCCAACCGCCGCCACCACGATGCGGAGCCAGAATCGGCGTGATCCCCTTCATCGACCTGCGTCCCCAGAACGACCCGCTGCGCAGCGAGCTCGAGGCCGCACTCGGCCGCGTGTTGGACTCGGGCGCCTTCACGCTCGGGCCGGAGGTCGAGGCGTTCGAAGCCGAGTTCGCAGCGAGCTGCGGGGCGCGCCATGCGGTGGCGGTGAACTCCGGCACGACGGCCCTGCACCTGGCGCTGCTGGCGGCGGGGATCGGCCCGGGCGACGAGGTGGTCACCACGCCGTTCACGTTCATCGCGACGGCGTGCGCGATCCGCTACGTGGGCGCGACGCCCGTGTTCGCGGACATCGACTTCGAGACGCGGAACCTCGACCCGAACGCCTTCGCGAAGGCGGTCACGGACCGGACGCGGGCGGTGCTGCCCGTGCACCTCTATGGCCTGCCGGCGGACATGGATCCGATTCTCGCCACCGCCGAGCAGCACGGCCTCGCCGTGATCGAGGACGCGGCGCAGGCGCAGGGGGCGCGCTACCGCGGCCGTGCGGCGGGCACGCTCGGGGCGCTCGGCTGCTTCAGCTTCTATCCCACCAAGAACCTGGGCGCGCTCGGGGAGGGCGGCCTCGTCACCACCGGGGACGACGGCCTGGCCGAGCAGCTGCGCCTGCTCCGCGACTGGGCGTCCCGCGAGAAGTACCAGCACGACTTCGTGGCCTACAACGGCCGCATGGACGCCTTCCAGGGCGCCGTGCTGCGCGTGAAGCTCACGCGGCTGGCGGCGTGGAACGCCGAGCGGCAGCGCCACGCCGCGCGCTACGCCGAGCGGCTCGAAGCGATCGGTCTCGAGCCGCCGCGCGAGCCGCCGGGCTGCGAGTCCGTCTGGCACGTCTACGCGGTGCGCGTGCCCGAGCGCGAGCGCGTGGCGGCGGCGCTGCGCGAGGCCGGCATCGGCACCGGCGTGGTCTACCCGCGTGCGCTCCACCTCCAGCCCGCCTTCGCCGACCTCGGCCTCGGCCCGGGGAGCTTCCCGAACGCCGAGCGCGCCGCCGCCGAGCTGCTCGCGCTCCCGATGTACCCCGGCCTCCCCCCCGACGCCCCCGACCGCGTCACCCAGGCCCTCGCCCGCGCCCTGTAGGAAAGCGGTAGAAAGGGGTCGGTCCTTTTTCGTTAGAAACTCCGCTACGGCACGAGGCGGTGCTTCTGGACCTTGCCGCTGGCGGTGCGGGGGAGGGCGGCGACCGGCACGAAGGAGCGGGGCACCTTGAAGGCGGCGAGGTGCTCGCGGCCGAAGCGGGTGAGTGCCTCGGCGTCGCACGGGCAGCCCGCCTCGAGCACGACGAAGGCGCGCCCGACCTCGCCCCACTGCGGATCCGGCACCCCCACGACCGCGATCTCGCGCACCGCCGGGTGCTGCTCGTAGACCGCCTCCACCTGCCGCGGGTAGACGTTCTCGCCGCCGCTGATGAACAGGTCCTTGGAGCGCCCGACGAGCGTCACGAACCCCTCGCGATCGAAGCTCCCGAGGTCGCCCGTCACCAGCCAGCCGTCGCGCAGCGCCTCCGCCGTCGCCTCGGGCCGCTCCCAGTAGCCCGTCATCGTGATGGGCCCGCGCACGACGATCTCGCCCGGCTCGCCGGGGACGCAGTCCTGCCAGCCCGCCACGGGCCCCGCCAGGCCATCGCTCCGCACGATCCGGAGCTCCGCATGCCGGACCGGCCTGCCGACGCTCCCCGCCTTGCGGACCGCGTCGGCGGCGTCGAGGCAGCACAGGATCGAGGTCTCCGTCTGCCCGAAGCCCTGCTTGAGCGAGATGCCGCGCGCGGCAAACGCGTGGATCAGGTCGACTGGGATCGCCGCGCCCGCCGTGAACAGGAAGCGCAGCGACCCCACGTCGGGCGGCTCGCGGTCGAACGCCTCGAGCAGGGCGGCGAACATGGTCGGCACGCCGCCCAGGAAGGTGATGCGCTCCGTAGCGACCGCGCGCCACACCTCGGCGGGCTCGAAGTGCGGCTGGAGCACCACCGTCCCGCCCGCCCACAGCGTGGGGATCGCGAGGATCGAGAGCCCGAACGAGTGGAACAGCGGCACCACCGTGAGCACCCGATCCCCCGGCGTGAGCCCGAAGAAGAGGCCCGCGTTCCGGCAGTTGTAGAGCGTCTTCCGATGCGGGAGCAGGGCCCCCTTGGGCGAGCCCGTGGTGCCGGAGGTGTACATCAGGATCATCGGATCCTCGGGGGCCACGGCCGCGATCTCCGGCACCGGCGCGGCCGTGGCCAGCGCGGCCTCCCACGCATCGGGCGCACCGCCCACGGCGAGGCGCGTCGGGGTGGCGCGTCGGGCCGCGGCGCAGGCCTTCGAGGCGAGGGCGTCCAGGGAGGCTTCCGCCAGCAGCAGCGCCGGGCGACAGTCGTCGAGCAGCTCGGCGACCTCGGGCGGCGCGAGCCGCGTATTGAGGGGCACCGCGATCGCGCCCAGCCGCGCGGCAGCGAACACGGCCTCGAGGGTCCCAGAGCGGTTGCCGAGCAGCAGCGCGACGCGCGCACCGCGCGCCACGCCCGCCGCGCGGAGCACACCCGCTGCGCGCGCGACCCGCGCCTCGAGCGCCGCGTAGTCGAGCGCGCGGGAGGCGTCGCGGACCGCCGCGGCTTCACCGCGCCGCCGCGCGTGCTCCAGCAGCCAGCTCGCGACGTTGTCGGCGACCGAGGCCATCGAGGCGCGGGGCGTAGCCGAAGCGCCCGGGCGTCGCCAGCGACGCGGTCTATCCTGTGCCGGTCGCTCTGCGAAGCCCCGGCGCCGGACCGGGACCGCGCAGGAGCAGAACCGACCATGAGCCGGACCGTGGGGGACGCATGAACCTGCTCGGACAGCCCGCCTTCGTGGGGCGGCACTGCGGCAGCCACCGCTACGAGGTCACGCGCGAGGTCGTCGACTTCTACGCCGACGCCCTCGACGACCACCACCCGCTCTACGCCGAGTGGGCGCCGCCGCTGCTCCACCACTCCGAGTGCTACAAGGTCCTCGGCGAGTGGTACCTGAAGAACCTGTTCGGGAACCTGCACGCGCGCCAGGACTGGGAGCTCTTCGCGCCGATCGCGATCGGCTCCACGGTGCGGACGCGCTCCACGATCATCGATCGCTACTCGAAGCGCGGCCGCGACTACGTGGTGAACGAGACGGACCTCGTGGACGACGCCGACGGTCGCCTGCTGGTGCGGGGCCGCACCCACCAGTCGTTCCTGCCGCCGAAGGACCGCGCGAAGGACGAGGGCTTCGTGGTCGATGCCGGAACCGCGAAGCAGAAGGCGTCGCGGGAGGCGCGCCCAGCGTTCCCCACCGCCACGGGACCCGAGCTGCCCGCGATCCACAAGAAGATCGATCAGCGCCGCTGCTGGATGTTCTCCGGGCCGGGCGCCAACTACCACACCGACGCCGAGCAGGCGAAGAAGCTCGGCTTCCCCAACATCGTGGTGCAGGGCATGATGACCACCTGCTTCGCGGCGCAGGTGATGCTCGAGGCCTTCGGCGAGGGCTTCCTCACGGGCGGGCGCATGTCGCTGAAGCTCACGAACGTGCTCTGGGTGGACGAGTCCGTGACCGCGCGCGGGCGCGTGAAGGAGCGCGTCCGCGAAGGCACCCGGACTCGTGTGGGCTGCGAGGTCTGGGTGGACAAGGACGACGGCACCCGCATCCTGCTGGGTGAGGCCAGCGCGCTCGAGTGAGGCGCGAGGATCCGCTGCTCCGCGAGCTCGAGCGTGCCGCGTGCGCGCTCGAGCTCCCGGGGCGGAGCGTGCTGATCGCGGCGTCGGCCGGCATCGACTCGACCGTGCTGGCGTGCGGGCCCGGCGTGCTCGCGGAGCGGCTCGCGCTGCGCCTCGCCCTGGGCCACGTCCATCACGGCCTGCGCGGGGCCGAGGCCGATCGCGACCGCGACTTCGTGGCCGCGCTCGCGACCAAGCTCGACGTGCCGTTCCACGAGCGCCGCGTGGACCCGCATCGGCTCCGCCGCGGCGGGCCGAGCCGGAGTCGCCCGACCCTCCAGGAGGCGGCGCGGCGCCTGCGCTACGAGGCGCTCGAAGCGCTGGCCCGGGAGGCCGGCGCGGCCCACGTCGCCACCGCGCACCAGCTCGACGACCAGGCCGAGACGGTGCTGCTGCGTCTGCTGCGGGGCAGCGGCCCCAGCGGCCTCGGGGGAATCCCCGAGCGCTCGCCGGACGGGCGTGTGGTCCGGCCGCTGCTGGGCGTGCCACGGGCCGAAATCGAACGCTTCGCCCGCGCCCGGGGTCTCAGCTGGCGGGAGGACGGGTCGAATCGCGACCCGAGCTACGCGCGGGCCCGCCTGCGCCGGGATTGGCTCGGCGCGCTCGGCGAGGCCTTCAATCCGCGCTGGCTCAGGGCCGTCGGGGATCTTGCCGAAGCAATGCGCAGGGAATCGGAGTGGATCGAGGAACGCGTTCACGAGGAAGCGTCGCACCGGCTGGCACGCGAGGGCGATCAGATCGTGCTCGACTGCCGCGGCTGGGCGGAGCTCCCCGAGGCGTTGGCGCGACGCTTGATGCGGAGCGCACTGCGCGCGTCCGGCGCGGGCCGCGATCTGTCGCGCCGGCACCTGGAGCGCAGCCTCCGCTTCGCGCACGCGGCGCGGGGCGGCGCCCGCCTCGAGCTGCCCGGCGGGCTGTGGCTGGAGCGGCAGCGCGGCTTCGTGCGCTTCCGCC
Organism: Myxococcota bacterium; assembly: GCA_041605395.1. GTDB lineage: Bacteria > Myxococcota_A > UBA9160 > UBA9160 > UBA6930 > JBFIYM01. The sequence goes on along the minus strand of JBFIYM010000035.1, from coordinate 11,014 downwards.
GGAGCGCCCCGGGGCAAGCGCAGACCGGGTGCTAAGCTCCTCCGATCGCCTCGGTTTTCGGCCTTCGTGTGCCCGGCCGGCCGTGAGGTGCGCATGAATCCCCTGGGCGCGATCCACCTGAAACCGCGGGCGTCTTCGACATGAACCAGCAGTTCTACAAGAACATGGCCGTCTGGGTCGTCCTGCTGCTGATGATGATCCTGCTGGTCACCGTGCTGCGGCAGGGCCAGGAAGCGCCCCGCGAGCTCACCTACAGCCAGCTGCTCGAACAGCTCCAGGCCGGCAAGGTCCGTGAGCTGGTGCTGGAAGAGGGCACCATCAGCGGTCGTCTCGAGGACGGCGACACCGCCTTCAGCAGCTACGTGCCGGAGCTCCTGTACGGCGAGTTCGCCACCACGCTGCGCACGCTCCACGAGACCCACCCCGAGATCCCGATCACCACGCGCCCGAAGCGCGAGAGTTCGGTCTGGCAGCAGATGCTGATCTGGTGGGTGCCGTTCCTGGTGTTGATCGGGCTCTGGGTGTTCTTCGTACGCCAGATGCAGTCCGGCGGCGGCAAGGCGATGAGCTTCGGCAAGTCGCGCGCGCGGCTGCTGACCGAGAACCAGCAGCGGGTCACCTTCGATGATGTGGCGGGCGTCGAAGAGAGCAAGCTCGAGCTGGAGGAGATCATCGCCTTCCTGCGCGAGCCGAAGAAGTTCACGCGCCTCGGCGGCCGCATCCCGAAGGGCGTGCTGCTGGTCGGTCCGCCCGGCACCGGCAAGACGCTGCTGGCGCGCGCCGTGGCGGGCGAGGCGGGCGTCCCGTTCTTCTCGATCTCGGGCTCGGACTTCGTCGAGATGTTCGTCGGCGTGGGCGCCTCGCGCGTGCGCGACCTCTTCATGCAGGGCAAGAAGCACGCACCCTGCATCATCTTCATCGACGAGATCGACGCCGTCGGCCGCCATCGCGGGGCCGGCCTCGGCGGGGGCCACGACGAGCGCGAACAGACGCTCAACCAGCTGCTCGTCGAGATGGACGGCTTCGAGAGCAACGAAGGCGTGATCCTGATCGCCGCCACGAACCGGCCGGACGTGCTCGACCCGGCGCTGCTCCGCCCCGGCCGCTTCGACCGTCGCGTCGTGGTGCCGCGGCCGGATCTGCGCGGGCGCCTGGCGATCCTGCGCGTGCACACCCGACGCGTGCCGCTGTCGGACGACGTGGACCTCGAGGTGCTCTCCCGCGGCACGCCCGGCTTCGTGGGCGCCGATCTCCAGAATCTCGTCAACGAGGCGGCACTGCTCGCGGCCCGGCGCGACGCGCAACGCGTCGGCCACGTCGACTTCGAGATGGCGAAGGACAAGGTGCTGCTCGGCGCCGAGCGACGCAGCCTGATCATGAGCGACGAGGACAAGCGCGTGACGGCCTATCACGAGGGTGGGCACGCGCTGGTGGCGATCCTGACCGAGGGCTCGGATCCCGTGCACAAGGTCACCATCATCCCGCGCGGCATGGCGCTCGGGGTGACGCAGACGCTGCCCGAGGAGGACCGCTACAACCTCACGCAGCGGCAGATGCTCGCGATGATCAAGCACGCGATGGGCGGACGCGCCGCGGAGGAGCTGGTCTTCGACCACCTCTCCACGGGCGCCGCGAACGACCTGCTCCAGGCCACCCGCATGGCGCGCGAGATGATCTGCCGCTTCGGCATGAGCGAGGCGATCGGGCCGGTCTCCTTCGACGAGGAGTCGGGCGACGTGTTCCTCGGGCGCGATTTCGCGACCCGCAAGAACTACAGCGAGAAGACCGCCGAGCAGATCGACGAAGAGGTGAAGCGGCTGCTGACGAAGCTCTACGCCGAGGCGAAGGACCTGCTGGCCGGGCATCGCGGGGTCCTGGACCGCATCGCCGCGGCGCTCCTCGAGCGCGAGACGCTCGAGACCGCCGACCTGAAGCGGCTGGTCGAGGGCGGCACGCTTCCGCCACTTCCGCCGCCTCCGGCGCTGCCCTCCGGGCCGAGCGAGCCGCGTGCCTCCGCGGTGGGCGACGCCGAGCCGAGCCGGGCCGGTGGCAAGTTGCCCGACCCGGAGCCGATGCCCGGCTAGAGGGGGAGCGCCATGCGTGACTCCCCGCTCTTTCTCGCCGACCGGGTGACGGTGGTGGGCGTGCTGAACGCCACGCCCGACTCCTTCTCGGATGGCGGCCAGCTGCTGGGCGACGACGGGCGGCCGGACCTCGAGCGGGTGCTGGCCCGGGCCCATGCGCTGGTCGCGGCCGGCGCCGACGTCCTCGACGTCGGGGGCGAGTCGACCCGCCCCGGCGCCACGCCGGTGGCCGTGGCCGATGAGATCGCCCGCACGCGCCCCGTGATCGAGGCGCTCGCGAAGGCGCTCGCCGCGCCGCTCTCGATCGATACGCGCCGGCGCGCCGTGGCGGAGGCTGCGCTCGACGCGGGCGCGCGGATCGTGAACGACGTCTCCGGCGGCCGCCACGACCCCGGCCTGCTCGACGCGGTCGCACGCAGCGGCGCCACCCTGGTCGTGGGTCACCTGCGCGGCGAGCCTGCCACCATGCAGCACGACGTCCAGTTCGACGACGTGCTCGACGAGGTCGGCCGGGAGCTCGCGGCGGCGCTCGACGACGCGCGCGCGGCGGGCGTCGCGCCGGAGCGACTCGTGGCCGACCCCGACATCGGCTTCGGGAAGCGGCTCGAGCACAACCTGACGCTGCTGGCCAACGTCGGCGCGCTGCGGGCCCGGCTCGGCGTGCCGGTGCTGGTCGGGCCCTCGCGCAAGGCCTTCCTGGGCGAGCTCACCGGCGAGCCCGCCGGGGCGCGCGACCCGGCCACCGCCGTGGTGTGCGCCGTCGCCGTCTTCGCCGGCGCGGATGCGGTGCGCGTCCACGACGTGGCGGGCGCCCGGCGCGCGGTCCGGATCGCGACCGCGCTCAGGAGGGCGGCCGCGTGATCGAGTACCTGCTCGACCTGATCGCGAGCCAGGGCGAGGAGTTCTGGAGCTTCCTCCGGGCGAACTTCGATCCGGTGCGCGACACGCTCGACGTGCTCGTGGTCGCCGTCGGGATCTACTGGATGCTGCTGCTGATCCGGGGCACGCGGGCCATCCAGATCCTCGTGGGCCTCGGGGCGCTGCTCGGCCTGCGCGTAGCGGCCGACCTGCTGGACCTGCTCACGCTGGGCCAGATCCTCGACACCTTCCTGCAGCCGGCGGTGCTGATCCTCGTGATCCTCTTCCAGGCGGACCTCCGGCGCGCGCTGGCCCGCGTCGGCCGCGGCTTCTTCCCGCGGCTCTCCGAGCTGAGCGAGACCCAGATCGTCGAGGAGGTCGTTCGCGCCTGTCAGACGCTCTCGACCCGGCGCACGGGCGCGCTGATCGTGCTCGAGCGGCGCACCGGCCTCGACGACCTGATCGAGTCGGGCACGCAGCTCGACGCCGCGGTCACGAAGGAGCTGCTCACCTCGATCTTCCTGCCGACGTCCCCGCTCCACGACGGCGCCGTCGTCATCCAGAGCGGCCGGCTGAGCTACGCCGGCACGATCCTCCCGCTCACGCTCCGGACGAACCTGCCGGAGGGGGTGGGGACCCGACATCGCGCGGCCGTGGGGATCACCGAGGAGACGGATGCCGTCGTGATCGTGGTCTCGGAGGAGACCGGCGCGATCTCGGTGGTGATGGGCGGCGAGCTCAACCGCGGCCTCGATGCGCCGCGCCTGCGCGTGGTGCTTCGCGACGCGCTGGCCCGCGGCGGCGAGGACCTGGCCGAGCCGGCGAACGAGCCGGACGCCCACGCGGCCCAGGACCCGGTGGGGACGCGCTGAGCATGCGGAACCTCCGCTACAAGGTGCTCGCTCTGCTCGCGGCCCTGGCGCTCTGGGGCGTCTCGCACAGCACCTCGTCCGTCGAGCGGGGCTTCGACATTCCGGTCGTGCCGAGGAACGTGCCGAACGATCTGGTGATCACGGCGCGCAGCACGGATGCCGTGAACATCCGCGTGCGCGGGAGCAACGCGGCGCTGCGACGTCTGTCGGTGGTCGAGCTCGAGTACGCGGTCGACCTGGCCGGGGCCCGCCCCGGCACGACGGAGCGCGACGTCGAGGTGACGCTGATGGACCTGCCGCGCGGCGCCCAGGTGGTGTCCCGCTCGCCGGCGAGCCTGGAGGTGACACTCGAGCGCAAGAGCACCCGCGCCGTGAAGGTGCGTCCCGACCTCGAGGGCGAGCCCGGCCCGGGGTTCCAGCTAGGCGAGGTGCGGGTGGATCCGCCCCGGCTGCGCATCGCGGGAGCGCGGAGCGAGGTCCTCCGGCTGTCCGAGGTGCTGACCGAGACGATCGACCTGACGGGTGCCACCGCGCCGCTCGAGCGCAAGGCGCGCGTGCTGCCGGGTGGGCTTCACGTCTGGCTCGACGGTGCCGATGAGGTCACCGTGCGCGTCGACGTGGTGCCGATTTCGGAGCCGCGCGACGCCAAGGACGGGGGGAAGGCATGAGCGCGCCGGCGCGGGGCTCGCTGTTCGGGACCGACGGCGTCCGGGGCACGGCGAACGTCTGGCCGATGACCGCCGAGGTGGCCCTCCAGCTCGGGCAGGCCGTGGCGCACGTGTTCCGCGGCGGACGCGGCAGCCACCGCATCCTGATCGGCAAGGACACGCGATTGTCCGGCTACATGTTCGAGGACGCGCTCGCGGCCGGCATCAGCTCGATGGGGGTGGACGTGATCCAGGTGGGCCCGATGCCGACCCCGGCGATGGCCTTCCTCACGACCGACATGCGCTGCGACGCGGGCGTGATGATCTCGGCCAGCCACAATCCCTACCAGGACAACGGCATCAAGTTCTTCGCCCACGATGGCTTCAAGCTCCCCGACGAGGTCGAGGCCCGCATCGAGGCGCTGATCACGTCCGGCGAGCTCGAGGGGCTGCGCGCGGACCCGGAGGCGATCGGACGTGCACGGAGAATCGACGACGCGACGGGCCGTTACGTCGTCTTCCTCAAGAAGACGTTTCCCCTCGAGCTGACCCTCGACGGCCTCCGCGTTGTGCTCGACTGCGCCAACGGCGCCGCCTACAAGGTCGGGCCCACGGTGCTCTCGGAGCTCGGCGCGGAGGTCTTCTCGCTCGGCGTCGAGCCGAACGGGCGCAACATCAACCTCGACTGCGGCTCGCTGCATCCGGAGCGGCTCGCGGCCAAGGTGCTCGAGCATCGGGCCGACGTGGGCATCGCCGTCGACGGCGACGCCGACCGCGTCGTGCTCGTCAGCGAGAAGGGGGAGGTGCTCGACGGCGACGCCTTGCTCGCGCTCTGCGCGCGCGACGGGCTCGAGCGCGGAGCGCTGCGGGGCGGAGGCGTGGTCGCCACCGTCATGAGCAATCTCGGCCTCGAACGCGCGCTCGCCGAGCTGGGCCTCGAGCTCGTGCGCACCCAGGTGGGCGACCGCTACGTCGTCGAGGAGATGCGCCGCTCGGGCTACAACGTCGGCGGCGAGCAGTCGGGGCACGTGATCTTCCTGGACCACAACACCACCGGCGACGGCCTGCTGACCGCGCTCCAGGTGCTGGCGGTGCTGCGCCGCAAGGAGCGGCCGCTCTCCGAGCTCGTGCGCGGGATCGAGCGCTTCCCGCAGGTGCTGCTGAACGTCAGCGTGGCCGAGCAGCGTCCGATCGAGAGCCTGCCCGAGCTCGTGCGTCACATCCGCCAGGTCGAGCAGGAGCTCGCCGGACGGGGCCGCGTGCTGATCCGCTACTCGGGCACCGAACGCAAGGCCCGGGTGATGGTCGAGGGCGAGGACGAGGCGCGCGTGCGGGGCTATGCCGACGACCTGGCCACGACGCTGCGGCGCGCGCTGGCGGGGTCGACGTGATGCGACGGCTCGGGGTCGGACTCGATGCGGTCGCCGGGCTCCGGGAACGGGCGGGCGGGCCGAGCCTCGCGGCGGTGGCGACGCTCGCCAGCGTGGCGGGCGCGGCCAGCGTTCGCCTCGGGGTTCGCGAGGAGGACGAGCCCGCGGCGGCGCGCGAGCTCCGGGAGCTCTCGGCGGTCGGCGTGCGGCTCGAGCTCCGCATGGCGCCGATCCCGGCGCTCCTCAAGGTGGCTCTCGAGATGCGACCGGCCCACGTGCTGCTCGCCTCCAACCCGAACGGCGGCATCCGGGCGTTGCCGCTCGACTTCCGCGCCTGGGGCAGTGCGCTGGCGCCGGCGCTCCGCACGCTCGAGGAGGCGGGGCTCGCGGCGGGCGCCCTGGTCGCCCCGGATCTCCCGGCCGTGAAGGCCGCGCACGCCGTCGGCGCGCGGGGGGTGGAGCTCTACACCGGCTCGCTCGTGGACCTTCCCGACGCCGAGCGTCGCGAGGCCCTGGCGCGGCTCGCCGATGCGGCGCGACTCGCGGGCAAGCTGCGCCTCGAGGTCGGGCTCGGGGGTGGGCTCGACGAGACGAGCGTGGCGACGGCGCTCGCGGCGGCGCCGAGCGCCGCGAGCGTCACGTTCGGGCGCGCCTGGGTGAGCCGCGCCGTGCTCGTCGGCATCGACCGCGCCACCCGCGACCTGCGCGACGCCATCCGACCCGGCCACGGCTGAGCCGGCCGGAGCGCCGGGCCCCGGCCCCGCCTGACCGGGCCCGGAATCCCCGCTAACGATCTCGGCATGCGCGGCGCCGTCTGGCCCCTCCTCACCGCAGCCGAGATGCAGGCGCTCGATCGCCACACGATCGAGACGCTCGGCGTCCCGGGGGAGCTGCTGATGGAGCTGGCTGGTGCGGCAGTGGCGCGCGAGGCGGAGGCGCTCCGGGCCGGCGCCGGGAGCGTCTTCGTGGCCTGCGGGGCCGGCAGCAACGGAGGGGACGGCCTGGTGGCAGCGCGCCACCTCCATCTCCGCGGCGTCCCCGTCCGCATCTGGCCGCTCGGCGACCCGGCGGACTGGCGCGGCGACGCGGGGGCCAACTGGCGGCGGGCCCGGGCCGCGGGCGTGCCCGTCGAGGCACCCCACGCGGGGCTGCCGTCGGGCAGTGTGCTGGTGGACGCGCTCTTCGGGACCGGACTCACCCGGGCCGTCACGGGCGAGGCGGCCGCGTGGATCCGCCGCATCGAGGCCGAGCGCCCGGGCTGCCGGGTGCTCGCGGTCGATCTGCCCTCCGGAATCGACGCGGGGACGGGCCAGGTGCTCGGGGCGGCCGTCGCGGCCGACCGCACCGTGACGATCGGCCTTCCGAAGCTCGGACTCTGCCTCGAGCCCGGACGCAGCCTCGCCGGTGAGATCGTCGTGGCGCGCATCGGCATCGCGGACGAGGCGCCCGGCGTGGCGCCCCAGGCGGAGCTCTGGACGCGGCGCGCCGCCGCGCGCTGCGTGCCCGCGCGCCCACGGGCGGGACACAAGGGCAGCTTCGGGCACGTGCTCGTGATCGCGGGCTCCGAGGGGAAGGCCGGAGCGGCCGCACTCGCCGGCCTCGGCGCAGCGCGCATCGGCGCGGGCCTGGTGACGATCGCCTGCCCGCGCGGCAGCCATGCAGCCCTCCAGGCGACCCTGCGCGAGGCGATGACGGCGCCGGTCGCGCCCGCCGACGCCTTTGCTGCCGAGAGCGAGAAGCCGGTGCTCGAGCTGGCCGCGGCGCGCGACGTCGCGGTGCTCGGACCGGGCATCGGCCGGAGTGAGGCCACGCGGGGCTTCGTGCGGCGCGTGGTGCCGGCGCTGCCCACGCCCCTGGTCCTCGATGCGGACGGGCTCGTCCCGTTCGCCGAGGCGATCGGGGAGCTCCGCGCCCGCAGCGCGCCGACCGTGCTCACCCCGCACCCGGGCGAGGCGGCGCTGCTCCTCGGCACCACGCCCGCCGACGTGAACCGCGACCGGCCCGCCGCCGCGCGGCGTCTCGCCGCCGAGAGCGGTGCGCACGTGGTGCTGAAGGGGGCGGCGACGGTGATCGCCGAGCCCGCGGGCGGCATCGTGGTGAATCCGACCGGCGGGCCGCTGCTCGCAACCGGCGGCACCGGCGACGTGCTGGCCGGGGCGGTGGCGGGGCTGCTCGCGCAGGGGCTCGGGGCGCGGGAGGCGGCGGCGCTCGGCGTCTTCGTGCACGGCGCCGCGGCCGATGCCCTTGCGGCCGTCCGGGGCGCGGCCGGGGTGTTGGCGGGGGAGGTCGCCGGCGCGCTACCCGATGCGCTCCTCCGGCTCGGTGAGGACCATGTCGCGACAGGCGGAGAGCGTCTGGCATTCCCGGAGCCCCGATGAGACGCGCTCGCTGGCACGCGGGCTGGCGGGCGCCTTCGCACGCGAAGGCGCGGTGGTGAGCCTCGTCGGCCCGCTCGGCGCGGGGAAGACGGAGTTCGCCAAGGGCCTGGCGGAGGGCTTCGGGCTCGACGCCGGGGTGCTCGCGAGCCCGAGCTTCACCATCGCGAGCGAGCTGCCGCTCGAGCCGGGGCCGCCCGCCCGGCTCGTCCATGCCGACTGGTTCCGCGTCGGCTCCATGGCCGAGCTCGAGGCCGCCGGGCTCGAAGACTGGCTCGCTCCGGACGTGGTCCTGGTGGTGGAGTGGGGCGACCGATTTCCGGAGGCGCTCGGAAGCGCCGCGCTCGAGGTGCGCCTCGAGGAGACGGGCCCGAGCGAGCGCCGGGTGACCGCGAGCGCGCGCGGTCCGGCGGCCGCCGCGCTGCTCGCGCGCTGGGAGGCGCGGTGTCGCTGATCGTCCAGAAGTTCGGCGGCACGAGCGTCGGCGACGTCGAGCGCATCCGGCGCGTGGCGGAGCGGGTGGTGGCCACCCGGCAGGCCGGCCACCAGGTCGCGGTGATCGTCTCCGCCATGGCGGGCGAGACGAACGCGCTGGTGGTGCTGGCGAAGGAGCTCGGCGGCGACGACCCCGATCCGCGCGAGTACGACGCCCTGGTCTCCGTCGGCGAGTCGAAGACGATCGCGCTGCTGGCGATGGCGATCCGCCGGCTCGGGGTGCCGGCGCGGAGCTTCACCGGCGCGCAGATGGGCCTGCTCACGGACAACGCGCACACCCGCGCGCGCATCCAGAGCATCGCCACCGAGCGGCTCCGGCCGCTGCTCTCGGAAGGCGGGGTCGCGGTGTTGGCCGGCTTCCAGGGCGTCGACGAAGCCGGCAACGTGACCACCCTCGGCCGGGGGGGCTCCGACACCTCGGCCGTCGCCGTGGCCGCCGCGCTCGGCGCGGATGCCTGCGAGATCTACACCGACGTCGACGGCGTGTTCACGACGGATCCGAACCTGGTCTCGGCCGCGCGCAAGCTCGAGCGCATCTCCTTCGAGGAGATGCTCGAGATGGCGAGTCTGGGCGCGAAGGTGCTCCAGATCCGATCCGTGAAGTTCGCCATGCACTATGGCATTCCGCTCCACGTGCGTTCGTCCTTCCACACGGGCGAGGGCACCTGGGTGGTGCGCGAGGAGGACGTGATGGAGCGGCTGGTGGTGTCCGGGGTCACCTACAACCGGGACGAGGCGAAGATCCGCGTCTCGGGCGTGAAGGACGTGCCCGGCGTGGCGGCGACCCTGTTCGGCCCGCTCTCCGACGCGGGCATCGTCGTCGACATGATCGTGCAGAACCTGGCGCAGGACGGCACCACGGACATGACCTTCACGGTGCCGCGTGGCGACAGCCCTCGCGCGCTCGAGATCACGCGCGAGGTCGCGCCGCAGCTCGGCAGCTCGCGGGTGGAGGCGGATCCCGCCATCGCCAAGATCTCGATCGTCGGGCTCGGGATGAAGGACCACGCCGGCGTCGCCGCCAAGATGTTCACCGTGCTCGCGCGCGAGGGCATCAACATCCAGCTCATCAGCACCAGCGAGATCAAGATCTCGGTGGTCGTCGAGGAGAAGTACACCGAGCTCGCGGTGCGCGCCCTGCACGGGGCGTTCGTCGAGGACGGCGCGGAGGCGCCCCGCTCGGAGGCCTGAGCCCGACCCCCCGGTCCCGCGGGAGGAGCGCGTGCGTGCGAGGGAAGGCGCTGCGGCCGCGGCGCTCGCGGTGGCGCTGGCGCTACTCGGGGCTGCGCTCCCGCTCGTGCCGCAGCCGGCGCGGCCCGTGCCCGGGCCGCCGGAGGCCGGCGCGGCCCGCCTGCTGTTCGGGCTCCGCCTCGACCTGAACCACGAGCCGGCAGACCAGCTCGAGGCGCTGCCCGGGATCGGGCCGGCCCGGGCCGAGGCGATCGTGGCCGGACGCCCCTACTGCAGCGTCGCTGGCTTGACGCGGGTGCGCGGAATCGGACCCGTGACGCTCGGGCGCATCGCGGACCGCGTCGAGGTGCGCGGGGCGGACTGCAAGCGGAGCAGGGGGGATTGAGCAGGGGGGATTGATCCGGGGGACGGACAGGCTAGGGTGGCACGCAACTGGGGCGTCCCCTGGGGCGCTTTCACAAGGAGAATCCGATGTTGTCCGCTTCGCTTCGCCGCAAGTCCATCGCGGCGGCGCTCTGCAGCATGTTGGTGGTGGCGCTCGGCTGCGCAAGCCCGCCGAGCCCTGGCGTGTGCGCCGCGATCGGCGGCGCGTTGGGCGGCGGTGGCGGCTATGCCATTGGTGACGCCACACCCCATCCGAACAGCGACGAGGAAGCCATCTACGGTGGCGCCGGCCTCATTCTCGGCGCCAGCGCCGGCTACCTGATCTGCCGCGCCATGCAGGAGGAGGAGGCGCCTCCGCCGCCGCCCCCGCCGCCGCCGGCTCCGCGCGCGGCCCCGCCGCCGCCCCCGCCGCCGGTCGAGGAGAAGATCGTGCTGCGTGGCGTGAACTTCGACTTCGACCGGGCGGACATCCGGGCGGACGCGGCCGTGATCCTGGACGAGGCGGCCAGCATCCTGAACGCCAACCCCGGCAAGAACGTCCGCGTCGAGGGCCATACGGACTCGATCGGCACGGACGCCTACAACCAGGGCCTCTCCGAGCGCCGCGCGGCCTCGGTGAAGAAGTACCTGGCGGGCAAGGGCGTCGCCGACGGGCGGCTGTCGACGGCAGGCTTCGGTGAATCCAGGCCGATCGCCTCCAACGACACCAAGGATGGCCGCGCGCTGAACCGGCGCGTG
>JBFIYM010000034.1:0-30064 GCA_041605395.1 Myxococcota bacterium | reverse complement strand
TCGCGTCCTGACCGGGGTGGCCACCGGGGCCCTCGCCGCGGTGGGCGCAGGGCTCGCCGCGACGGCGGCCGCGACGGCGCGGTCGCTCTACGGCTGGGGCCGCAGCGACACCGGCTGGCGGCCGGTGAACGCCGGCATCCAGGCGGACGTGGAGAAGACCCACCCGAGCTACCCGGAGCACTGGAAGGGCGCGCGCGTAAAGGCCTATCGCACGCTCGGCCGCACCGGCTGGAAGGTCTCCGACGTCGTGATGGGCGCCGGGCGCATCAAGGGCGACAAGGGCAGCGATCTCGTGCGCGCCGCGCTCGACCGCGGCGTCAGCTACATCGACACCTCCCCCGACTACTCCGCCAGCGGCAGCGAGGAGGCGGTCGGCCGGGGCATCGTCGGACGTCGCGACGAGGTCTTCCTCGCCACGAAGTTCTGCACACCGTGGGGCCACCTCGGGGCGGGGGCCTCGGTCGCCCAGTACACCCAGGTAGTCGAGGAGAGCCTCCGGCGCCTCGGCACCGACCACGTGGACCTCGTGCACATCCACGCCTGCGACGAGGTCGACCGGCTGATGGACCCGAATGCCCACGAGGCCTTCGACCGACTGAAGCAGGCGGGCAAGGTGCGGTTCCTGGGCTTCTCGTCGCACACGCCAAACCTGGTGGAGGTGACCGAGGCGGCGGTCGGCTCGGGGCGCTTCGACGTGATGATGCTCGCCTACCACCACGGCATCTGGCCCAAGCTGGGGGAGCTGATCGAGCGCGGCCGCCGCGAGCAGGACATGGGCTTCGTCGCGATGAAGACGCTCAAGGGCGCGAAGCACCACGGGCTCGCCGGCTTCCGCGAGCAGGCGGACGCCTACAGCCAGGCGGCGCTCCGCTGGGTGCTCTCGAATCCGCACGTCTCGGCCGCGGTGATCTCCTTCTTCGAGTTCCAGCACGTGGACGAGTACCTGCGCGCCTCGGGCGGCGAGCTCAGTGCCGCGGACGTGGCCATCCTCGAGACCTACGACCGCCTGGTCGCGGGCAGCTACTGCGCGCCGCATTGCGGCGTCTGCCTCGGGAGCTGTCCCGAGCAGCTCGCAATCCACGACGTGCTTCGCCAGCGCATGTACTTCGAGGACTACGGCGACGAGAAGGAGGCGATGCGGCTCTACGCAGGCCTCGAGAAGAACGCGTCCGTGTGCGCCTCGTGCAGTGCGCCCTGCGCGGGAGCCTGCCCGTTCGGGATCCCGATCCAGGAAAGCATGGTCGGGGCGCACGAGCTGCTGCGGCTCGGCTGAGGGAGGCCCATGCTTCGTCTCGTCCTCGGTTTCCTGCTCTTCGCGTCGCCGGCCGTGGCCCAGGGAAGCTCGCCCTGGGCGCTGCCGGCGGAGAACGCCTGCGTGCCCTCGGGCGGCCTCCAGGCGCAGCCGGGCGCGCCCGCCGAAGACGTGTCGGCGCTGCCCTTCCAGGTGGGCGACACGCTCGACATCGAGCGCCTCCCCGTGCTCGAGCGCTACCTGCCGGACTTCATCTGGCCCCACCGGGAGCGCTTCTTCTTCGAGGGCATGCGGCTCGAGATCGGCCCCTGCTTCCGGGACTACGGGGCGCCCGACTTCTTCGTGAGCGCCACCGAGGCGGGCCGCGGCAAGGCGTCGCTCGACGCGGAGGGCGGCCTGGTCGGCCTCGAAGCCGGGCTGCCGTTCCACCCGGGCGACATCGCTCGCGACGACCCGCAGGCCGGCTCGAAGTGGCTCTGGAACGTGCAGCAGCGCTATCAGGCGGCCGGCTTCCGGGGGCGCTTCCGCATGACCGACCTGGTCGGTCGCATCGGGCGCGCCGAGCCCTTCGAGGGCGAGATGTTCAAGCTGCTCACGGCGCACCGCGCGGACCGACCCGGCTACGAGGCGCCCGGCGCCAAGGAGCGCAGCTTCGTGGCGGGCGGCCTGTTCACGAAGCCCTTCGACGCGCGCGAGTACGCCTGGCGCCAGTTCCGGCCGATCGCGATGGAGACGGATGCCAGCCGCTCAGACGACCTGCACGCCTACCTGCCGCAGTGGCGGCGCGTTCGCCGCATCAACGCGGCGCGCACCGAAGGCCTCTACATGCCGTCCTTCGCCGTGAGCATGGCGCCGACCCAGGTGCTGCCCATCGGCGGCGCGGGCGGCGACGCCGGCTCGCTCGGCGTGGCGCAGGCGCCGGCCGATGCGGGCGGAACCATCCAGACCAAGCGCAGTGGCTTCGAGGGGCTCGAATACCGGCCGCTGCTGTATCGCGTCCAGGTGGTGGGCCTCCACGACGTGCTCACCCCGATCAACGGGGTGACCCCGAGCTACCCGACGGCCGCGGATCGGGACTTCGGGCCGTGGGGCCTCTCCTTCGCGGGGGATCGCTGGGACCTGCGTCGCGCCCTGGTGCTCGAGCTCCGCAAGAAGGAGGGGGTGGGTTCGGAGATCGAGGACCGGCAGATCCTCTACGTCGATCTCCAGACGCTCCAGCCGCTCTACATCGCCACGTTCGACGAGAAGGGCGAGATGACGAACGTGGGGATGTACGCCGGGCGCTGGAGCGAGGACCGCGAGGACTACCCGCGCTGGCCCGACCAGCCCGAGCGGGCGATCCGCGTGATCGACTCGGTCGGCGCCGCCTTCGCCAACCTGTCCGAGCAGGGCAGCTGGCGGCGCGAATCCTGGGACAACGTGTCGACCCCGCCGCCCGACGGCGAGGTGAAGCGATTGCTCTCCGTCAACCAGCTCACGAAACGGCGCTGATCATGAAACACGTCATTCTCCTCTCGATCCTCACGATGCTCGCGGCCGGCGCGGCGCTCGGCCAGGCCGCGGAGAACGAGCCCAGCCTGGAGGCGCTGCTGGAAGGCCGCGGCTGGGTGGGCGTGCAGCTCCGCGAGAACGCCTTCAGTCAGCTCGAGGCCGACATCGTCATCAACGGTGAGCACCCGCTGCGGGCGCAGATCAGCACCTCGTTCTCGAAGACGATCATCGACGAGGCAACGGCCGAGAAGCTGGGTCTCGAGATCGAGCGCACCAACATCGAGATCACCGGGCGGGGCGGCAAGCAGCGCCTCGGCAGCGTGGCGCTCGGGACGCTCGCCTTCCCCGAGACCCGCGTCGGTCCCTTCACCCTCTTCACCGCCGAGCTCGGCCAGCTCATCAGCCGTGGCGAGGGCAGCGAGCCGGTGCAGGTCGTGATCGGCTCGGACTTCCTGACCAAGTATCAGGCCATCCTCGTCATCCCGACCTCGAAGCTCCACATCCGCGACGGCATCTAGCCGAGCGGATAGACCGAACGGGGATAAACCGAACGGGGACGGAGTTTAGATTTTACTTTCGCCCCCCGGGGCGAATCTAAAAACTAAACTCCGTCCCCACTCTTGTCGCCGCTCTTGCGGCGGAGGATGCGGGCTTCGCCGCGGCGGACGGTCAGGTGCTCGGCGTCGAAGAGCTCCATCAGCGGCACCGCCCACTTGCGCGTCGTACCGATCAGGTCCTTGTAGGCGGCGGTCTCGAGACTGCCCGCGGATTCGAGCGTGGCGATCACCCGCTCGCGCAGCTCGTCGACGGCGACGCGGTCGAACCAGAAGTCGCCGGGCGCGCGAACCAGCGAGCCGTCGCGTTCGAGATGGGCGAGCACGTCGCGCAGCTCCTGGGTCTCGACGCCGAGCTCACTCGCCCAGTCGCGTAGGCTCGGGGGCTCGAGCCCCGCGATCATGGCATCGGCCCGGAGCCGTGCGGCGATCGCCTCCTGGCGCTGGGTGAGGCGGGGCACGAAGTCGGCGCGGCGCACGCGCTCCTCCTCCGTCTCGACCGCGCCACGCGCGACGAGGCGCCCGAGCGCCAGCTCGAAGACCGCCCGCGGCACGTTGTCGGGCAACACGCCGCGTAGGGCGCCGCGCGGCATGCCGGGCTGCATCGGTTGCCCGTCGTGGAAGGCCGTGAGCGCATCGTAGAGGCGCCGCTCGAGCTGCTCGCATGCACCGGCGTCGACCCATGTCGACTCCGCGCCGCGGCGCAGCGTCTCCTTGCGCTCGAGCTCCTCGAGCCCGCGTTGGAGGGCCGGGCCGGCGAGCCCCGTTTCGCGAAGGAGCGCCTCGGGCGTCGTGCCGGCATAGCCGGCGCGCGCCACGCGCACGCGCAGCGCCGCGAGCGGGTCGTCGCTCGCGAGCTCGGTCAGCTCCGCCACGAGCGCCGGGTCGCTGCGTCGGCGCCGGGGCGGGTGGGCATCGAGCACGCGCCCCCCGCCGAGCGTGGAGCCACCGCTCTGGATGCGCGCGAAGCCGCGCAGGACGAAGCGGTCCCCGGGCAGGACCGGCGCCGGCCCCTCCTCGAGGTGCAGCCGGGCCAGGCCGCGGACGCCGGGCGCCAGCGTCTCCGCCCCGATCGGGGCGACGTGGGCGCGCAACGCCGTCGTGCCGACCAGGCACTCGACCGCCGCGGGCTTGGGTCCGAGCGGCGGCGCCCCGGCGAGCCAGCCGAGCTCGACGTCCAGCGTCGCGTTCGGGGTGATGGCGTCGGCCGTAGCGAGCAGTTGGCCGCGCGCCAGCTCGCTGCGCGCAACGCCCTGGAGGTTCACCGCACAGCGCGCGCCCGGCGGCACGACGTCCGCCGCCTCGCCGAAGCGCTGCAGCCCACGGATGCGCGCCGGGCGGCCCTCGGGCAGCAGCTCGACCGGATCGCCGACGCGGAGGGCGCTGCCGATCAGCGTGCCGGTGACGACGGTGCCGAAGCCCCGCATCTCGAAGACGCGATCCACCCAGAGCCGCGCCGGGCCGCTCCGCGCGGTGCGTGCGGCGGCGCGCTCGGCGACGCCGTCGAGCGCGGCACGGAGGGCGGGCACGCCGTCGCCGCTCCGCGAGGAGACGCGCAGCAGTGGCGCCCCGGCGAGGCTCGTGGCGTCGATCAGCTCGCGCGCCTCGGCCTCCGCGAGCTCCGCCACGTCGGGCTCGGCGGCGTCGATCTTGGTGAGCGCCACCACGCCGTGGCGGATGCCGAGCAGGTCGCACACCGCCAGGTGCTCGCGTGTCTGGGGCATGACGCCTTCGTCCGCCGCGATCACGAGCAGCACCAGGTCGATCCCGCTCGCGCCGGCCACCATGGTGCGCACCAACGCCTCGTGGCCGGGCACGTCGACCACGCCGAGCCGGCGACCCGAGGGCAGGGAGAGCGGCGCGAAGCCCAGCTCGATGGTGATGCCCCGCGCCTTCTCCTCGGGCAGCCGATCGGTGTCGACTCCCGTGAGCGCCCGCACCAGCGCGGTCTTCCCGTGATCGATGTGCCCCGCCGTGCCGAGCACCAGATCGATCGAAGCGGAGACCGCAGCGGGGACGTTCGTCAAGAAGTCAAGACCTGGTGAGCCGATGCCGCCGGACGTTTCGACGTTTCAACCAACGTCCCCGCCACGCTCACGTCCCCGCCACGCTCAGCGCGGGCCGATGCTGTCACGTCCGATGTACGGGCGCAGGGCGTGGGGGATCGCCACGCTGCCGTCCGGCTGCTGGTGGTTCTCGAGCAGGGCCAGGATCGCACGCGCGTTCGAGATCGCGGTGCCGTTCAGCATGTGCACGTACTCGTTCTTCTTGGCGCCCTTGCGGCGGAACCGGGTCTGCAGCCGCCGTGCCTGGTAGTCGGTGCAGTTGGAGGCGGACGAGACCTCGCCGTAGGCCCCGTCCGTCCCGCGGCCCGGCATCCACGCCTCGATGTCGAACTTGCGATAGGCGGGAGCGCCGAGGTCCCCGGCCGCGATGTCGACCACGCGATAGGGCAGCTCGAGCGCCTGGAAGATCCGCTCCTCGATGGCGAGGAGCTGACCGTGCATCGCCTCGGAGTCCTCGGGGCGCGTCAGCGCGAACATCTCCACCTTGGTGAACTGGTGGACGCGGTAGAGCCCCTTGCTCTCGCGGCCCGCCGCCCCGGCCTCGGTCCGGAAGCAGTGCGACACGCCGGCAAGGCGGATCGGCAGCTCGTCCTCCTTGAGGACGGCGCCGGCATGGAGCCCGCCGAGCGTGATCTCGGCAGTGCCGACCAGGCACAGGTCCTCGTTCGCGATCGAGTAGATCTGCGTCTCCTCGCCGCGGGGATTGAAGCCGATCCCCTCCAGGATCGCAGGCCGCGCCACGTCGGGAGTGACGAAGGGGGTGAAGCCCTCGGTCATCACCACGTCGAGCGCGAAGCGCTGGAGCGCGAGCTCGAGGAGCACTGCCTCGTTCTTCAGGTAGTAGAACTTGGGCCCCGCCACGCGCGCCCCGGCCTCGAAGTCGATCAGGTCGAGCCGGGTTCCGAGCTCGAGGTGGTCGAGCGTCGGGAAGTCGAAGCGGGTGGGCTCGCCGAAGCGGCTCAGCTCGCGCCCGTCCTCCTCGCCACCGTCGGGCACGTCCGGGTGGATGAAGTTGGGCAGCACCGCGAGGGCGCCGTCGAGACGCGCGCGGAGCGCCCCGAGCTCGGCCTCGATGCGAGAGACCGCCTCCTTGAGCGCGCGACCCTCGAGGCCGTGCTGGGGGCGGTCCGCAGCGGGCAGCTTCTTGCCGGCCTCCTGGTGCTCGTTCCGCCGCCGGTTCGCTTCGTTGAGCTCGGTCTGCTTCGCGGCGACCTGGGACTGGAGCGTGACTGCCGCCTCGACGTCGGCGCTGACGCCGCGTCGCTTGCAGCTCGCAGCGATCTCCTCGCGGCGCTCGGCGAGGCTGCGCGGGTCGAGCACGGCCCCTCCGCTCCTAGCCGCGCAGCTCTTCGGCGAACAGGCGCTTCACGCGTCCCCAGGCGTCCTCGGCCGAGGCCGCGTGGTGGGTGGCGCGTTGGTCGCAGAAGAAGCCGTGGTCGGCGCCGTCGTAGACGACCACCTCGTGCGGCTTCTTCGCGTCGGCCAGCGCCTTCCGGACCGCGTCCACCTGGTCCTGCGGGATCATGGCGTCCTTGCCTCCGAACAGGCACAGGAGCTTGCCGGTCAGCTTCGGGGTGCGCGAGAGCGTCGAGGCCTTGCCGCCCGGCCCCCGCGGCGCGGCGATGCCGCCGCCGTAGAAGGATGCCGCCGCGGCGACGTCGGTCTCGCACGCGGTCAGATAGGTCATGTGCCCCCCGATGCAGAAGCCCATGGCGCCGACCCTTCCGGTGCAGCCGGGCACGGCACGCAGCTGGGCCAGGGCGGCGCGCGCGTCCGCGATCATCTCGTCGGCGTCGAGCGCCGCGAGCCCCTTCATGCCCACCTCCATGCCCTTGTCGTCGTAGCCGACCTCGAGGCCCGGGAAGGAGCGGTGGAAGAAGTCGGGGGCGAGCGCGATGTAGCCCTCGCGCGCCACCCGCTCGGTGACGTCCCGGATGTGGGGGTTCACGCCGAAGATCTCCATCCACACGATCACCCCCGGGCGCGGGGCGTCGTCCGCGGGCCGGGCCAGGTACCCCCCCATGCGGGCGCCCCCGACGGGAATCTCGACTCGTTCGGTGCGGATCTCCACGGCCTTCCCTCCTGGCTGCAAAGCGCGCGGACCATAGCACCCGGCCCCGGGCGCCCCGCGATCTGACGGAGTGTCAAAAACCGTCAGGGTGCCGTAGTCTCGCGCCCAGCACCGGAGGTGCCCGCCCTTGGCGAACCCGAACCTCGAGAAGCAAGAAGTCAACCTGATCAGCGCCGAGTTCGCGGCCGCGCCCCAGCCGGTCTACCGCGAGCTCGTGAGCAAGTGCCCCTTCGCCCGGGCCGCCCTGGTCGGCTCCCCCGTCCTCTCCCGCTACGAGGACGTGATCTGGGCCCTGCGCCACCCCGAGATCTTCTCCTCCGAGATGGAGATGCACATGGCGCTCGGCACCGAGCGTCCCATGATCCCGCAGCAGATCGATCCGCCCGCGCAGACCAAGTACCGCAAGATCCTCGACCCCCGCTTCTCGAAGAAGCGCATGCAGGAGATCGCGCCCGCGGTGCGCCGGCACGCGAACGAGCTGATCGACGCCTTCATCGAGCGCGGCGCGTGCGAGTTCGACCGGGAGTTCGCGGTTCCGCTCCCTTGCACGGCGTTCCTGTCCCTGATGGGGCTCCCCCAGTCGGAGCTGCCCCGCTTCCTGCGCATCAAGGACATGATCATCCGGCCGCAGACGTTGCTGAAGGAGGCCACCCCGGACGCCGCTCAGGCGATGCGAAAGCAGGCGGGACAGGAGATCTACGGCTTCTTCGGCGACGTCATCGACGAGCGTACGAAGCAGCCCGGCACCGACATGGTGAGCTACCTGCTCGAGACCGAGATCGACGGGAACCGGCTGACGCGCGAGGAGATCCTCGACGTCTCGTTCCTGCTGATCCTCGCCGGGCTCGATACGGTGACCGCGACGCTCGGCTGCAACATCGCCTACCTGGCCGCGAACCCCGAGCAGCGCCGGCGCCTCGTCGAGAAGCCCGAGCTGATCCCGGCCGCGGTGGAGGAGCTACTGCGCTGGGAGACGCCGGTGATGGCCGTGCCGCGCGTCGTGAAGCAGGAGGTCGAGGTCCACGGGGTGAAGCTCGAGAAGGGGCAGCTCGTGACGCTCCTGATCGGCGCCTCGAACGTCGACGGCAGCGAGTTCAGCGAGCCGGAGAGCGTCGACTTCGAGCGCGAGCGCAACAAGCACCTCGCCTTCGGCGGGGGTCCGCACCGCTGCCTGGGCTCGCACCTGGCGCGCCTCGAGCTCGAGGTCGCGATGCAGGTCTGGCACGAGCGCATCCCGGACTACCGGATCCAGCCCGGTGAGACGCCGCGCTACAGCCCCGGCATCCGCGAGGTGCAGTACCTGCCGCTCGTCTGGGATCGCTCGTGAAGCTGGCCGTGGACCTCGGGCGCTGCACCGGCCACGGCCGCTGCTACACGCTCGCGCCGAAGGTCTTCGACGCCGACGACGAGGGGCACTGCGTGCTCCTCGCCGCCGAGGTGCCTGCCGCCCACGAGCGCGAGGCACGCTCCGCCGCGGTGAACTGCCCCGAGGACGCGATCGCGATCATCGAGGAGTAGCGGCCGCGAGGTCCTCCGGGTGGCGCTGCTCGCCACGCAGGTAGACGGCCATGCCGACCGCCGCGAGCGCGTTGCCTCCCACGATGAAGCCGTGGCCGATCGTCGCCGCCAGCTCCGGCACCACCAGCTTCGTGGCGATCACGAAGCCGCCTTCGAGCGCGATGAAGGTCGCGATGCCGATCAACGGCATGTCGGGCGTGCGCTGGAACTGGTCCACCACCCACGAGGCCGCGATCCCGAACAGGATGAACAGGAACGAGTGGAGCGCCGTGAAGGCCGCCACCATGGTGAGGTCGACCTGCGCTTCGGCGGCCGCCGCGACCGTCACGCCGCGCAGCAGCGAGCTGGCCACGAGGGACGGCGTGTAGAGCGGCTCGCGGAGCACCGCGTCCACGGCCAGGAACCAGAGCGCGACGGCCGACGCGCCGATCAGGCCGGCGAAGACACCGTCGCCCACGACCTCGGCCAGGCCGATCCGGGGCTTTCGGTTCCGAGAGGGGGAAGGTTCCATGTGCGCCTCCCTGCTTGCGGTTTCGAATGGCTCGGATGCGACAAGCATACGCTCGTCGCGCCCGACCGGTACGGTTTTTCGTGTCGGGCCCGGCGCGGCGCGCCCGGAGACGGCCCGGGCTAGGCTCTCGGGGCCGGAGGTCGTCCATGGACACAGCGCCCCAGCGCGATCCGTCGCGCGCGGATTTCGAGCGCTACCACCGGGAGGAGCTCCCGAGAGCGCTCGCCGCGGGACGCGCCGCGCTGGTCGCGCGGGCGGCGCGTGGCCTCGCGCCCCTGGCGTTCCGTCTCAGTGAGGGCGGGGCCTTCACCTACCGGCCGACCGCATCCGGTGTCGAGCTGGTGCCTGGCGACCAGGACGCGGCCGTCGTGATCGAGATCGAGCGCGCTTCCTGGCAGGGGCTGGTCGAAGAGCTCGAGGCACCGGCGGGCCTCCTCTACGCCGGGCGGCTGCGCAGCCTGCGCGGAGAGGGCATGGACGTGATGGCCTGGGAGCCCGCGTTGCGCGCCCTCTACAACGGCGTCCCGCCCTGGGACGCCGAAGAGGCGGCGCGTCTCAGCGACCGTCACGGCGCGCGGCTCGATCCGGAGGCCACGTTCACGCGCGAGAGCGACGACGCCGACATGGCGCACTTCCTCGCGACCGCCGGCTACCTGTTCGTGCGCGGCGTGTTCGGCCCGAGCGAGGTGGCGGCCTTCCTGGAGGAGGCCGCGGCGCTGGCCGCAGAGGCGCGGCCGGGCGACAAGCTCTCCTGGTGGTGCAAGGACGCACGCGGCGCGGAGCGACTCTGCCGGGTGACGCGTGCGGCGAGCCGGCCGCGCCTCGGTGCGCTGCCCCGGGACCCGCGCGTGCTCTCACTCGCGGCGCTCGCCGCTGAGCCGCTGGTGCACGGCCGCGGAGAGGGCGACGGCGTCACCGTCATCTGGAAGATCCCGGGGGTTCGCGAGGGGATGGGCGACCTGCCCTGGCACCGCGACTGCGGCATGGGCGGCCACGCCGTGATGTGCCCGACCCTGATCCTCTCGATCTACCTGACCGAGGCCTCGCCCGAGACCGGGGAGCTGGTGTTCCTGCCCGGCTCGACCCGACGCAGCGCCGTCCAGGTGGGGGACACGCGCGACCCGGGCTCGCCGCGGGGGGCGCACTTCCACGCCCAGCCCGGCGACGTCTCGTTGCACTACGGGGACACACTGCACGCCGCGCCGCCGCCCACACGCGACGATCTCGATCGCTACCGCATCAGCGCGGTGCTCGGCTTCGCCCGTCCGGGCGCTCGCCACCATCGCGGCGAGTCGAGCTACAACGCCGTCCTCCACCAGCGCGCCGACGGCCAGGTCGAGCACCTGGCCAAGCGCGCGGAGCGCGCCTAGAGCGTACGCCCCAGGAAGGCGACCATGCGCTCGATCGCGGGGCGGGCGCCCGGTAGGAACTCCATCTGTGCGTAGCCGTGCGGCATTTCGGCGTCCACGAAGTGCTCGTGCTCGACGCCGGCCGCGGCGAGCGCTTTCACCAGCACCTCCGCCTGCGCTGCGAGCGGGTCGGCGCTGCCCACCACGACGTGGCTCGGCGGAAGCCTGCCGGCGGCGTGGAGAGGCGAGACCCGCGGGTCGCGGAGCAGCGCATCGCTGCGCGTCTCGCCGAGGTAGGCGCCCACCATCATCTCGACCATGTCGCGTCCGATCTGGGCGGCCTGCTCGTTGCCGTCGGGCGTGAGCGCCACGTCGCCGAACATCCCGAAGTCGAACACCCCGTAGATCAGGAGGGCCGCCTTGGGTCGCGCCGGGTCGCCGGCGAGCGCCGCGGCCACCGCCGCCGAGAGGTTCCCGCCCGCGCTGTCGCCACCCACGGCGAGGCGCGCGGGGTCGCCCCCGAAGCGCGCCGCCTCGCGGTGCGCCCAGCGCACGGCCTCGAGGCAGTCTTCGAACGGCGTCGGGAACGGATGCTCGGGCGCGAGCCGGTAGTCGACGTTGAACACCAGGTAGCCGGCCTCGGCGAAGCGGTAGCCGAGCTTCCGATGGGTCGTCGGGCTGCCGCACACCCAGCCGCCGCCGTGCAGGTAGACCAGGACCGGGTGCGGCCCGTCGCCCCGCGGCACGATCACGTCCGCCGTGACGCCCTCGCGCACCGGCACCGCCTCGTGGAAGCCGCCTACCTCGGGCAGCCCCGCGTTCATGAGCGGGGCGAAGCCGTCGAGCATGCCTCGCATCTCCTGAGGCGTCTTCGGCGCGTTCTGGAGCATCATCTGCGTGAGCACGTCGGGCGAGAAGTCGGGGGCGGACATCGGAGCTCCTGGTGGGTTTCGGGCCTAGGCGAGGTCTTCGCGCTTCACGTTGGGGAGCGCGAGAACGAAGTCGGCGCCGAAGGCGGTCGCCGGCGTGCGGAAGCCGGGCTTCGCTTCGCCGGCGAGGATGCGGCGCGCGGCCTCGACCCCGGCCAGGCGGGTGGTCTCGTACCCGCTCGGCGTCTCGAGGCGGGCGGAGGCGACGCGTCCGTCCCGACCCTCCACCTCGACCACGACGCGCGCCCGGCTGCCGAGACGCTCCTCCTCGCTCGGCCCTTCCGGCAGGCGGTCGATGAAGCGCCCGAGCAGCCGCTGCACCGGGCCGCTCGAGAGCACCGGGCCGAGCGTCTGGCTGGCCCGGAGGCCGAAGCGCAGCCCGGCGCTGCCGCGCATGTAGACCTCGACGTCGGGGGCGCCCGTCGACCACGCGGCCGTCACGACGTCGCCCATCGGGACGCCGACACAGAGGACCGGACCGCTCCCGAAGTCGAAGCTGCGTGCGAGGCTTCCGCTCGGGAGCTCCACGAGCTGGCCGCCGCGGCGGACGCGGAGCTTCGTGCCGAGCGCTTCGAGTGCGGTCTTCGCGGTGCCGTGCGTGGGGGTTCCACCGGCCGCCAGGGCGATGCGCACCGCGCGCGGTGACTCGACGCGGGCGGCCACGTGCGCCGCCAGGCAGTCGCTCGGCACCACGTCGAAGCCGATCCCGGGCAGCAGCATCACGCCGGCCTCGCGGGCGCGGGTGTCGTAGCTCGCGGCCAGCGCGAAGACGTCGATCTCGCCCGTCACGTCGAGGTAGTGCGCACCCGTCGCGAGGCACGCCTCGAACATCGGGCGGGCGGTTCGCACGAACGGGCCCGCCGAGGAGATCACGCACGCCACGTCGCGCAGCATCTCGGCGAGCGCGGCGTCGTCATCGACGCTGGCGACGCGCGCCTCCACGCCGAGGCGCGAGGCGACCGCCTCTACCCGCGAGCGCGTGCGTCCCGCGACGATCGGCGCCAGGCCACGCTCCTCGGCGAGCGCGGCCAGCAGGCCGCCGGTGTAGCCGGTGGCCCCGTAGATCAGCAGTCGATCGCGCATTTCGAGACTCCTCCCCCAAGGGGCTTGCTGCCCTCCGAGGCGCGTGAGAGAGTGGACCCGACCGCACCCGCGGCGCAAGGCTTCGCGGAGGATCCGGATGAGCGCATCGGTTCTCGGCTTCCTGGCACTGGCCCTGCTGGCGCAGGCCGGCTTCGTGTGGATGCGCTCGATCGGCGAGGTCCGCACGGGCGAGCGCCGGCCGCTCGTGCTCGGGATCGTCCTGGCCGGGCTCGGGCTGGGCGTGCTCGCGCTGTGGCAGGGCGCCGGGCTCTTCGGAAGCATCGCGGCCGGGCTCGCGGTCGCGCTCGCCGCCGTGTTCCTCACGCTCACGGTGCTGGGCCGACAGCTCCGCGCCACGCCCGCCGTCGCGGTCGGCCAGCCCATGCCGGAGTTCAGCGCGCCGGACGCCGAGGGCCAGCCGTTCTCGAGCGCGAGCCTCGCCGGACGCCCCTACCTGCTGAAGCTCTTCCGCGGCCACTGGTGACCCTACTGCGTCGCCGAGTTGCGGCGATGGGAGGATCTTCGGCCCGAGCTCGACGCTCGCGGCGTCGCCCTGGTTGCGATCTGCGCCGACACGCCCGAGCAGATCCGCGCCGGGCGCGCGAAGCACGGGGCGAACGCGACGCTGCTCGCCGATCCGGAGCTCGCCGTCACCCGCCAGCTCGGCCTGGTGAACCGCAAGTCGCTCGCGCCGGGCGGCCTCCGCCAGCTGCCGATTCCGACCACGATCCTCGTGGACGCCGGCGGCGTGGTTCACTGGGTCGACCAGGCCGCCGACTACCAGGTGCGCTCCCACCCCGACCGCGTCCAGGCCGCCCTCCGCCGCTGTCTGGCCTAGGCGCCGGTCCGCTCCCGAGCTCGTCACACACGTCGGCGGAATCCTGCTTCCCCAGGATCGGCGTGGAGTGCTGTGTCGCTTCGAGCTCGGGCGTGACCACCGGCGGAAGTCGGAACGCGTCTTCACGGAACCAGGGCGAGAGCTCCGAGCCGAAGATGCAGTAGGGCGTGGGTACGGTTCCTCGGAGGAGCAGGGGACGGTATCCTCGCGCGGCCCTTCCGTCGCTGTCACGAGGAGCCACGATGACCGCCGTGCCCCCCCTTCCCGAAGGTCTGGTCGTCTTCGTGAAGCGCGAGTGTCCGACCTGCGAGCTGGTCGTGCCGGTGCTCGAGGCGCTCCGCGCCCGCGGTGGCGTGCACGTGATCGTGCAGGACGACCCGGGCTTCCCGGCCGGGCTCGCCCCGCAGCACGACGCCGACCTGGCGCTCTCCTGGCATCACGGCATCGAAGCGGTGCCGACGCTGCTGCGCATCGCGGACGGGCGCGAGAAGGAGCGCGCCGTGGGCTGGCAGCGCGACGAGTGGGAGGCGATCTCCGGCCGCTCCGGGCTCGGAGAGGGGCTCCCCGACTGGCGCCCCGGCTGCGGCTCGCTCTCGGTCGACCCCGATCGCCTCCCCGCGCTGCGCGCGCGCTTCGAAGGCGCGCGCCTCGCCGCGCGCCGCGTCGCGCTGGCCGACGCCGAGGACGAGGCGGAGGCGATGTTCGCGCGCGGCTGGAGCGACGGCCTTCCGCTGGTGCCGCCGACGCCCGAGCGGGTGCTCGCCATGCTCGCGGCGACGACACGCCCGCCCGACGAGGTGGTCGCGGTGGTTCCGCCCGACCTGGTCCCGTGCACGGTCGAGAAGGTCGCCATCAACGCGGTCATGGCCGGCTGCAAGCCGGAGTATCTCCCCGTGGTGCTCGCGGCGCTGGAGGCGGCCTGCACCGACGCCTTCAACATCCACGGCGTGCTCGCGACGACCATGGGCGTCGGCCCCATCGTGGTGGTGAACGGGCCGATCCGCCGCGCCATCGGCATGAACTCGGGCATCAACGCGCTCGGTCAGGGCAACCGCGCCAACTCGACGATCGGGCGCGCGCTCCAGCTGGTGATCCGCAACGTGGGCGGCGGGCGGCCGGGAGAGGTCGACCGCGCCACCTACGGCAACCCGGGCAAGGTCGGCTTCTGCTTCGCCGAGGACGAGGAAGGCTCGCCCTGGGAGCCGCTCTCGGTCTCGCTCGGCGCGAGGCCGGGCGCGAACACCGTGACGCTCTTCACCGGCGAGGGCCCCCGCACCATCGTCGACCAGCTGTCGCGGGAGCCGGAGTCGCTGGCGCGGAGCCTCGCCAGCTGCCTGCGCTCCGTCTTCCATCCGAAGCTGGTGCTCGGCTTCGACGCGATGCTGGTGATCGGGCCCGAGCACGCGCGCATCTTCCGGGAGGCCGGCTGGGACCGGGCACGCCTGCTCGCCCGGCTCGGCGAGCTGCTCTCGGTCACCGGCGCAGAGATCGCGCGCGACGCGGACGGCATCGCCGAGGGCGTTCCCGTCCCGGCCGCCGCGCACGAGCAACGCTTCCCGAAGTTCCGGCCAGGCGGGCTCCTGATCGTCCACGCCGGCGGGCCCGCGGGGCTCTTCTCGGCCGTGATCGGCGGCTGGGTGAGCGGCGGGACCGGGAGCCAGCCCGTGCTCCAGGAGATCCGCGCGTGAGCGGACGCCTGCTCGGGTTGCTCCTGGTGGTCGCGCTCAGCGCCTGCGGTCGCAGCGCCAACGTCGACGTCAGCGGGCGGGACACCTTCCTCCGCCACTGCGCCTCGTGCCATGGCCCAGAAGGGAAGGGCGACGGCCCGCTCGCCGCCTCGCTGACCCGCCCGCCCGCGGATCTCACGCGGATCGCCGAGCGCAACGGCGGGCGCTTCGATGAGCGCGCCGTGATGGCGGTGATCGACGGTCGCCGCGAGGTGGTCGCCCACGGCGAGCGCGACATGCCCGTGTGGGGTGCGGTCTTCGAAGAGGAGGGCCGCGGCGAGCCGTATCCGGCCTACCAGTCCCTGCTCAAGAGCCGCTTCCTGGTCGACTACCTGCGGACGCTCCAGCGAGGGTCGCCGTGAAGCGCCTGGCGCCGCTGCTCGCGATCCTCCTCGCCGCCGGCTGCGCGGAGGAGGCGCCGCTCGTCGTCGATCCCGACTCGGCCCGCAGCCTTCCGGCCGGCGACGTGGTCGGCGCGGTCGGCCGCTACGGCAGCCACGCCTGGCTCGGCATCCGCTACGCGCAGCCGCCGGTCGCTGAGCTGCGCTGGCGCGCGCCGCGTGCGGCGCCGCGCTGGGAGGGCGTACGCGAGGCGCTCGAGCACGGGAAGCCCTGCCCCCAGTACGCGAGCCCCTTCGCCGGCTCGGAACGGGAGGCCACTGGCGTGATCGGCAACGAGGACTGCCTGAGCCTCGACGTCTGGGCGCCGCGCCTCGACCCGGTCGCGGCCCGCGACGCGCGCCTGCCGGTGATGGTCTGGATCCACGGCGGAGGGCAGTCGATCGGAAGCGCTTCCTTCTACGACGGCGGCAACCTCGCCGCCACGCACGACGTCGTCGTCGTGGCGGTCCAGTACCGGCTCGGGCCGCTCGGCTGGCTGCGCCACGCGGCGCTCCGCACCGGGGTCGACCCGGTCGAGGCCTCCGGGAACTTCGGAACCCTCGATCTGATCCTCGCACTCGGCTGGGTGCGCGAGAACATCGCCGCCTTCGGCGGCGACCCCGGCAACGTCACGATTTTCGGCGAGTCGGCGGGGGGGACGAACGTGATGTCCCTCCTGCTCGCGCGGCGGGCGCGGGGGCTCTTCCACCGCGCGATCCTCCAGAGCGCGGGCTTCGGCACGGAGAAGCCGACCTTCGCCGAGAACTTTCGCGACGCGCGCGAGCCCGGGCACCCGAACAGCGCGAGCGAGGTGCTCACGCGGCTGCTGATCGCGGAAGGCCAGGCAGCGGACCGCGACGAAGCGCGGGCCGTGCTGCGCCGCATGCCGCTCCGCGAGACCGCACAGTGGATGCGCACGAAGACGCCCGAGGAGATCCTCGCCGCCTACGAGGGCAACCAGGGCATGCTCTACTTCCCGGCGGTCTTCCGCGACGGCGTGGTGCTCCCGCGCAAGGCGCCGCTGGCCGCCTTCGAGGACGGCGACTACGCGCGCGTGCCCGTCGTGCTGGGGACCAACCGCGACGAGAACAAGCTGTTCATGGCCTTCGACCCCGAGCTGGCGCGCTGGCGCTTCGGGCTGTTTCCCGAGCCCCTCGACGCGGAGCGCTACCAGGCCCAGGCGGAGGCGCAGGCGCGCGCCTGGAAGGTGCGGGGCGTCGACGCGCCCGCGCGAGCCATGCACGCCGTGCAGGGGGACAGCGTCTACGCCTATCGCTGGGACTGGGACGAGGAGCCGCGCCTGCCCGGCGTCTACGACGGGAGCTTCGTGATCGGCGCCGCGCACGGGCTCGAGATCCCGTTCGTGTTCGGCCACTGGGACGTCGGGCCGGAGACGCGAAGCCTCTTCAACTTCCTGAACCGGGGCGGACGCGAGGCGCTCTCGGCCGCGATGATGTCCTACTGGGCCGAGTTCGCGTACACCGGGAGCCCGGGTCGCGGGCGCGCCGGCGACCTGCCCGAATGGAAGGCGTGGGACGGCACGAGCGAGGCTGCGCCCAAGTACGCCGTGCTGGATACGGAGGCCGACGGGGGCATCCGCATGGCAAACCGCACCTGGACCCTCGAGCGCGTCGTCGAAGCGGTGCTGGCCGACCCGCGGCTCTCCCGGGTGCGCGACCGCTGCGCCGTGCTCGCAGCGCTCGCGCGCTGGGAGGACCTCTCGGCGGAGGCCTACGCCGAGGCCGGAGACGGCGTGTGCAAGGACTTCGCGCTCGACGCCTACCCCTGGACGGAGCTCGCGACCCGGAGCGACTAGGACGGCCGCTTCGCGGCCGAGCCTCGCCATGCCGCGAGCGTCTGCACCGCGCTCCACCCCGCGCAGAGCAAGAGGCCGATCGCCTCACGCGGCTCCTCGTCGTCGGCCGCCCGCATCTCGAAGCTGGTGAACGCCTCACGCCGCGCGCCGAACAGCGTCGGGCTCCAGGCCGCGAAGAGCACCACGAAGAGCACGAGCGCCGCGAGGTTCGGCGCGAGCGGGAAGCGTCCGGAAGCGCCGAGGGCCGCGAGCACCGCGGCCAGACCGTAGAGGGCGACCCAGAGCCCCGGGTCGGGGTCGTTGTACTGGACGCCCGCCGAGAGCAGGAACAGCCCGCACATCACCGCAGCGGAGACGCGAAGCATCGGCGCGGGAGCCTAGCTGGCGTCGCTCCCCGATCCACCGGCGTGGCCAGCGAGCAGCTCCGTCAGCTGGCGTCCTTGGCCGCCGCTTCGTGCATCTCGGCGAGGCCATCAAACTGGCTGGCGATCTCCCGCTGCTGCTCCGCGATTCGAAGGCAGTGGTTCCGCGCCCCCTGCTTGTTGACCTTCTTCGCGCGCTGGTACGACCGCGCCATGGACGCGTGTCGCTCGGCGAGCGCGCGTGCCTTCGACGCCTCTGCGCGGAAGTGCTTGGCGAGCGCCTGGTGTTGCGTCGGAGATTGAGCCTCCTCGATCAACACGTCCTCGATGGACATGTCCGATTCCTGCGCGATGACAGGGCCGGTCGAGAGCGCGAGCGCTGCGAGAATCAAGGTCACGACGAATCGTCTAGTCATGGTTCTCTCCGTCGAGTCCCCCCAGCATCATGCTCGGCTGGTGGGCTCTTGAACACGCATAAAGTATCAAGTCCGACAGGGCGGTGTCGATCTCCGTCAGAAGTCGACGCCGATGCTGAGCATGCCTACCAGGTACGAGTTGTCGTCGCGGTTCGCCTCCTCGAGCGCCGAGGAGAAGAAGTGGTAGTAGGTGCCGCTCACGCCGAGGCTCCAGTCGCCAGCGCCCTCGGGCATGAAGTTGAGCGGCATGCTCGCCGCGAGGCCCACGGTCCCGAAGCCGAGCGTGTTCTCGCCGCCGCTGTCGCTCTCGTAGTAGTCGTCGAGGGCGAGGCCGAGCTGGGCGGGCAGGGTCAGCGTGAAGCAGTCGTTCTCGGCGGTGTAGAGCGTGGGCTCGACGCCCAGCTGGAGGCCGAAGCCCTCGTCCGGGCCGAAGGCGGTGCGGTTGGTCTCGATGGTGAGGTTCGCCCAGGGCTGCATCGACCAGGCGCCGAGGGCGTCGCTGTCGTCCCAGGCGAGGGAGAGGTTCAGCTCCTGGGTCGTCGAGAAGGCGTCGTTCGGGCTGGTCAGGAACGTGTAGCTCGCCCCCGCCGTGATGCCGCCGTCGAAGCCGAACGAGAGCCCCGCGTAGTAGTCGCCCTCGTAGAGCCAGGACGGATCCTGCATGGCGCCGGTGCGCTCACTGTGGAAGCTCCACCAGCCGCCGATCGAGGCGGTGACGTCCTGGAGGGCGCCGTCCTCCGACGAGTGCAGGTTGTAGGTGAACTCGATGGCGGGCTGGATGATGCCGCCGTCGCGCTCCTGGTAGATGCCGCGGTAGAAGTAGGCGTTCGTGAAGTCGACCCCGGCCGAGCCGCCGAAGCGGTCCCAGTCCCAGCCTGCGAAGGCCGGCTGGGCGAGGGCGAGGGGGGCGATCAGGCTGAGCAGGGCGGCCGCGCGGGCCAACGGGTTACGGGTCACGGCGTTCTCCTTGATCCGGCCCCGCGGCGCCCACGTTGGACACCCGACACCAGATTGCGCCGCGTTTCGTAGGGAAGGCCAAACGGGGTGGCAAGCCCGACTGTGCTGGAACGGGCCCGTTTCGCCTCGAACCCGCCCGGACCTACCGCTTTCCGAACGCCCCCGCCTCGCGGAGCGCCGAGACCTGGGCCGCGTCGTAGCCCAGCACCGCCCGGACCACCTCGTCGGTGTGCTGGCCGACCGTGGGGGCCTTGCTGGGCTCGGGCAGGCTCTCGCCCGGGAAGCGCACCGGGAAGGGCAGCATGTCCGCGCCGTGCTTCTCGTGGCCGTAGAGCGGGAAGCGGTCCTAGAACTGCGGGTCGTCCTTGATGTTCTTCGGCGTGTTCACGGGCGCGACGGGGAAGTTCTGGGTGTCGCCGAGACGGAGCCACTCCGCCGAGGTCTTCGTCCTGAAGACGTCGCGCAGAATGGCCTGGAGCTCGCGGTTGCCGCGCGCGTGGTCGGCGAACTTCGAGCCGGGCCAGCGCTCGAACAGCTCCGGCCGCCCGATGCACTCGCAGAAGTTCTTCCAGAACGCCTGCTCGCTCGCCATGAAGAGCACGTGGCCGTCCGACGACTCGTAGATCTGGTAGCGGACGCCTTCCTTCATGCCGGCGGTGCCCGGCGCGCGCCGCTCGTAGTTGTCGGCCTTGTTTCCGGTGACGACGTCCTCGGGCCGCTCGTACGCGAGCCAGCTCTCGATCCGGTACCACTCCATGTAGGCGGTTGCGTCGGACTGCCCGAGCTCGAGCTCCGAGCCCTCGCCGGTGTCGCGCGCGCGGATCACCGCGGCGAGGATGCCGAGCGCGCCGAACATCGGTCCCGCGTGGATGCCGATCGAGGCGTGCTCGGGGATGTAGCTGAAGCCCTCCTCGTCGACGGCCGGCTTCACCGAGCCGCCCCAGGTGTCGTAGGCGATGCCGTGGGAGGGCAGGTTGCGGTAGGGGCCGGTCGCGCCGTAGCCCGAGATGGTGCAGAAGACCAGCTTCGGGTTGATCGCCTTGAGTACGTCGTAGCCGACGCCGCGCGCGGCCAGCGCGCCCGGACGCATCGCTTCGATCACGACGTCGGACTTCGCGGCGAGCTCCTTGAAGACGGCGACGCCCTCTTTCGTCTTGAGATCGAGCGTGATGCTCTTCTTGCCGCGGTGCACGTGCAGGTGCAGCAGCGAGACGCCCTCGATGATGGGCCACGTCATCTCGCGGATGTAGTCGCCGGAGGGCGACTCGACCTTGATCACCTCGGCGCCCAGGTCGGCCAGGTGCGTGCCGATGGCCCCCGGCCCGAGCAACGAGCACTCGAGTACACGCAGGCTGGCGAGCGGCGGACGGGAATGCGGCATTCGATTCTCCCCGGGGACGGTGTTTAGATTTTAGATTCGCCCCGGGGGGCGAAAGTGAAATCTAAACACCGTCCCCGATCCGGGGTGGCTAGCGGTCGAGGACGTCGGTGGCGATGAGCTCTTCGAGGTGGCGGGTGTCCCACCAGCTGAGCTGGAGCTGCTTGGCGCGTCGGAAGTAGAGCTGGATGTCGTACTCGATGGTGAAGCCGACCCCGCCCCACACCTGCTGGCACATCGCAGTCACGTCCCGGTAGGTCTGGCAGGCGAAGAGCTTGGCCATCGGCGCGAGGCGCCGGATGTCCTTGCCCTGCGCCGCCGCCGTGGCGGCCTCGTAGACCAGGGTCTTGCCGCCGTCGAGGTTCGTGACGGCGTCGGCCAGGTAGTGCGAGATCGCCTGGAAGGCGCCGATCGGCTTGTCGAACTGCTTGCGGTCCTTGGCGTACTGGACCGTGATCTCGAGCGCCCGGTCGCAGCCGCCCATCGCCTGCGCGGCGAGCACGATGATGCCCTCGTGCATCGCCCGGTCCCAGACCGCCCAGCCTCGGCTCCGCTCGCCCACGAGCGCGTCCCCCGGCACCTTCACGTCCTCGAAGGTCACCTCGTACTGCGTGTCCGAGGCCAGGCTCTTGAGCTGCTTCATGGACACGCCGTCGCTCTGCGGGTCGACCAGGAAGAGCGAGACGTCTTCGGGCTTCCGGCCCGTGCGCGCGAGCACCAGCAGGCGGGTGGCCACGGCCGCGAAGGTCACGAAGCGCTTCGTGCCGCTCAGCACGAAGCCCTTGCCGGCCTTCTTCGCGGCGAGCGTCACGCCCGCCGGCCCGAAGCCGCGCTGCGGCTCCAGCCACGCCGGCGTCACGATCGCCTCGCCGGTGGCGATCCGGGGCAGCCACTCCTGCTTCTGCGCATCGCTCGCAGCCGCCCGCAGCACACCCGCGCTCATCACCGCGGACTCGAAGGCGGGCGTCGGCGCAACCGCCCGCCCCAGCTCCTCGAACACGATCGCCGCCTCGAGCAGCGTCTGCTCCGAGCCGCCGAACGTCTCGGGCACCAGCACGCCGAGCAGGCCCAGCTCGCCCATCTGCTTCCAGAGCGCCTCCGGGACGCCCTTCGGGTCGTCCTCCAGGGCGCGCACCACGTCGAGGGGGCTGGCCTCGGCGCACAGCTTCCGGACCGTGTCCCGCAGGACCTCCTGCTCTTCACTGAAGTCGAGGTTCACGGCATCTCTCCTACGGGCGCCAGTCGCTGCCGCGCCGCTTCCAGGGGTTGTCGTCGGCCGAGACCGGCAGCGCGATGCGCGCCGTGCACTCGGTCGTGGTCTTCTCGCCGACGCTGAGCCGGACCGCCAGGGCCACCCAGCCGCAGCCGGTGTCGTCCTTCTCCACCTTCTCCACCCGACCGTGGAACACCATGCGGTCGCCCGGGAACACGGAGTCCTTCATGCGGAACTGGATCTTGCCGAGCCGGCCCTTTGGGCCGGTCCAGTCCGTGATGTAGCGCTCGAAGAAGGCCGCGTTGTGCGGGGTGTTGATGAAGATGTTCCGCACGCCGTTGCGCTCGACGGCGAAGTCCTTGTCGTGGTGCATGGGCCGGTAGTCGCGCGAAGCGATCGCCCCCGCCACGACCGTCGTCGCGGTCACGTCGATGCCCAGCTCGGGCAGCTCGTCGCCCACCTTCACCTGATCGAGCGTCAGGGTCTTCCAGCTCATGTGCCCCTCCGGTAGCCGAAGCCGGTGTACGACTCGGTCGCCACCTTCTCGCCCTTCTGGTTCTCGTACTCGACGTCGAGCACCCAGAAACGGCCGGTGCCGAGCTTCGTCGTCTTCTCGTCGGAGACGGAGCGCAGCACCTGGTAGGTCTTGAGGCGGTCGCCCACGCGCACCGGGTCGTAGAAGGTGATGGTGTTGTCGGTCATCACCGCCTCCGGCAGCTCGAGCCGCTTCTTGAGATCGAAGTGGAGCTGGAGCGGGACCGCCTCCTCGGTGCGGCCCGGCGACCAGTGATGCGGCCGGAACCAGACCGAGATCATCGTGGGCGGCGCGATGAAGCCGCCGGTCAGCTCCTGGGCGGCCTTCTCGTCCCAGAACAGCGGGTTCCCGTTCTGGACGCTGGCGCAGGTCGTGAAGACGTAGCCGCGCTCGACGTCGAACTCGCCCCACTCCTCGTACTTCTTCTGGCCGATCCAACCCTTCACGTCTTCCGGTAGCTCAGGCATGCACTCTCCTCGAAGCGTCCTACGCGATCACGCCGCTCGTGCGCAGCGACTCGATTCGATCCCGTGGTAGACCGGCCTCCGCCAGCAGCGTCTCGGTGTCGGAGGCGTCGGCCTCGCGCACCGGCACCGGCTCGGCGGATCGCGGCATGCCGGCCAGCGCGGGCGCTAGCTGGCGGAAGCGCCGCCCGTCCGGGGTGACCGCCTCGCCGAAGGCACCCCGCGCGGCGAGCTGCGGATCCGCTGCCAGCTCCTCGATCGTGTAGACGGGTGCCACGCAGGTGTCGGCCGGCGCGAGCTCGGCGACCCACTCGTCGCGGTCGCGCGTCGCGAACGCCGCCGCGAAGTCCGCGCGCACCTGCGCCTGCACGGCGTCGTCGTTCTGGTGCTCGAGCCACTGCTCGCAGCCGATGGCCTTCACGAGGCTCCGGTAGAAGTGGGGCTCGATGGCTCCCACCGCCAGCCATTTCCCGTCCCGGCAGCGGTAGGTGTCGTAGTAGGCGTAGCGGCCGGTGAGGACGTCGTGGCCGGGCCCCGGCGCGGCGCCGGTCGCCAGGTGGTCGTCGATCGACAGCGACATCAGCGAGAGCACGCCCTCGACGACCGAGACGTCGAGGTAGGCGCCCTCGCCGCTGCGGTCGCGCCCGTAGAGGGCCGACACGATCGAGAGCGCCGCGTGCATCCCGCCCGCCGCGCTGTCCGCGATGGTCGCGCCGGGGAGCGGTGGCTTTCCGTCCTCGCCGCGCCCCGAGGTGTGCAGGTAGCCCCCGACCGCGAGGTAGTTGAGGTCGTGCCCCGCGAAGCTCGCCGCCGGCCCCGTCTGCCCGTAGCCCGAGGTCGAGCAGTAGACGATGCGCGGGTTCACGCGGCGCACGTCCTCGTAGCCGATGCCGAGCCGCGCCACGACGCCGGGCCGGTAGCTCTCGAGCACGACGTCGGCCTTCGCGGCCAGCGCCAGGAACGCGTCGCGCCCCTCGGGCGCCTTGAGATCGATGCGCGCCTGCTGCCAGCCGCGCCGCGCGCTGTAGGCCCAGAACACGGGCTCCACCTGGACGCCCTTCTTGCGCGGCGGCGCGCCCACCTTGACCACGCGCGCCCCGAAGTCCGCCAGCAGTCGCGTACACCGCGTCCCCGGCCCGACCGTCGACAGGTCGAGCACCGTCACACCGTCGAGCGGCCCGTTCGCGGTCGTCGCGTTCACGAGGGGTCGGACCTTCTTCTTCAGAAGTTCTTCGGAAGGCCGAGCAGGCGGCGCGCGATGATGTTCTTCTGCACCTCGGAGGAGCCTCCGCCGATCGTCTCCACGACCGTCGCCCGGTAGGTGCCCTCGAAGCGGCCCGAGA
Source organism: Myxococcota bacterium (assembly GCA_041605395.1). GTDB lineage: Bacteria > Myxococcota_A > UBA9160 > UBA9160 > UBA6930 > JBFIYM01. Next base: position 5,810 of record JBFIYM010000034.1, on the reverse strand, counting down.
GCGGCCCCTCCTCCTGGTCGACGCGGATCTGGCCCTCCGGCCCCTGGATGTCGAGCGCCACGTTGGCCTGGCGCTGCGAGAGCTGGGTCGCGAAGAGCTTGTACTGCGAGGCCTGCGTCGAGGGCGGCTTCGTGCCGTACTCCTCGCTCTTGATCGCCGCCCAGACGAAGCGCAGCGAGTGGCAGCGCGCCACCGCGGCGTCGGTCACCAGGTGCGCGATCTGGGCGCGCACGGTCGGGTCGTCCTTGAGCGGCACGCCGTCGCGGGCGGCACCGTCGCGCAGCCACTGGCAGGTGAGCTTCACCCGCTCGTCGATCGGTGAGAGCGTGAACATCGTGAAGCGCTCGAGATCGAGCGCCTCCGAGATGTACTGGAAGCCTCGCCCGCGCTCGCCCACCAGGTATTCGTCCGGCACGAAGACGTCGGTGAAGAACACCTGGTTGGTGATGTCCTTGCCGATCGTCGGCATGGTCTGGATCTCGAGGCCGGGGGCGTCCATCGGCAGCAGGAACACGCTGATGCCGTCGTGCTTCGACTTGTCGGGATCCGTGCGCGCCCCGAACCAGTACCAGTCGGCGAAGTGGGCCGAGGTGGTCCAGATCTTCTGGCCGTTCATCTTCCAGCCGCCGTCCACCTTCTCGGCCTTGAGCTGCATGTTGGCGGCGTCGCTGCCGGCCTGGGGCTCGCTGTATCCGACCGCGAACTCGATGTCGGCGGCGATGATCTTCGGCAGGAACTCCTGCTTCAGCTTCTCGCTGCCGTGGCGGATCAGCGTCTTGCCGATGATGCCGACGCCCTTGCCGATCTGCGGCGCGTGCCGCCGCGCCAGCGCCTCGTTCAGGATGTACTCGTAGACGCCCTTCATCTCCTTGCCGCCGTACTGCTTGGGCCAGCTCATGCCCAGCCAGCCGCGGGCGGCGAGCTTCTTCATGAAGGCGCGGCGCGCGGGCGTGTCCACGAGCTGCGCGAAGTTCTCCTTGGTCGGGTCCATGACCTCGGGGTCGTGGTTCTCGTCCAGGAAGCGCTCGACCTCGTCGGCGAAGGCCTGCTCCTCGGCGGAAAGCTCGAAGTCCACGGGCGCCCTCCCTGTCCTGCCGGCGCGGCGGCGGCCGGTCCCGGACCGAAGGAATCCTATACGATACGGAGCGTATTGTAAATCAGGGATCGATCCCCCTCGGGGAATAGTCGGCTATCCTGGCGTTCTAATACCGGAACTGATGCTTTCTGATGGCCGCCGCCGGGCGCCCCGGCGGTAGGATGGCCCCGAGGCTGGGCGCCCGAGCCCCACCGGTCGCCCGCCCTCGGCCCGGAGTGAGGGATGAAAGGCAAGGCCGGACGGCGCGCCCGCGGTGTGGCAGGCATCGCCCTGCTCTGGGTCGCCCTCGCCCCGGCTCCGGCCGCCCCTGCCGAGAGCGAGGCCGCCTGGGCCGAACGCGTGGTGAGCGCGGCCTTCACCCGACGCTATGCCTGCGCGGTCACCGGCGTGGTGGAGATCGAGACCAGCAAGGGCGAGATGCGGGCGCTCACGCGGCGCATCCACATCGCCGCCAAGTTCCTCGACGGCCGCCTCCACACCTACGCCGTGTTCCGCGAGCCGCACTACGTGCGCGGCATGACGTTCCTCGGCGTCGAGTCGGACGACCCGAACGGCAGCGAGCAGCAGTTCGTCTACCTGCCGAGCATGAAGAAGATCCGGCGCGTGAGCGGAAGCCAGCCCACCGACTCCTTCCTCGGCACCGACCTCAGCTACCACGACTTCCAGCGGCAGCGCCCGGGCCGCTACCGGCCGCTCGGTGTCAGCGAGGGCACGCTCGCGGGGGAGGAGGTGCTCCGGGTTCGCGCCGAGCCGCGCTTCGACGCGCCCTACACCGGCGTCCAGTACACCATCGCCGCCTCCGACCAGGCCATCCTCCGAACGGACTACTTCAAGCGCACGTCGGACCTGCCCTACAAGCGCATGATGATGCCCCGTGCGCACATCGTGAGCGGGGAGCGCTGTGCGGTGCCGACGCTGATTCGCGTCGAGGACGATCAGCGCGGGACGCGGACCGAGCTCGTGATCAAGGAGCTGCGGATGGACGCGCCCATCGACGACGCCCTCTTCACGACCGCAGCGCTCGAGACCCGCCGCGACGTGCCCGGAATCGACGACCGGAGATGAGCGAAGCCGAAGGAAGGAGCCCCGTCATGGCGCAGCAGTTCTCGGTCCTGCTGGCAGACGACTGCGTCGAGGCGCTCGACGTGATCGGATCCGAGTTCACGGACGCCGGCTTCCGGGTGCTGCGCGCGAGCGACGGCCGAGAGGCCTGGGCGTGCTTCGAGCGCGAGCTCCCAGACCTGGTGGTGACCGACGTGCGGATGCCCGAAGCCGACGGCTTCGACCTGCTCCGACGCATCCGAGCGGTCTCCGACCTGCCGGTGATCATGCTGACTGCCTACGGCGAGATCCCGCTGGCGGTGGCCGCGATGCGGGACGGCGCCGACGACTACCTCCGCTTCCCCGACGACCTCGCGCGCCTGATCGCACGCTCGCGCGAGCTGATGGGGGACCTCTCCGGAGAGCCGCGCGACGCGGCCGCCGAGCTGATCACGGGCCGCAGCAAGGCGGCGCGCGAGCTGCGCTCGCGCGTGCGCGCCCTGGCTTCGCTACCGGTGCCGATCCTGCTCTGCGGAGAGACCGGCACCGGGCGCTCCCAGGTGGCGCGGGCCATCCACGCCAGCTCGGGCCTGGCCGAGCTGCCGCTCGTCCAGTGGTCGGAAGGCGAGCTCGTACTGCCGCGCCAGTCGTGCGTGCTGCTCATCGAGGACATCGAGCGCCTGCCGCACAACGAGCAGGAGCGCTGGCTCCACGAGCTGCGACGCATCAGCCAGAGGCGGCCTGGGATCGTGACGCGCTTGCTCGCGTCGGCGAGCCCGGCGCTCCACGACGCGGTCAGCGCCCGGCGCTTCCACCCCGAGCTCTGGAGCGGGCTGTCCCGCTTCCAGCTCCAGATCCCGGCGCTGCGCGACCGCCTCGAAGACCTCGAGGCCCTGGTGCAGGACTTCCTGCGCGGGGCCGCCGAGCGTCTCGACCGCCCCGGCCTGTCGCTCACCGCGGCCGCCATGGGCGAGCTCGCCAAGCGACCCTGGCCCGGCAACCTGCGCGAGCTGCGCGACGTGCTCGAGCAGGCCTTCGCGTTCGAGAAGGGCGCCCGGCTGGGCGTGAACGCGATCCGGAGCGCGATCGAGGAGGTGATCGCGAAGCGGGGCGACAGCCTGGAGATGCAGCGCGCCGCACATCGCTCCGCCCAGCGTCAGGAGCTGATCGACCTGCTCGCGGACTGCGGCGGCAACGTGGCGGAGATGGCGCGCCGCCTCTCGCTGACCCGCGGCGCCGTCGTCTATCGGCTCCAGAAGCACGGGCTGATGGTGTAGGGACCCCGACGGGGTGTTCAGGGGATCGAGAGCAGCTGGAGCGCGGTGAAGGCGACCATCGCGGCCAGGCAGAGCAGGTGGTCGCGGCAGATCTGGCGCGCGAGGCGGGTCTGCGTCTCGGGCGTGTCCTGCTGGGCGCCGAGCCGCACCGCCGCCGGCACGATGCGCAGCTGTGCGAGGGCAATGGGCCCGGCCGCGAGCAGCAGGGAGACGGCGCTCGCCCACGGCACCGGGCCGGTCACGAGCTGCACCAGGGCGGTCAGCACCGCCACCGCCATCACGCCGGCGACGAGTCGCTCCATCGGCGCGGCCTCGCTGGTGACGCGCCGGTAGTAGGCCGCGATCGAGTCGAGCACCGCCTCGGGCAGCACGTCCTCCCGCTGGCGGAGCGTCTGGGCGTCGAACATCAGGTCCATCCACAGCACGGCGATCAGGAAGCCGCCGCAGGCCGCGAGGATCGCGAAGGTCATGGGGAGAAGGTGACGTTTCACGGCGGAGCCGTCGATTCGAGCCGGCCTTGACCGACACCCGCTCCCAGTGCCTAGACTGCGCGCATGCGAGCGATCCTGCTGCGCTGGCTGGTGGTGCTCCTGGCGACGGCGCTTCCCGCCGCGGCCCGCGCCGCCGACCCGGCTGGCCTGCGCGCGGGCTTCGGGAGCGCCTCCATCACGCCCGAGGCGCCCGACACCTGGACCGACGTGAACGGCGACGGCCGCTTCACGCGCAAGGACGAGTGGGTGGACGGGAACGGCAACGGCCGCTTCGACGCCGTCTGGATCGCGGGCTTCCAGAACCGGCGCGCGGCGGCCGGCGTGCACGACGACCTCGAGGCGGTGGCCGCGGTGTTCGAGGACGGCGAGATGCGCGTCGGCATCGTGGCGGCGGACGTGGTCGGGCTCTCGCACACCTTCGTGCTGAGCGTGCGCGAGGCGTTCTCGGAGCCGCTCGGTCTCGACTACCTGCTCGTGCACTCGACACACAACCACAACGGGCCCGATACGCAGGGGCTCTGGGGCGGCGGGCGCTTCACCAGCGGCATCGACGAGGCCTACATGGCGCTGCTGCGGGCGCGCATGGGCGACGCGCTCGGCGCGGCGGTGGCGGGGCTGCGGCCGGCCCGGCTCGAGGTCGCCGAGATCACGGGGCGCGACCGCCGCTTCGGCACGATCGACACGCGCGGCCCGATGGTGATCGACGACGGGCTCCGGGTCGCGATCCTCCGCGAAGCCGACGGGGACGGGGTGCTCGGCTCGCTCCTCAACTTCGGCAATCACGTGGAGCTGCTCTGGGACAAGAACCTGCAGCTGACCGCGGATGTCGCCGGCTACGCGCGGCGCGGGCTCGCCGGCGGGCTCGACTACGACGGCACGCTCTACCGCCCCGGCCTCGGCGGCACCACGCTGTGGCTGACGGGCAACATCGGGGGGCTCATCACGACCGACCCCGAGACGGCCGTGCCGGACGTGCGCTCCGGGGAGCCGATCGCGACGCCCTCGTTCGAGAAGGCGCGCGCCCAGGGCTATGCGATCGCCGAGGCCGTGCTCGACACGATCGCGGCGGGCGGCTTCGCGCCGGTGGAGACGCCGCGGCTGCGCGTGCGGAGCCGGAAGCTCGACGTCTCGGTCACGAACCGGCTGCTCCTGTTCGGCGACCTGATCGGTGTGCTCGACCGGGACGTCCGCTACGGCTGGAAGGCGCTCACCGAGACGGAGGTGGCGCTGGTCGAGGTGGGCGATCTCTGGATCGTGTGCGTGCCGGGCGAGCTCTACCCGGAGATCGCGGTCGGCGGCATCGAGAACCCGAAGGGCGCGGACTACGACCTCGAGCCCGTCGAGGTGCCGCCGCTCCGGACGGTGATGCGCGGCCGCGTCAACATGATGGTGAACCTCGCCAACGACGCGCTCGGCTACATCATCCCGAAGAGCGAGTGGGACAACCGCCCGCCCTGGCTCTACGGCGGCAACGAGGTCACCTACGGCGAGATCGTCTCCGCCGGCCCCGACACCGCCCCCGTGCTCCACAAGGCCCTCCTCGACCTCCTCACGGAAGAGCCGGCCCCGAGCCCCTAGCGCTGCCACCCGGAACAACTAACGGAACAGGACCGACCCGTTTCTTACGCTTTCAGGTGAAGCGGGTGGTGCGCCAGAGGGCGAGGGCGCACCAGGCCAGGAGGGCGAGAGAGGCGAGGCAGAGGGCGAGGGCGGCCTCGCCGTGGAAGGCCAGGGCCGGGGCCTCGGCCAGCAGCGCGGCGCCGACGAAGGCCGCGCTCGCGGCCGCCACGAGCGCCCAGTCGAGGGCACTGCGCCGCGTGGCGCGCTCGGCGTCGGGGTCGGCGCCGCCCAGCCGCGCGAGCACCCAGCCCTCGTCGAGCCCGTAGCGGCGCGCCTCGCGCAGCG
>JBFIYM010000033.1:0-30098 GCA_041605395.1 Myxococcota bacterium | reverse complement strand
GGCGTACTCGGCGGGCAGCGGATGGGTGGCGATCCAGTGGTTGACGCCGTCCGCATAGGCCTGGAGCAGGGCCAGCTGGCGCGGGGTCAGGGTGTCTTCGGTGCGCCGCGCCGCGCGCCGCAGACCGATGGTCCGGAGCTCGATGTCGCTGCCGATCGAGCCCGGGCCGAGCAGCTCGGCGAGCCGCCCACTGGCCTCGCGGCGCGTCGCGTCCATCTGGAACAGGCGGTCCCCGGCGTGCAGATGGCCCTGCGCCCGCGCCAGATCGAAGTCGTTCGTCGCGAACAGGTGCGGGACGCCGTCGCGGTCGATCGCCAGCTCGACCGGCGCGAGCAGCCCCGGCAGCGGGATCTCGGCGCCCCGGCTCGCGCCCGGGAAAGCCAGCCACGACAGCAGGGCGAGCGCAGCGTACAGCGTGGGCATGGTCCCCTCCGGCGGCGGCGGAGCCATTCTGCCGGGGGACGCGCTGCCCGATCAACGAAAAAAGCGGGCCGGCCCGCAGCCGGCGCTGTGTAACGCCCAGAACGTCCGACGCCGACCGCGCGTGCCGGGCTCAGAACACCCGACGGCGCGCGATGGTCTCGTCGCGGTCCGGGCCCACCGAGATCACGTCGATCGGCACGTCGACCAGGCCCTCGATGCGCTCCACGTAGCGACGCGCGTTGTCGGGCAGCTCCCGATACTCGCGGATGCCCGTCACGTCCTCGCTCCAGCCGCGAAACGCCTCGTAGACCGGCTCGGCGCGCGACACCTCTTCGAGCGTCATCGGGAACTCGCGCGTCAGCTTGCCGTCGATCTTCCAGGCCGTGGCGACCGGGACCTCCGGCAGGCCCGACAGGATGTCGAGCTTGTTCATCGCGAGCGAGGTGAAGCCGTTCACGATGGCCGCTTCGCGCAGCACGACGAGATCCAGCCATCCACAGCGGCGCTTGCGTCCGGTGGTGGCGCCGAACTCCTGGCCCTTCTCCCCGAGCCAGCGACCGCCCTCCCCCTCGTCCTCGGTCGGGAACGGGCCGCCGCCGACCCGCGTGGTGTAGGCCTTCGTGATGCCGAGGACGTAGTCGATCCTCGTGGGGCCCACGCCGGCGCCCGTGCACACCGCGCCGGCCACGCAGTTCGACGAGGTCACGTACGGGTAGGTGCCGTGGTCGATGTCGAGAAAGGTGCCCTGCGCGCCCTCGAACAGCACCCGTTTGCCGTCGCGCAGCGCGCGGTCGAGGATGCGTCCCGTGTGGTCGACGAAGGGCTCGAGCCGGCGGCCGAGCACCAGCAGCTCGTCGTAGAGCGCCTCGGCGTCGATCGCGGGCCAGCCGTGGAGCTGGGTCAGCTCGAAGTTCTTGTCCTTGGCGAGCCGGTCGATGGCGGCGCGCAGGGCGGCGGCGTCGAGCAGGTCCGCCACCCGGACGCCGCGCCGCGCCACCTTGTCTTCGTAGGCGGGGCCGATGCCGCGCCCCGTGGTGCCGATCGCGCTCTCGCGGCGGGCCTCGTCGCGCGCCTTGTCGAGCGCGATGTGCCAGTCGAGGATCACGTGCGCGCGCCCCGAGACGCGCACCCGCGAGGGGTCGCGCAGCACCCCACTCTCCTGGATCTCGTCGAGCTCCTGGAGCAGCACGCGCGGGTCCACCACCACGCCGGGGCCGATCAGGTTCACGGTGCCGGGCTGGAGCACGCCCGAGGGCACCAGGTGCAGCACCGTCTTCTTGCCGTCCGCGATCAGGGTGTGGCCCGCGTTGTTGCCGCCGTGGAAGCGCACCACGAGGTCGGCCGAGAGCGCCAGCCAGTCGACGATCTTGCCCTTGCCCTCGTCGCCCCACTGGGCGCCGACCGCGACCAGCGCCGTCACGGCCCGAGCTCCACCAGCTGCGCGGTGATCATGTGCGGAAGCGCTCGCAGCTTCTCCATCACGACGTCGCTCGGGGCCTGGTCCACGTTGACGAGCATGGCGGCCTCGGCGCGCTCGCGCACCAGCGCGAGCTGCATGCGGGAGATGTTGATCTTCGCCTCGCCGAGGAGATTGCCCACGGCGCCGACCACGCCGGGCCGGTCCTGGTTGAAGATCAGGATGGTGGGGCCCTCCGGAATGGCCTCCAGCATGAAGTCGTCGATGCGGACGATACGCGGCTGGTTGCCGTGGAACAGGGCCCCCGCGATGAGGCGCTCGACCGTGCCCCGCACGCGGGTGGTGATCGCGCTCGCGAAGTCCATCGGGCGGCTCGACTTCGACTCGACCACGCGGATGCCGCGCGACTGCGCGACGACCGGCGCGTTCACCATGTTCACGTGGTCGGTGACGCCTTCGAGCAGGCCCTTCAGCACCGCGATGGTGATCGGCGCCACGCGCAGCTCGGCGACCTCACCGGCGTACTCGACCTCGATCTCCTCGATGGCCCCGGTGCTGAGCTGGCCCTGGAAGCGGCCCAGCTTCTCGGCGAGGGCCAGGTAGGGACGCACCTGCTCGAGCAGCTCCGGCGAGACCGAGGGGACGTTCACGGCGTTGCGGATCGCGCCCGTCAGCAGGAAGTCCCGCACCTGCTCGGCCACCGCGATCGAGACGTTCTTCTGGGCCTGCTCCGTCGAGGCCCCGAGGTGCGGCGTGCAGATCACCCGCTCGTGCTGCACGAGGGGATGCTCCTTCGGCGGCGGCTCCTGCTCGAAGACGTCGAGCGCCGCACCCGCCACGCGACCGCTCTCGAGCGCCTCGAGCAGCGCCGCCTCGTCGACGATGCCTCCGCGCGCCGCATTCACGATCAGCACGCCGTCCTTCATGCGAGCGAAGGCCGCCTTGCCGAGCAGCCCGGTCGTGTCCTTCGTCCTCGGCACGTGCACGGTCACGGCGTCCGCCCGCTCGAGAAGCGCTTCGAGCGGGACCAGCTCGACGTCGAGCTTGGCCGCCACCTCCGCCGACGTGTAGGGATCGGCCGCGATCACCTGCATGCCGAGCCCGCGCGCGCGATCGGCCACGATCCGGCCGATGTTGCCGAGCCCGATCACGCCGAGCGTCCGGTTCCAGAGCTCGGTGCCCGAAAAGCGGTTCTTCTCCCACTTGCCGGCCTTGAGCGAGGCGGTCGCCTGCGGCACGTGCCGGGCGAGCGACACCAGCAGCGCAATGGCGTGCTCGGCCGTGGTGACGTTGTTGCCCTCCGGCGTGTTGACGACCGCGATGCCCCGCTCCGTGGCCGCCGCCACGTCCACGTTGTCCACCCCGATGCCGGCGCGCCCGACGACGCGGAGCCGGGGCGCGGCGGCGATCAGCTCGGCCGTGACGCGCGTCGAGCTCCGCACCACCAGGCCGTCGATCTCGCGCACCGCCTCGAGTAGCTCGGCGGGCTTCATGCCGGTGCGCTCGACCACCGTGAGGCCAGAGGCGCGCTTCAGGATCGCCACCCCTTCCGGGGCGAGCGCATCGCTCACGAGCACGGTCGGCACACACTCCTCCTCGCTGGCGACGCCGTGGTCCGCGCGGGCGAGGGGATGGCAAGTCCGCGCCGAATCAAGCGAAAAGCGCCGAGCGCCGGATTCTGGCCGAGGCGCCGGAGCGTGTCAACGAGGCACTGCGCCCGGCGCGGGGTCGGGCCGCCCCGGGGCGCGGGGCCGGCCGCACGCGAACGCCGGGCTGCTAGGGTCGGCGCGTGTCCGCTTCGCCCACACCGCCGGAGCCGCTCGCGGACCCGCAGCCCGTTCGCCCGCGGGGGCCGCTCGACGTCCGGGTGCGGCCGCCCGGCTCGCGCAGTCTCACCAACCGGGCACTGGCCGTGGCGGCGCTCGCGACCGGGCCCAGCGAGCTGGTCGGGGCCACCGAGAGCGAGGATGCCGCCGCGATGCGGGAGGGGCTCCGCGCGCTCGGCGTGCCGGTGGCGGTCGAAGGCGCCACCTGGCGGGTGCGCGGCGGCGGCGGGCGGCTCGCGGCGACGGGCCCCATCGCCCTGGACGTCCGCGCCTCCGGCACCACGGCGCGGTTCCTGACGGCCCTCGCGTCCCTGACGGCGCCCGGCGCCGACGTGACGATCGACGGCACGGCGCGCATGCGCGAGCGGCCGATTCGCGAGCTGGTCGACGCCCTCTCCGCGCTCGGCGTGGACGCGAAGGCGCTCGGCCCGGGAGGCTGCCCCCCCGTCCGGGTGCGCGGCGGCGGGCTGTCGGGCGGGCGCATCCAGGTCGACGCGAGGCGCTCGAGCCAGTACGTCTCGGCGCTGCTGCTGGCCGCCCCCTGCGCCACGGCCGACCTCACGATCGCGCTCGCGGACGGCCGCCTGGTCTCGCGCCCCTTCGTGGACCTGACGCTCCAGGTGATGACGGCGTTCGGCGCCACGGCCGGCTGGACGGAAGCGGGAGAGCTCGCGGTACGCGCAGACGCTCCGTATCGCGGCCGGCGCTACCCGATCGAGCCCGACGCGCAGGCCGCCGTCTACGCCTTCGCCGCGGCGGCGATCGCCGGCGGCCGCGTCGTCGTCGAGGGCATCCCGCCCGACTCGCAGCAGCCCGACCTGCACGTCCTCGAGGCGCTCGAGGCCATGGGCTGTCGCGTGCGCCGCGAGGCGGACCGGATCGAGCTCCGGGCCACGCGGGGCGCGCTCGACGGCATCCGCTGGAACGGCAACCACGCGCCGGACGCCGTGCTGGCGCTGGCGGTGGTGGCGCTCTTCGCGCGCGGCCCCACCGAGATCCACGACATCGCGAACCTGCGCATCAAGGAGACCGACCGGCTCGCCGCCCTCGAGAACGAGATCCGCCGGCTCGGCGGGCGCGCCGAGGCGGGGCCGGACTCGCTCCGCATCGAGCCGGCGCCCCTGCGCGGGGCGGCGATCGAGACCTACGCGGACCACCGCATCGCGATGTCGTTCGCGCTGGCCGGGCTGGTGGTTCCGGGCGTCTCGATCCGGGACCCGGGCTGTGTGGCGAAGACGTGGCCGGACTTCTTCGCGGCGCTCGCAGCGTGGTGAGGCGGCGGGGCGCACGGTCGCGGCACGAAACCGAGATGGGCCCGGGTGCGTCCCATCCCTGCGGGCGCGAGTAGACTCGGTCCGGCCGGAGGAAGAGGCATTGGCCGCAGCCGAGGATCGTGGGGAAGCCGACGGAGTCACGCGTCGCGGGGCCGCCGTGAGGGGCGACGCGCGCTCGCGCCGTGGGGTCGCCGTGGAGGCCGACGCGCTCACGCGTCGCTTCGGCGAGCAGCTCGCGCTCGATGGCGTGAGCTTCCGCATCGCGCCCGGGGAGGCCTTCGGCCTGCTCGGCCCGAACGGGGCCGGCAAGACGACCTTCATCCGCTGTCTCACCGGGGCCCTGCTCCCCTCCGGCGGGGTCGTCCGCGTCGACGGCGTCTCGCCGGCGCGCGACCCGGCCGCGGTCCGCGCACAGCTCGGCTTCGTCGCCGAGACCTCGCGACTCTACGGCGAGCTTCGCGTGAGCAGCTTCCTGGGCTTCTGTGCCGGCGCCCGTGGCCTCACCGGCCCGGCGCGCCGACAGGCGATCGAGCGCGTGGTGGAGCGCTTCTCGCTCGGCGAGGTCGAGAAGCGGCTGGTCGGGCATCTGTCGAAGGGCTTCCAGCAGCGGGTCTCGCTCGCGCAGGCCTTCCTCACCGACCCGCCCCTCGTGATCGTGGACGAGCCCACCGGGGGCCTCGACCCCGTGCAGCAGGACGAGGTGCGGAGCCTGCTGCGGTCGCTCCGCGGCGAGCGGACGCTGCTGCTCTGCACCCACGACCTGCCCGAAGCCCGCCTGCTGACCGAACGGGTGGCCGTCCTGAATCGGGGGCGGCTGGTGACGGTCGGGCCGACCGAGAAGACGCTGGCCGGCGACCCGCTGGCGCTGTTCCGCACCGGAGCCGCCGCATGATCGCGACGCCTGCCCCGGGAGCCACCCCGTGATCGCGGCGCCTGCCCCGGGAGCCGGCCCGTGATCGCGCTGCGCGCCCTGATGCGCAAGGAGCTCGCGACGCTCTTCGCCTCGCCGCTCGCCTACCTCGCCCTCACCCTGGTGATGCTGGTGACCGCGCTGATCTTCTTCGACCACCTGCGCATCTACAACCAGATCCTGTTCCTGTACGCGAGCACCACGATGGGCGGCTTCGAGTCCGGCACGGTTCCGGACCACATCAACGTGCGCGACTCGGTGTTCTACCCCGTGCTCGAGACGCTCGGCATCACGCTGATCGCGCTGATCCCGGTGATCACGATGCGCGTGTTCGCCGAGGAGCGGGCGCGCGGCACGGACGAGCTGCTCCTCACCCTGCGCCTCTCGCCCGGCCAGATCGTGCTGGCGAAGTTCCTGGTGACCTACGCCTTCGTGGTGCTGATGATGGCCGCCAGCTTCGTCTACCCCGCCATGGCGACGGTGGAGGGCGGGATCGGGGCCGAGCACCTGCTGGCGGTGTTCGTCGGGCTCTCCCTCCACGCGCTCGGGCTCGCCTCTCTCGGGCTGGCCTGCTCCGCCTTCAGCACCAGCCAGCTGGTGGCCGCGGTCGCGAGCTGGGCCGTCGGCTTCGTGCTGTGGGACTTCGCCTGGGCGGGCGCCTTCGTGGGCGAAGGCGTGGGGCGCGTGCTCGACGCGATCTCGATGCACCCGCGCTACGGCAGCTTCGCCGAGGGCGTGGTGAGCCTCGAGCACTTCGCCTACTTCGCCGGCCTGGCACTGGTGTGCGCCGCCATCGCACGCTTCTCGTTCGACTGGAGGCGCGTCGCCGGCTGATGCGGGAGCTGCTCGGGATCGGGGTGATCGCGCTGGCCTTCGGGGCGCTGGCCAGCTTCGCGAGCGAGGAGCCGGGCTGGTTCGCGGTGGCGAACTTCGCGATCGGCGGCGCGGCGCTGGCCGTCGGCAGCCTGCAGGCGCTGCTGCGCGCGCGACAGGCGAGCGCGCCGGCCTTCCGGCGGCCGCTGGCGCTCGGCGTGGCGCGCATCGCGCTGGCGCTGCTCGCGGCCGTCGCCTTCGAGCGGGCCGTCGCGGCCCTCGACGTCCAGATCGACTGGTCCTTCGAGCGCAAGTTCGAGCCCGCGCCCGCGACGCTCGACGTGCTCCAGGAGCTGTGCGCCGAGGGCGAGGTCGAGGGGCTGCTGTTCCGCGACGACTTCGACCCGCGCAAGCGCAGCACGCGCATCCTGCTCCAGACCCTGGCGCGGCGCAGCTGTCTGCGTTTCGCCGAGCACCGGCTGGGCGACGCGCTCGAGCTCGAGGACCGCTTCGGGGTCGGCACCTCGAACACCGTGATCGTGCGCTTCCTGCCGGCCGGACGGCCCGAAGCCGGCGAGCTGATCGAGCGGCCGACCGAGGGCACCCTCTACGAGGCGCTGGCGCTGATCCGCAACCGCCAGGGCGGCCAGCTCTGGATCGCGACGGGCACCGGAGAGGGCAACCTCGAATCGGGGCGCGACAACGGCTACTCGGGCCTCGCCGCCGCGCTGGCGGCGGAGGGCTATGCGCTGCACCAGTTCGTGAGCCCGGCGGTATCGGAGATCCCCGACGAGGTCGACGCCGTGCTGTGGATCGCACCGGAGCGCGCGTTGCCGGAGGAGGCGCTCGGCGCGCTCGACCGCTACCTCGCGCGGGGCGGCCGGCTGGTGGCCTGGCTCGAGCCGGGCTCCGAGACCGGCCTCGAGGGGCTGCTGGCGCGCTGGGGGATCGAGCCGACCGGGGGCGTGGTGGTGGATCCCGCCTCGGCGACGATCGACGGCTGCGTGCCGGGCCTGTGTCCGCTCGTCTACGCCTACGCCACGAGCCATCCGGTGGCCCGCGGCCTCGACAGCACGCGCATGACGTTCTTCCGCGGCGCGCGGAGCTTCCGGCTGCGCAAGCCCAATGTCGACGACCGGCTCGACCAGGTGGCGCTCGCGAGCCCGCGCTCGTGGATCGATCCGGACCTCGGCGTCCTCACCCGCGGCCGTGCACCGGAACGGCCGGACGGCGTCCGCGGCGACTACCACCCGCTGGTCGTGGCCGGCCGCTACGAGCGGAACGGCCGCGAGACGCGCATCGTCGCGTTCGGCGACGCCCACCTCGCTTCGAACCACGACCTGCGGGCGGTCTACAACCTGGACCTCTCGGTGAACGCCGTGCACTGGGCGACGTCGCGCGAGGCGGACATCAGCCAACGGCCGAAGGTGGCCGTGAGCGGGAGCATGCAGTTCGCGCTGCCGCTCCAGAACACCTTCACGCGCTTCCAGGGGATCGGGCTCTTGCTGCCCGAGCTGCTGCTGATCCTGGGCGCGATCGTGTGGGTGCGCACGCGCAGTGCTTGAAGAGGACGGGGCCTTCGGCCCGTCTCGTTCGTCGCGCGCCGCTTCGCGGCGCGTTCAGCGTTTCTTTGCTTTGGTAGTGGCGAGGGCGAAGCCTTCGGCACCGGCGAGCTGGGCCTGGTCGAGGACGTAGACGGCCTCACCGTAGACGATGTCCTTGTCGCCGCGCAGGATGACCTGCTTCTCCTCGCTCGCGGCGAGCGCCGCCTCGATCGCCTCGCGCAGCACCTCGCGACGCACGGCGGTGCCGTCGACCTGGATGGTGCCGTCGGTCGAGATCGTGACGTTGACTGCCTGCGGCGGCGTCGAGCTCGTCTGCTGCGCCTCGGGCAGCTTCACGTTCTTGCCGGTGTTGGCGATCACCGAGGAGGTGACCATGAAGATGATCAGCAGCACCAGGAAGACGTCGGTGAGTGGAGTGATGTTGATCTCGGCGATGATGGAGGCGTCGCTCTCCTCATCGCCCGGCAGTTGCGTGGCCACTGGACACCTCCGCCGACTCGCCGCTCGCCTCCAGGTAGAGGAGCGCCTGCACGAAGCGCTCGCTCGCCCGCGTGAAGATGGCGGCGATGTTGCTGACCCGGGTCTGGAGCCAGTTGAAGAGCAACAGCGCGACGATCGCGACGAGCAGACCCACGGCCGTCGCGATGAGCGCCTCCGAGATGCCGGCCGAGACGACCTCGAAGCCGGCGTCGCCCGACTCGGCGATGGCGCCGAAGGCCTGCATGATGCCGACCACCGTGCCGAACAGGCCGATGTAGGGCGCCAGGGAGCCGATCGTGCCGACGAACCACAGGCCGCGGCGGAGCTCCATCACCACCTCGAGGCGCGCGGTGTGGAGGATCTGGTTCAGGTCCTCGAGCGCGATGTTCCGCCAGCGCAGGCCCTCGCCGAACACCTCGGCCATCGGCGTCTTCGACGCCTCGCACAGCGTGCGCGCCGCCGAGACGTCGCGGCGCACCAGGCACTCGACCAGCTTGCGGGTGAGGTCGCGCGTCGCGTTGTCGAGCCCGCGGTAGCGCCAGAGGCGCTCGAAGGCGATCGCGAACACGATCACCGAGAGCACCGCGAGGGGGTAGACGGTGAGCCGTCCCTGGTGCAGCAGCTCCAGCAGATGGTCCCAACCCAATTGCACGACGCTTCTCCTCGCCTGCGAGACGGCCGGGACGTTACCCGCCGGCCGGGTGGTTTGACACCCCCGCAGCCGCGCCGTAGCCTGACGGACCGAACGGGGAAAGCGGTTGCCTAGCAGGGAGTTGCACGCCGGGTGCCGATCGCCTGCGGGTGCCCGAACGAAGCCCCGCGCGCGGCCGGGCGTCCAACCGTCGAACCCTCACGGCGAAGCCAACGGGAGAGCGAGCGCGTGTCCGACGCCTGGATCGTGAAGCGACGTCCGCGCCGCATCTCCCCGCTCCGGCGCCATCGCTTCGTCGAGTCGGCGATCGCCGCCGAGCACTCGGCCCTGCCCTTCCCGGGCTCCCCGATGCCCGAGCCGGCCAGTCCGCGCGAGCGCGTGGTGTCGAGCGGCGTCTCGATCCTGCTCCACGGGGGGCTCTTCCTCGCGCTGTTCCTGGTGGCGCAGTTTGCGCCGCAGGAGCTCGTCGAGGAGTTCATCGAGGTGCAGCGCCTCGAGGAGCCGTCGCAGGAGGAGCCCGCGCCGCGCCCGCGCGCGATCGCGGAGAGCCGCGCCCGCTTCGACCCGGCCCCGATGGCGCTCGCGCCCCAGATCGTGAACCCCACCGTGATCCAGCAGCGGGTCCCCGAGCTCGCGGCCCAGCCGGTGCAGGTCGCGGAGATCGCCCCGGTGCAGGCGCCCCGCGAGCTCTCGCGGATCGCGGCGCCCCAGGTCGACGCCGTGCGCGCCTTCCAGGCGCCGGTCGCCGCCACCGTGGCCCCCGTCCAGATCGACACCTCGGCGCCCCGGCTCTCCGGCCCGGTGGAGTACCAGGCGCCGACCGGAACCTCCTCCGGGCCGCGTCAGGTCGTGACCGGCGGCAACACCGTCGGCATCGGCGCGCCCACCGCGCTCGGCACCGGCTCCTCGGTGCGCGAGGGCATCGACTCGAACCGCGACGTGCTCGGCGCCAAGACCGGCGAGCGCGCCTCCGTGAACGTGGCGGTCGGGCCCGGCGGCGGGCGCGGCACCGGCGGCAGCGGTACCGGGCCCGGCGGCGTGTCCTTCGAGGAGTGCATGGGGCGGCCCGAGGTCCAGGCCTACATGGCGCGGCTCAAGGAGCGCGTGCTGGCGCGCTGGCGCAGCGCGCCGGCCGGCCTGCCGAACGGGTCCTTCAAGGCGACGCTCGGCTTCCGCCTCGACCCCTCCGGAAGCGCGAGCCAGGTCGACCTGGTCTCGTCCGAGAACGCCGGCGTCGGTCGCTCGGCGGCCGAGGCCATGCGCGCGGCCTCCCCCTTCGATCTGATGGGGCCCCAGGTGCGCTGCCTCGCCGGCAACCGCTTCAACGCCACCTTCACCCTCGAGAACCTTGCCGCGAACTAGGCCCCACCTGCGCATCGGAACGACTCTTGCGTTCGGGCTCGCGGCTTGGGTCGCCGGCGGCCTGCCGCCGGGGTCCGCCTCCGCCCAGGGCAATCCGCCGCCCGTGGTGCTGTTGTTCGACGAAGACGAGAACGTGAAGGAGAAGCGCTCCGACACCAACCGCGACGGGCGCTACGACGAGTACGTCTACTACGAGAAGGGCAAGCCGGTCCGCGCAGAGCAGGACTCCGATCACGACGGCCGCCTCGACACGAAGCTCGCCTTCGGCCCGGACGGGAAGCCCGTCCGTCAGGAGCGCGACGCCAACGGCGACGGCCGGTCGGACCAGTGGATCGAGTTCGCGGGCGGAGAGCCCGCCATCCAGAAGGACGACCTCGACTTCGACGGGCGGCCCGATGCCACCACCTGGTTCGAGGGAGGCCAGCCCGTCCGGCGCGAGGAGGACACCACGGGCGACGGCAAGGTCGACCGCCGGGTCCGCTACGCCGGCGGCGAGCCCGCTCTCGTCGAGGAGGACGCCGACGGCGACGGCAAGCCGGAGCTCCGCGCCGAGTTCTCGCCGGACGGCCAGAAGACGCTCGAGCAGCAGGACACGGACGACGACGGCCGCATCGACGTCACCCTCCACTTCGCGAACGGCCAGAAGGTGCGGGTCGAGGAGGACACCAACCAGGACGGGCGCGTCGACCTCGTCACCGAGTACGCCGGCGATCGGATCACGAGCCGCAAGTCCGACCCCGACGGCGACGGCCGCTTCGACACCGTCTCGACCTACGAGAACGGCGTCGAGCGCCGCCAGGTCCGCGACCAGGACGGCGATGGCCGGCCCGAGGTGGTCGCGGTCTTCGCAGCCGACGGCAGCCGCGAGAGCGAGGCCTTCGACGCCGACGACGACGGGCGCGTCGAGCTGCGCCGCCTCTACCAGAACGGCGTGAAGGCGCGCGAGGAGGAGGACAAGGACGAGGACGGCCGCATCGACCTCGAGACGATCTTCACGAACGGGCAGAAGGCGCGGACCGAGGCCGACACCGACGGCGACGGCAAGCGCGACACCTTCGTGACCTACCGCGAGGGCGTTCGCGCCACCCAGGAGGAGGACCAGAACGGCGACGGCAAGCCCGACGCGCGCTTCACCTACGCCGCGGACGGCGAGAAGCTCGCGCAGGAAGAGCGCGACACCGACTTCGACGGCCGCTTCGAGACCCGGGCCCGCTACCAGGACGGCGTCCTGCTCGAGAAGACCGTGGATCGCAAGGGCCGCGGGAGGCCGGACCGCACCGAGCACTACGTCGAGGGCAAGCTGGCCCGCGTCGAGCTCGACGAGGACGGCGACGGCCGCCTCGACCACTGGAACTTCTACGACCCGAAGGGCCGCCTCGAGAAGCAGGAGCGCGACACCAACGGCGACGGCCGGGCCGACACCTTCGTCACCCTCTTCCCCGAGAGCGGCAAGATCGCGCGGGCCCTCACCGACGCGGACGGCGACGGCAAGGTCGAGAGCTGGCGCACGAACGACCCGACGGGCGCCACCACACAGCTCGAGGAGGACAAGAACGCGGACGGCAAGCCCGACCGCGTCGTGCGCTTCGCGGCGGGCAAGCCCGAGAGCTTCGAGGAGGACACCGACTTCGACGGCACACCCGACGTGCGCGGACGGCTGGCGCCGGACGGCTCGGTGCTCTCGGAGGAACGCGCCAGCGCGAGCGGCAAGTTCGACACCAAGGCGCTCTACCAGAACGGCGAGAAGGTCGGCGAGGAGCGCGACAGCAACGGCGACGGCCGGGCCGACGTCGTGACCCGCCTCGCGGGCGGCCAGGTCACGCTCCAGGAGCAGGACACGGACTTCGACGGCCGCTTCGAGACCCGCCTCCTCTTCGAGAACGGGCGCCAGGTGCGCCAGGAGACCGACGCGAACGGAGACGGGAAGCCGGACGCGGTGGTGACCTACGACGCCGCGGGTGAAATCGTCCGCGAGGAGGCCGACCAGAACGGCGACTTCGTGATCGACTTCCGCCGCCAGCTCGCCGGCGGAAAGCCCGTGCGCGACGAGGCCGACCCGGACGGTGACGGCCGCTTCGACCTGGTGACGCTCTACGAGGGCGGCCAGCCGGTGCGCTCGGAGCAGGACGCCGACGGCGACGGCAAGCCCGACGTCCGGGTGTCCTATCGGAACGGCAAGAAGGCCTCGCAAGAGGAGGACCGCAACGGCGACGGCGAGCCGGACGTGATCACCCGCTTCGACGCCGACGAGAAGCCCGAGCGCGTCGAGTCGGACGAGGACGGCGACGGCCGGCGCGAGACCGTCTCGACCTTCCGGGGCGGGCAGCTGGTGCGGAGCGAGCAGGACCGCAACGGCGACGGCAAGGCCGACCTGGTGCAGACCTACGCGGGCGGCAAGCCCGCGCGCATCGAGCAGGACGACGACTTCGACGGCGTCTTCGAGCAGCAGGCCGAGATCACCGCCGCCGGCGGCCAGAAGACCACCAAGGACCAGAACGGCGACGGCAAGCCCGACCTCTGGCTCACGCTCGACGCGAACGGCGCGGTCACGGCCCAGGAGGAGGACCGCAACTACGACGGCAAGCCGGACCGGATCACGACCTTCGCCGGAGGCAAGCCGCGCTCGGTGCGCGAGGACTCGAAGCTGCGCGGCTGCTTCGACCTGGAGCAGCGCTACGACGCGAACGGCCGCCTCGTCGAGCAGAGCGCCGATGCCAACGGCGACTGCAAGCTCGACACCTTCTCGGGCCTCTCCGGCGACACCGTGGTCTGGCAGGCCCAGGACGAGAACGGGGACGGCCGCCCTGACGTGCTGACCCACTTCGACGCGGGCGGGGCCCCGAAGACGCAGGAGCGCATCTCGGAGGGCAAGCAGCGCCCCGACGTGAAGCTCTTCTTCGACGGCTCGGGAGGCGTCCGCAGCCAGTGTCTCGACAGCGACGGCAACGGCAGCCTCGACGTGCGCTACCGGATCGCGGGCGGCGCGGTCCAGGAAGGTCTCGTCGACTCGACGGGCGACGGGAACGGCAACCTGCGGCAGGTCTACGCGAACGGCGCGATCGCCCACATCGAGGCGGACACGAACGCCGACGGGCGGGCGGACGTGGTCCAGTACCTGTCGGGCACGGACGTCGTCCGACAGTGCGAGGACAGCGAGTACGACGGCAGCGTCGACCGCTGCTTCGAGGGCGATCGGGTCGCCCCGCTGAGCGGGGTGACCGACCTCAGCGAGCCCCTGGGCTCGCTCGGCTGCGGTGGCTTCGACGCCTTCTGGCGCAAGCGCCGCTAGGGAACCTCTGCAGAACGCGGGTACGCTCCCGGGGCCACGAGGACCGGTGGAGTCCGGTCCTACGGAGGCGAAGGCAGGCCCTACGGACAGCCCGGCCTTTGGCAGCTCCGACCGCTGCCGTCCCCGCCTGCCGCTCGGAGCGGAAGGAAGGGCACGGATCCACCGCGACCCGCCGAGTCCGGAGGTGGAGCCGGTCCACCGGTCCCGGGCACAGCGGCCGCACGAGGACTCGTGCAGAGGCTCCCTGGGGGCGCAGGTACCGCGGGCCGCGCACCGTGACCGGTGGTACGCGTCGCGCCCGCGCGCGGGGCGCATCGCGGCCCCGGCTTCGCGGTAACGCGGCCGCTCCGGGCGGCGGCGCACCCGCTCGGGCGTCCGGCGACGTCGCGCCGGTGCCCGCTCGTTCCGCAGCGGGGACGACGAGCGTTCTCCCGGGCCGACGCCGGCACACGCCTTGCTGTAGACGCGCGCGGAGGCCGCCATGAACACCCCCCACTCCGTCCTCTGGATCGGCCCGGCGAGCGGGCTCGAGCGGAGCCGTCTCGCCGGCTCCCCGCTCGTCGACATCGCCTGGGCGCGCGAGCTCGCGGATGCGCTGGAGCTGCCGCTCGCGAGCTTCGACTGCGTGGTCGTCCATGCGACGGAGCCGTGCCCGGACGACGCCCGCGCCCGGCTGCGTTCGGCCGGCGCGCTGCGCGTCGTCGAGACGCCGGACCCGGCGCGCGCCCCGCGACTGGAGGAGCTCCGAAGCGCGCGCCCGGACCCTTCGGCCCGGCCTCCCGCTGCCGACGGCATCGTGGGCGAGAGCCCGGCCCTGCGCGAGACGCTCGCGCTCGTCGAGTGCGCCCAGTCGAGCGCCGCCACGGTCCTGCTCACGGGAGAGACCGGCACCGGCAAGGAGGTGCTGGCGCGTGCGATCCACGCTGGCAGCGCCCGGCGGCGCGGCGCCTTCGTGGCCGTGAACTGCGCGGCCTTCCCGGACACGCTGCTCGAGAGCGAGCTGTTCGGCCACGTGAAGGGCGCCTTCACGGGCGCCGACCGCCACAAGGAGGGGCTGATGGCGCTCGCCGACGGCGGCACGCTGTTCCTCGACGAGGTCGGCGAGACGTCCGTCGCGCTCCAGGCCAAGCTGCTGCGCGTGCTCCAGGAGCGCGAGCTGCGCCCCGTGGGCGGCACCCGCGCGCGCCGCGTCGACGTGCGCCTGATCGCGGCCACCAACCGGGAGCTCTCGGGCGAGATCCAGGCGGGCCGCTTTCGCGCCGACCTCTACTGGCGCCTCGCCGTCTTCCCGATCCGCGTGCCCCCGCTGCGCGAGCGCCGCGAGGACGTGCTCGCCCTGGCCCGCCACTTCCTGGTGCGACACGGCGAGCGCGAGGGCAAGCCCGGCTGCGGCCTCTCGCGCGAGGCCGAGCAGCTGCTCCTCGCCCACGCCTGGCCGGGCAACGTGCGCGAGCTCGAGAACGAGATGCTGCGCGCGCTCGCGCTCTCCGAGTCGGGCGAGACCATCCCCGCCGAGCGCCTCTCGGAGCGCCTGGGCCAGCTCTTCGAGCCACTGCCGGCGGCCGTGCACGAGGGCGAGCCGCTGCGCGAGACGCTGCAACGCTTCGAAGCCTGGTGCCTGCGACGAGCGCTCGAGCGCAACGCCGGCCGCCGCGCCGAGACCGCCCGCACGCTCGGCCTCACCCGCGAGGGCCTCTACAAGAAGATGAAGCGGCTCGGGATCGAGTAGGCGCGGTCGGCGCGACGCGGGCGACCGAATGGTATTGTCTTCGCCGAGCTCAAGGAGCCGGAACACACGTGAGCTGGAAGCTCTGGGTCGTGGTCGCGCTCGTGGCATTGCTCGGAGTCTTCGTGCTCCAGAACACGACGGTCGTCGAGGTGCGCCTGCTCTTCTGGAAGGTCGAGATTTCGCGCTCGATCCTACTGCTCGGGGTGCTCGGAAGTGGGCTCACCATGGGCTGGGTGCTGGGATCGGTGCGCCGAACGTGAGTGCCGGCCTGTGACGAATCTCGAAGCCGGCACGAAGGCGGCCGACGAAGAAGCGAAGCCGCTCTGGCGGCTCGAGCCGCTCGAGGAGTTCCGGGCACCGCCGGCATCCGTGTCCGAGCTGGCGCGAACGAGCCTCCGCGGTCTGTTGCAGCGCTTCCAGGATGCGGCCCCATCGAACCCGGGGAACGAAGATCGAGAGCTTCAGGCCTTCGCTTCGGACGAACTCGAAAAGCTCGTTCCCGCCCTGCCGCTCGACCAGATCGGCGAGGCGTTGTCGACGTCACTTCCAGAATGGCGGGACGGAGCGGCGTTGCCGAAGCTGTGCGTGGTCGTGGAGCCGCCTCCCGGCCCCGGCTTGGACCTCGTCGCGATGCTGGCGCGCAGCCGGCGCATACCCGTTCTCGAGCCGCCCACCCCAGACTTGCTGCTGAACGGCGCGGACTCGGTCGAGCGCGCGCTCGAGCACCGAGCGGACGAGCCGCTGGCGATCCCGCACCTCGAGCGCTGGTTCCTGCGCAACCCGCGAGCGTTGGGCACGCTGCGCGACCTGTTGGCGGCTCTCGCGCTGCGCCGCGCAGGTACCCTGGTCTCGTGTGGGAGCTGGGCCTGGGCCTGGCTACGGGCGGCGGTCCAGGTGGACACCCTGCTTCCCGAGCCGCTCGTTCTGGCCCCGCTCGACGCCGACGCACTTGCAACCTGGCTCGCGGGCGCTGCCGCAGGCCGCGTCCTCTGCCGAGAGCCTGGCGGGAAGTGGCTGCTCCGGCCCGAGGGGAAGGAGACCCCCGACGAGTCGTCGGACTTCCTGCGCCATCTCGCTGCCGAAGCGCGCGGCAATCCCCTGGTGGCTCGCGCGCTCTGGATCAGCGCGCTGCGAAGACCGGGGGAAGACGCTTTCGCCGGCGTCGACCTCACCGGCGGGGTGGTGACGCTCGCCGCCGTCCCGTGGGCTCGCCTTTCCCGCCCCTCGCTCGAGCGCCGCGCGCGCTTCGAGGAGGTCGCGGTGCTGCATTCGTTGTTGCTCCACGGAGGGCTCTCCTTGGACGTCCTCGACCGGGTCCTGCCCTTCGACCGCCCGGTGCTGTCGCGTTGCCTGGCGGGTCTGGCCGCCACCCGTCTGGTCGAGGCCCACTTCGACGAATGGCGCGTGTCGACAACCGGCTATCCCGCGGTGCGGCGCGAGTTGATTTCCGCGGGCGTACTCGCCGACGATCTCTAGAAGAAGGGGGGCCCCATGGACCCGCTCGACGACGCCTCCGAGCCCTCGACCATCCTGCGTTCGATCAGCACCGCCGACGCCCTCGAGATCGCCGTCATCGTAGCGATCACGATAGCGGCCGTGATCCTCGTCGAGCGTGGTCTCCCCGCTGTCGCCGCGCGCCTCGGGCCTCGGGCCCGGATCCTCGTGCTCCCCTGGGTCCCCGTCTTTCGTCTGCTTGCCTTGCTGCTGGCAATCCTCCTCGTCCTGCCGATCGTGGTCGAGCCGCGTACCGAGAGCCTGATCGCATTGCTGGGTGCGGGTGCCGTCGCCATCGGCTTTGCCTTCAAGGACTATCTGACGAGCATCCTGGCGGGCATCGTCGTGCTCTTCGAGCGGCCCTACCGCCAGGGGGATTGGGTTCGGATCGGAGACGTCTACGGCGAGGTGCGGGAGATGGGGATGCGCGCCCTGCGCATCGTGACGCCCGACGACGACGTCGTGACGGTGCCCCACGGGCGAATCTGGGACTCCGTCGTGCGAAACGCGAACGATGGCAGCCCGACGCTTCAGTGCGTCGCTGACTTCCATGTGCATCCAGAACACGATGCTGCACGCCTTCGCAAGGTGCTCGGCGACGCAGCGCTGGCGAGCCCCTGGGTCGACGTCGAGAAGCCCATCGCGGTCGTCGTGGCCGAGCGCCCCTGGGGCACCTCCTATCGCGTGCGCGCCTATCCGATCGCGGCGGAGGACCAGTTCCGCTTCACGAGCGACGTCACGGTCCGCGGCAAGGCATTGATCGCCGAGC
This sequence comes from Myxococcota bacterium, assembly GCA_041605395.1. Taxonomy (GTDB): domain Bacteria; phylum Myxococcota_A; class UBA9160; order UBA9160; family UBA6930; genus JBFIYM01. The sequence continues at coordinate 12,095 of JBFIYM010000033.1, read as the reverse complement.
TCGGGGTGCGGCCGGCCACCGCACCCGTGGCCGAACCGGCGGTCGGGTAGCCGTGCGCAGCCCGCTGACGCGCGTGCTCGTGCTTGCGGGGGTCGTAGCGGTCACGGCTTCCGCGCCAGCGGCCGCGCAGGAGCTGCCCAACCTCGATGCACCGGCTGCGGAGCGCGACGGCTCTGCGCGCTCGATCGCGCAGGCCAGCTCGAAAGCCGAGGACCGCGCCATCGAGGAGCGCCTGCGCGAGATCTTCGGCCAGGTGGAGGGGCTCGGCGCGGTCGCGGTCGAGGTCAATTCCGGGGTGATTCGCCTCTCAGGGGAGGTCCTCTCGGGTCGGGCTCGCGAGAAGGCCGTGCGCATCGCAGGCCAGCTGCAGGGCGCGGTGGAGGTCCAGGACCAACTCGTCGAAACGCGGAGTCTCGAGCGACGCCTGCGCCCCATCTTGGCGGATCTGCGCGAGCGCTCAATGGCCTTCGTCGGGACGCTTCCCCTCCTCGTCGTGTCGCTGCTCGTCTTCGCGTTCTTCCTCGTGCTCGGCCGCTTCGCGGCCGCGAGGGATGCGCCCTACCGGCGCCTCACGAGAAACCCGTTCGCCCAGGACCTGCTACGCCAGGCGGTGCACGTCGGATTCGTGGTGGTCGGCGCCGTTCTCGCGCTCGAAGTGCTCGACGCCACGACGGTGGTGGCAGCGGTAGCCGGGGTTGCTGGGCTGGCCGGGCTCGCGGTGAGCTTTGCGTTCCGGGACCTCGCCGAGAACTACATCGCCAGCGTGTTGCTGAGCCTCCGACAACCGTTCTTGGCAGACGAGCACGTGGTGATCGAGGGGCACGAAGGGCGCGTCGTGCGCCTGACCTTGCGAGCCACGATCCTGATCGACCTCGACGGCAACCACGTGCGCATCCCGAACGCCAAGGTCTTCAAGAACACGATCCTCAACTACTCGCGAAATCCACTACGCCGCTTCGGGTTCGTGGTCGGGGTGGCGACGGACGCGGACGTTTCCGAGGCGCTGGGCCTGGGGGTAGGCACGCTGAAGCGGATGCCGGGGGTGGTAGCCGACCCCGCGCCCCAGGCCTGGGTCGAGAGCCTCGGCGACTGGAACGTCGGCCTGCGCTTCACGGCCTGGATCGATCAGCGCGAAACCGGATGGTTCAAGGCCCGCGGCGAGGCGATGCGGCTCGTGAAGCAAGCCTTCGACGCGGGGGGGATCGTGATGCCCGAGCCGGCCCTGAGCGTCCGCGCGCCGACGTCAGCGACGCGAGAGCCCGGTGCCGTGGCGCAGCCGGCGGCGACTCCGCCCCCGATCGAGCTCGCGGTCGACATCTCTCCAGACACGCAGGTTGAGCACGCGATCGAGAAGGACCGCGCCTCCGCGGGCGGGGACCTGCTGGATCCCAGGCGGCCTCGGGAGTGAATCTCTCTGCGAGAGTGCCACTCGGCGTTGGCCCCCTCGCCCGCTCGCTCCGCGGGCTAGAGTGACACGCGAGCTCACGAGGGACCGAAGTCGCCCACGATGAAACGAGACCTCTACCTCGGCATGCGGCCGGGCGACCTCGAGGGGAAGCCCTACGCGAAGTACTGGAACCCCGAGATGGGCCCGATCCAGCCGCAGGTCGAGCGGGCCCTGCTGCACGGCGCCGAGGCGGCGGAGCTCGGCTTCCCGGCCAGCGAGGCCGATCGGCTGCTCGAGCCGGGCTACCTGCCCCTCGAGAACGGCTTCACGCGACTCGCGAACGGCCAGGTCTTCGTCGCCGTCCTGACGAAGATGCCGCGGGTCACGAGCCCGATGATCGATTGGTGGTTCGGCTGGCACGCGATGGAGTCGCAGCGGTACAAGCTGTGGCACCCGCGCGCGCATCTCGCGAACCGCATGGAACGGAGGGTGGGCGACGATCCTGGGCTCTCGGACCGGGAGAAGTACCTCCACAACCCGAACTACGTGACGGAGTACGTCGGCAGCGAGCGCCTCGACATCACCATCACGTTCACCGAGCCGTCGGATTTCCTGGACGTCTCGCGGTTCCCCGCCGCGCGTGTCGGCACCGCGCTCTGCGGCCGGGTGGGCTTCCAGAACGCGCCAGTGGTGTTCGGGCTCCTCATCCACCTGATGCGCGAGACGGAGGACGGCTGCGAGATGCGCAGCCGCTTCTGGCTGGGCCGCATCGCGCTCGAGGGGGCGGCGCGCGTGCTCGACCCGCTCGCCGGCTCGCGCTTCGTCGCCCGGCGCGCGGCGCCGCTGCAACAGGGCCGGGACCTGGTGGTCCACTGCGCCGCCGAGATGAGCCATCTCGCGAGCTTCCTGCCGGACCTCTACGCCGACTATCATCCCACCGCGTAGCGGGAGGAACGCGATGCCCCGGGTCTTCGTCCACGGCAACCCCGAGACCGACGCCCTGTGGCGGACGCTCTTCGGCGAGCTCACGAGCCGAGGCGCAAACGACCTCCTCGCCCTCTCGCCGCCCGGATTCGGCGCACCGGTTCCGGCCGGTTTCGAGCCCACCCAGCAGGGCTATCGGGACTGGCTGATCGGCGAGCTCGAACGCCTCGGCGGCGAGGTCGACCTGGTCGGCCACGACTGGGGCGCCGGCCACGTCTACGGCGTGCTCGCCGAACGGCCCGACCTGCTGCGCTCGTGGGCCGCCGACTGTGCCGGGCTGATCCACCCCGAGTACGTCTGGCACGACCTCGCGCAGGCCTGGCAGACGCCCGACGTGGGAGAGAAGGCGCTCGCCGAGATGTTCGGCGCGCCGCTCGAGCAACGTGTGGCCCTGTTGACCTCGCTGGGCCTCCCCGCCGACGTCGCGGGATCGATCGCCCGCCCGCAGGGCGACGAGATGGCGCGCTGCATCCTCGGCCTCTATCGCTCGGCCAGACAGCCAGCCATGTCGAAGCTGGGGGAACGGCTGCGCACCACCCCGAAGCGACCGGGTCTGGTGCTCATCGCGAGCGAGGACCCGTACACCGGAACCACGGAGATGTGTGCCGCAGTCGCTGCCCACCTCGGCGCTCGGACGGTGACCCTCGAGGGCCAGGGGCACTGGTGGATGTTCGGCGCCGCGAAGGAGGCGGCCGATGCGCTGGTCGCGCACTGGCAGGCGGCCAGGCCCTAGGGGACCAACAGGCGCGCGACCACGTCGGCGTGCCGCTCGATCGCTTCGCGCTGGGTCGGGTCGAGACCGGTCAGGCGCCGGCACTCCGGCGCCACGGCGAAGATGACGGAGGCCGCGCCCACCAGGATGTACTGGAAGTGCGGACGCAGCTCCTCGGGCACGCCGGCGCCGAACCGATCGTTCGCCTCGTAGGTCGGACGCAGGTGGGTGTCGACGAGCCAACCCATGCGCTCGTCGTCGGCCTTCCCCGCCTCGAGCATGAAGCGGAACAGCTCCGGGTGCTCCGCCGCGAAGCGCACGAACTCGCGGATGAACTGGCGGGTGCGCTCGCGCGGGTCGACCGTCTCGAGCGCGGGGGTGAGGCGCGCGCGGAGCTGCGCCCGGAGGCTCCCGAACAGCGCGTCGGCCGCGGCCTTCCAGAGCTCGTCCTTGCTCTTGAAGTGGTAGGTGATCAGGCCCTGGTTGGTGCCCGCCCGGCTCGCGATCTCGCGGGTGCTGGCAGCCCGAAACCCCCGTTCCGCAAAGCATTCCACCGCTGCCGCGACGATCCGCTCCCGGGTCTCCTCGCGCTGGCGGTCGCGTCGGTTCATTGGCCCCGAGATTATTCACTTGACAAGCGAAGGGCAAGGGGGCACGATCTGGCTTGTCACTCGATCAGTGAACAGGAGGACCCATGGAGAATCCCCGGCTTCCCGAGTTCGACGAGAGCTCGCCGCTGCGCCCCGCCCGCTTCGGCCACATCGTGCTGCGCACCGCGCGCTTCCCCCAGATGGCGCCCTGGTACAAGAAGCTCCTCAACGCGGAGCCCATGTTCGAGACGTCCTTTCTCTGCTTCCTGACGTTCGACGACGAGCACCACCGCGTGCTGATCGCGACCGACCCGAACGCGAAGGACCGGGACCCGAAGGCCTGCGGCGTGGCCCACTTCGCCTACCTGTTCGACACGCTGACCGACCTGATGACGAGCTATGCGCGGCTCCGCGAGGACGGGATCAAGCCGACCTACTGCGTGAACCACGGCTTCCAGTCCTCGCTCTACTACCACGATCCGGACGGCAACGAGGTCGAGCTCGGGGTCGACAACTTCGCGACGCGGCAGGAGATCAACGACTGGTTCGAAGAGGGCCACTTCGCCAAGAACTTCTACGGGTACGACTTCGATCCGGAGCAGGTCTACCAGTGGCACCGCGAGGGAGTGCCCGACGCGGAGATCTTCGCGCGGACCTACACGGGGCCCGCGCCCGACCTCGGCAAGCCGCTCGAGCGCGAGGGATGAGCGCGCCGCGGCTCGAGCCCCTTCCGCCCGACGCCCTCGACGCCGCGCAGCGGCGCCTCTACGACGCCGTGCTCGCGAGCCCGCGCGGCCAGGGCCCGACGCGTCGCTTCATCCTGCGCGACGACGAGACCCTGACCGGACCCTTCGACGCGTGGCTGCGCTCGCCGGAGCTGGGCGTGCACCTCGAACGCGCCGGCATGGCGTTCCGCACGCACACGGCGCTCTCGGACGCGGCGCGCGAGGTGGCCGTGCTGGTGGTCGCGCAGGCCTGGGGCGCGGACTTCGAGTGGTGGGTCCACGGGCTCGTCGCGCGCCGCGCCGGCGTCCCGGAGGCCGCGATCGACGCGATCGGGCACGGCAGGCGGCCGGACTTCGAGGACGCCGCCGTGGGCGCCGCCTACGACGTGGCCGCGGCGCTGGTCCATCGCCGCCAGATCGACGACACCACGCTCGAGCGGGCCCGCAAGGCGCTCGGGGAGCGCGCCCTCGTCGAGGCGGTCACGCTGGTGGGCTTCTACCAGCTCGTCTCGGGCGTCCTCACCACCTTCGAGCCACCGCCGCCCTCGGGCGACCTCGAGGTGGTCGGCCCGCCCACCCGGGGCACGCCGTGACGAAGAAGCTCCGCGCCCCGTGACGAGGAAGCTCGGCGCGCCGTGACGAAGAAGCTCACGCTCACGTTCGACAACGGGCCGGACCCCGAGTGCACGCCGGCCGTGCTCGACCTCCTCCGGGAGCGCGGCATCCGCGCCACGTTCTTCGTCTGCGGTCGGGGGAACCGGCTGCACCCGGCCCTCCGCGCCGGCCGGGACGAGGCGCGCGCGATCCTCGAGCGCGCCAAGGCCGAGGGGCACTGGATCGGCAACCACACGCTCACCCACACGGTCGAGCTCGGCACGACGAACGATCCGGCGCTGATCGAGCGCGAGATCGGCGGCAACGAGGCGATCCTGGGAGACCTCAACGATCGCCGCCTGTTTCGCCCCTACATGGGCGGGGGCGTCCTCAGCAAGCGCACCTTCAGTCCCGCGGCGATCGAGTACCTGCGCGCGCACGGCTACACGGTCGTGCTGTTCAACTGCGTGCCCGAGGACTGGGCGAAGTCCGACGCGTGGGCCGACCTCGCACTCGCAAGGATGGAGTCGCTCGACTGGACCCTGCTCATCGTCCACGACGTCGGACGCTACGGCGGCATGAAGCATCTCGGGCGCTTCCTCGACGAGGTGGAGAAGCGGGGCATCGAGGTCGTCCAGGAGTTCCCACCCGACTGCGTCCTCCTCGAGGGGGGCGAGGTCCGGGGCTCGCTCGACGGCATCGTCTGCGGCGAGGAGCCCGAGCCGGCGCACCCGCTCTCGCGCGCCGCCGCCGAACACCTCTCCTGAGGAGAACGATCCGTGGAGCTCTACCACTTCGCCTTCTCGACCTGCTCCCAGAAGGTCCGCCTCGTGCTCGCCGAGAAGGGACTCGACTTCGAGTCCCACGAAGTGAACCTCATCACGGGCGAGCAGCACGACCCCGCGTACGTGAAGCTCAACCCGAAGCACGTGGTGCCCACCCTCGTGCACGACGGCCGCGTGCTCGTCGAGTCGACGCTGATCATCCGCTACCTGGACGACGCCTTCCCGGAGCCGCCCCTCCGCCCGAAGGACGCGCCCACCCGCTATCACGACGAGGCGTGGCTCAAGCGGATCGACGACGTCGTGCACCCGGCCGCGCCGGTCGTGACGTTCGCGCTGGGACCGCGCCAGGCCCTGCTCGCCCAGCCCGAGGAATTGCGCGAGGCGAACCTGGCGAAGATCCCCGACCCGCGGGCCCGCGCGGTGCGTCGGAGCGTGATCACCCACGGCGTGGCCGCGCCCGAGTTCGGCGACGCCCTGGGTGTCTTCCTCGAAACGCTCGATACGATGGAGCACGACCTCGTCGCCCGTCCCTGGCTCTCGGGGGACCGGCCCGGCCTGGCCGACGCCACCGCCCTCCCCTACGTGCTCCGCGTCGAGCACCTGGCGATGGATCCCCTGATCGCGGCGCGACCCCGGGTGGCCGACTGGCTCTCGCGCTTCAAGGGACGGCCGAGCTACGCCACGGCCGTCGAGGCGTGGGCGGTGCCGGCGGCGGTCGAGATGATGCGCACCCAGGGCAAGGCGGTGTGGCCGGAGGTCGAGCGCATCGTGGCGGCCCGCAGCACCTAGCGATGGGCGGCCCCGAGACGCTGCGCACCCCGGTGCTCCTCGTCGGCGGCGGCCCGGTCGGGCTGACCGGCTCGGCGCTCCTCTCGGAGCGCGGTATCCCGAACGTCGTCGTCGAGCGGCGCCGCAACACGATCCGCGCGCCCGCGGCGCACGTGCTCCGGCCGCGCACGCTCGCGATCTTCGACTCGTTCGGCGCGGGCGACGCGGTGCGCGAGGCCGCGCCACTGCGCGACCTCGACTGGATCGTCTGGTGCGCCACGTTCGCGGGCGTCGAGGCCGGGCGCCTCGACACGCGCACGGAGCCGCTCGAGTGGACGAACTGCCCACAGAACCTGCTCGAGCCGATCCTCGCGGCCCACGTCGAGCGGCAGCCGGAGGCGACGCTCCTGCGCGGCGTCAGCTTCGAGGGCGTCGAGCAGGACGCCGCCGGCGTCCGCGCGAGCGTCCGGCACGACGACGGCCGCGAGCAGACGATCGAGGCGGCCTGGACGATCGCGACGGACGGTGCCGGCAGCGCCGTCCGTCGCGCACTCGGGATCCCGATGCAGGGCGAGAGCCCGGAGGCGCGCTTCTTCATGGTGCACGTCGCGGCCGACCTGCGTCCCGACCTGGTCGGGCGCTCGGGGCCGCTGTTCTGGATCCTGAACCCGGAATCGCCGGGCGCCTTCATCGTCCACGACCCGGCGGGCTCGATCGTCTTCATGACGCCCCGCTTCGGGCACGAGGACGAGGAGGCGACGATCCCGGCCCGTCTCGCGGCGGCGCTCGGTCCGGGCGTCGCGCCGCGCATCCTCTCCGTGGACACCTGGTCGATGCACGTCCAGGTGGCCGAGCGCTACCGGGCCGGCCACGTGTTCCTCGCCGGCGACGCTGCGCATCGCTTCCCGCCCTCGGGCGGGCTCGGCCTCAACACGGGGATCGCAGACATCGACTTCCTGGTGCACCAGCTCGCCCGCGTGCTGAAGGAGGGGGCGGACCCGGCCTGTCTCGACACCTACGAGCGCGAGTGCCGGCCCTGCGCGGAGACGAACGCCGCCGACAGCTTCGCGAACCTGAAGCGGCTCGGGGAGATCTCGGCCGTGATCGGCCCGTGCGCGGACCTCGCGGCACTCGAGGCGCGCCTCACCGGCCTCTCGCCCGAGGAGCGGAAGCAGCTCGACCGGGCGGTCGAGCGCCAGCGCAGCCACTTTGCGTCGCATGGCCACCTGCCGCCGGACCCCCGAGCGCTCCCCTCGTGAGCTCGCCGTCCAGTCTCCCGTCCGACGCCGGTTGGCGAAACCGCGCCGTTTCCGGTTCGCTTGGGCGCCGGAGGCGACGCCATGAACGACGACGAGAAGCTCCGCACGGCCCGAGCCATCACCGACGCCCTGCCCGCGCCGAAGGAGATCCGGGACGACTGGGGCCTGTTCATCGTGAACACGGTGCTGCCGGACGGCGTCTGGTCGCGCCCCGGCCTGCCGCCCCGCGACCGCAGCCTGATCACGATCGCGGCGCTCACGGCGCTCCACCGCCCGAACGAGCTGCGCATCCACCTCGGCCGCGGCCTCGCCAACGGGCTCTCGCGCAGCGAGATCAGCGAGACGCTGATGCACATGGCGATCTACGGCGGCTTCCCCGTCGCGGTCGAGGCGATGCGGATCGCTCGCGAGGTCTTCGACGCGCAGGACGCGGAGGCCCGCTGATCGCGCGGGGCGAGCGGCTCCGAACGGCGCCGGCCCGCGCGAATCCGGCCTATCCTGCCTTCCATGCAGCACGAGACCGTGTCGTTCCAGGGCTTCGAGGGCATCGAGCTCGTCGCCGACGTCGCGGGCGACCGGGAGGCCTGGCCGGTGCTGCTGATGCACGGCGGCGGACAGACGCGCCACGCCTGGGGCGGCGCCGCGGACGCGCTGGCGCGCGCGGGCTGGCGCGCGGTGTCGCTCGATCTGCGCGGCCACGGCGACAGCGGCTGGGCTGCCGGCGGCGACTACTCCTTCACCAGCTTCGGCGCGGACTGCATCGCCGTCTGCGACCAGCTCGGACGTCCCCCGGTGCTGGTGGGCGCCTCGCTCGGCGGGGTGTGGGCGATCCTCGCCGAGGGCAACAGCGACCGGGTGGTGTCGAGCGGCCTCGTGATCGTGGACGTGACCCACCGCAACAACCCCGAGGGCATCCAGCGCATCATCGACTTCATGGCGTCCGGGCTGGGCGGCTTCGCGACCCTCGAGGACGCCGCGAAGGCCATCGCCGCCTACACGCCGCACCGAAAGCGCGCCGTGAACCCGAAGGGCCTCGAGAAGGTGCTGCGCCAGAAGGCCGACGGCCGCTGGCACTGGCATTGGGACCCGGCCTTCATGTCGCGACGGCGCGGCGAGGTGCCGACGCCCGACTTCCAGGGCCTGTTCGAGGTGGCGCTCGCGAACATCCGCGTGCCGACCCTGCTCGTGAGCGGGAGGCTCTCCGACGTCGTCACCGAGGACGGGGTCGCGGACTTCCTCGCCAGGATCCCGCACGCGAAGCACGTCGACGTGCGCGACGCCGCCCACATGGTGGCGGGCGACCAGAACGACGCCTTCTCGAGCGCCGTGGTGCGCTTCCTGGAGGAGGAGGTCCGCCCGACCCTGCCGCGTTGAGCCGAGCGCGGCCGTTCACCCGGGAGCGACGGAACGGCTCTAGGGCATGTAGGCGCCGCCGCTCACGCTCACCAGCTGCCCGGTGACGTGCGCGGCGCGCTCGGAGGCGAGGAACAGCGTGAGGCTCGCGATGTCCTCCGGTCGGCCGATGCGGCGGAGCGGCTGGCTCTCGACGTTGAACAGGGCCTCGCCGGACTCCGCCGCCGCGGCCATCTGCTCCGGCGTGCCGAACAGCTCGTAGCCGTACTTGCGCCAGAAGCTGCCCGCTCCGACGTGGTCCTCCTGCCACGGCACGATCCAGCCGGGCGACACGCAGTTGATGCGCACGCCGTGGGGCCCCCACTCGTAGGCGAGCGCCTTCGAGAAGCTCATGACGTAGCCCTTCGTGCCGCCGTAGTGGGCCACGTGGCTCGCCGCCTCACCGAGCAGCGCCGAGTTCGAGGTGACGTTGACGATGCTGCCGCGGCCACGCTCCAGCATGTGCGCGCCGACCGCGCGCGTGCAGTGGACGACCCCCCAGACGTTCAGGTCGAGCTCCCACGTCCACTCGTCGTCGGGCTTCTCGAGCGTCGGGTGGGGATGGGCGACGCCCCCGGCGTTGTTCACGAGCACGTCGATCGCGCCGTGGCGGTCGAGGGTCTCGGCGACGGTGCGCTCGACCTGCTCGCGGCGGGTCACGTCGGTCGCGATCACGGACGCCGTGCCGGGCAGGCCCGCAGCCGCGTCGGCCACCGCCTGGCCCTGCTTCGCGTCGCGCGTGGCGATCACGACGTGGGCGCCCTCCTCCGCGAAGCCGAGCACCAGGCCGCGACCGATGCCGCCGCTCCCGCCGGTCACGATGACCGCCTTCCCAGCGAGTCCGAGATCCATGCGGCGCAGCGTATCGCGGCCCCGCCGAGCTCCCCAAGGCGGCGGGAAACCACGGGAAAAGCGGGCTCAAGAACCGGCAACTGGCGCCGATAGGTCCCCCATGCGCCGGCCATTTCGGCCCGGCCGACAGGGAGACGAGACGACATGCCCGCGCCCACGCCGATCGCCCCGCTCGACGAGACCACGCTCCGCCGCATGATCCGCTACGCGCTCCAGACCGGTGGGACCACCCTCCACCTGAAGCCGGGCTGTCGGCCCTGTCAGGACGGCGTCGGCGGGACGCGGGACCTCCGCTACCGCCAGCTCACGGGTGACGACACCGCCGCCGCCGCGGCCAGCCTGCTCGGGCAGAGCCGGGTACCGGAGCGGCTGCGCGAAGGCACGGCGGACGCGGCCCAACGCCTCTACCTGTTCTGGGAGCTGCCGGGCGAGGCGCTGGTCGAGCCGCGCCTCGAGGCGGTGCCGGGCGGTCTGGCGCTCCACCTCGACCTGATCCCGCCGATCCCGGCCGGCGTCGCGATCGAGGCCTTCGAGTACTAGGCGGCGAGCTCCCCGCGCAGGAAGGAGAGCATGCGATCCCAGGCGCGCTCGGCCTGGGCGGCGTCGTAGACGTCGGGCCGGGTGTCGTTCAGGAAGGCATGGTCGACACCCGGGTAGATCGTGAAGTCCGCCCGCTTGCCGGCGGCGCGGAGCTCGCTCTCGAGCTGCCGCGCGGCGGCCGGCGGCACGAACGTGTCCCGCTCGGCGAAGATCCCCAGCACGGGCGCCTGGAGGCCGTCGAGCTCGAGCTTCACGTTCGGGTGGATGCCGTAGCAGTCCACCACCGCGCCGATGCGGCGGTTGCGCGTCCCGGCGAACAGCGCGAGCTGCCCGCCCATGCAGAAGCCGACCACGCCGACCGTCCCGCCGGCGGTCGCGTTCTCGTTGAGCAGCGCCGTCACGGCGCCGTCCAGGTCTCGCGCCGCGCGTGGGATCTCGAGGTCCATCATCAGGCGCCCGGCGGCATCTGGATCGCCGGTGGTCTCGCCGCGATACAGGTCGGGCGCGAGCGCCACGAAGCCCGCGCGGGCGAGCCGATCGCAGACGTCGCGGATGTGGTCCACGAGCCCCCACCACTCCTGGAGCACGAGCACGCCGGGGCCGCTGGCACGCGCGGGCAGCGCCAGATAGCCGCGGCAGGTCTCCCCGTTGCTCTGGAACTCGATCTCGCGGCCGGCGCGCGTCATGCGGGCCCCCCTTCCGGAACGGAGGGGAGGAGGATAGCCGGGGTCGGCGGGGGGCTGGCGCGGGGCTCAGCACTCCACGCCGGGCACGTCGCAGCCCGGCCCCGGGTCCGGGTCGTCGAACGGGATCAGTCGCCCACCGGTGCAGCCCGAGCCCGGCTCGTCGCACGGATCGCGCACGAGATCGCCCGCCGGCGCGAAGGCCGGGAACGCGAAGAGGTCCGGCGCGGCCACGTCGCCCGGCGTGAGGTGGTCGTCGAGGGCCACCGCGAAGCCGCACACGCCCGGATCGCCGAGGCCGACGGAAGGGCCCGTCGAAGCGGAAGCGACCAGGGCGTTGCCGGCCGAGGCCAGGCACTCGCCCGCACGCAGCTTGCGCGCGCTCGGCCCGGCGTCCACGGACGCTGTGCCGTCGAAGGCACAGAGCCGCGAGCCGTCCTCTTGGGTCGAGAGCTCGAGATCGGCGCCGGCGGCGCTGGCCGACAGGTCCCGCGCCACGAGCCGCGTCGGGGCGGCCTCCCCGGCCCGGGCGTCGGTCGTGCGCACGGCGCCCTCGTGGACGAAGAGCTCGGGCGCGCCCTCGCTGCCGTCGAGCCCGACGCGCGTGTCGGGTCCCACCCGCACCAGGACGTCGCCCGAGAGGAACGAGAGGCTGGATCCCGGGCCCGTCACGATCTCCTCGCAGCGGATCGGATCGTCGCAGCCGAGCGTGCGCTCGGGCTGGCCGGGCGCTCCGGCCTGGACGCTGCCGGTCACCGCGACCACCTGGCCGATCGGCGCGTCGCTGGAGCACGCCCCGGGCTCGTAGGCGCGCGGCGCCGGCG
>JBFIYM010000032.1:0-30584 GCA_041605395.1 Myxococcota bacterium | reverse complement strand
GTGGCGCGGCGCCACGATCTGGAGGCCCACGGGGAGCCCACGCTTCGAGAGCCCCGCCCGCAGCGTCGCGGCCGGGTGCCACGACCAGTTGAACGGGATCGTGAAGGCCGCCACGCTCGCGCCGCGCTGCCGGCGTCCCTCGGTCTCGCTCGGGAACGGCCCCTTCGCGGGCGGCGGGTCGTAGGGCACCGTCGGCGTCAGCAGGAAGTCCACCTGCTCGAAGACCTCGGCGCACCAGTCGTTCAGCTGCATGCGCTTGCGCGCCATCTCGCCCCAGGCGGGCGCATCGACCTGGAGCGCGGCCTCGAGGCCGGCGGCGAAGGTCCGACCGAGGTCGTCGCGCCGCGTGGCGAGCGCCCCGTGCAGGTGGGAGGCCAGCTCGAAGCTCCCGAGCAGGCCCCACTCGCGCCCGAGCGTCGGCGGCCCCCCCGCGATCGGCAGCAGGCGGTGGCCGAGCTTCTCGAACACGCGCGCCGCGTCCTCGACGACGGCGGCGACGTCGGACTGCACGACCGCATCCCCGAGGTCCGGCGAGTAGCCGAAGCGCGTCCCGGTCGGCAGCGCCTCGGCGAGCGCGGCCACGTAGGAGAGCCCCGGGTGGGGGAGCGAGTTCGGGTCGCAGGGGGAGGGCCCGCAGCTCACGTCGAGCTGGAGCGCGGCATCCGCCACGGTCTTGGTGAGCGGGCCGGCCACCGACTTGTCGTCGAACTCCCACTGCGTGAAGGGCCCGCGCGGGATGCGACCCTGCGAGACCTTGAGGCCGAAGGCGCCGACGAAGCTGGCGGGGATGCGGATCGAGCCGCCGCCGTCGCTGGCGGTGACGAGCGGGCAGACGCCGCCCGCCAGCGCCGCCGAGGAGCCCCCGCTCGAGCCCCCGGGCGTGCGCGTCAGGTCCCAGGGCGAGCGGGTGACGCCGTAGACCAGGTTCTTGGTGATCGCGGTGTAGCCGAACTCGGGCGTGTTGGTCTTGCCGACGACGATCGCGCCGGCGGCCTCGAGGCGCTCGACCTGGGTGGTGCTGCGCTCGGAGATCCGATCGGCGAAGAGGCGGCTCCCGCGCGTGTTGGGGAGCCCCGCGGCGTCCTCGAGGTCCTTCACGCCGAGCGGGACGCCCTCGAGCGGCCGGGCCTCGCCGCGCCCGATGCGCGCCTCCGCGGCCCGCGCCGCGTCGATCAGCTTGTCACGCGGGTGCTGCGCCACGAATGCGTTCAGGTCGGCGTTCGTCTCCTCGATGCGGTCGAGCACGGCCTCCATCAGCTCGACGGGCGAGCACTTGCGCTCGCGCAGGCGCGCGGTCAGCTCGGTGAGGGAGAGGGTGAGCAGCTCGTTCATGGGCGGAAGTTCCTCCGGTAGGCGACGTAGTTGGCGCAGAGGCTCGCGCCGAGCGCTTCTCCGGTGCGGCGCGAGGGCCAGTTGTCGTCCAGCACCAGGGTGTAGGCGACGTGGCTCCAGCCGCGCCGCGCGAGCTCGAGGAAGGCATAGCCCGCCATGGCGTGGTTCACGCCGCGGCCCCGCGCCGGGCGGCGCACCCCGATCGCCAGCGTGTTGAGCTTCTCGGAGGGCCGCAGCGTGCGGCCGGGCGCGAAGCGGGCGTGGGACGGATCGTCGGGGTTCACGAAGCAGAGGCCGACCGGCTCGCCCTCGGCGTAGGCGAAGACCGAGGTGTCGAGCGCGGAAGAGCCGTCGGGCACGAAGAGCCCCGTGATCCCGGGCGAGACCGGACACCAGCCCCAATGGCTCTCGAAGGTCTCGTTCCAGAGCGTGCACAGCTGCTCGGCGCGCTCCGGGTTCGGGACGTCCCGGAACGGCACGATTTCGAAGCCGTTCTTGCGCGCGGCGTCGAGCGCACCCTGCCAGCGCTCGAGCAGCGCGGGCGTCACCTCGATCGCATAGTCGACGAAGCCCTGCTCGGTCTCGAAGCCGGCCGCCTTGATGTGCCCGTGGTGGCTGGGCCCGTTCTGCCGCATCAGGCTGGGCGGCAGCACGTCGTAGGCGTCGGTGTTGTAGGGCATGTCGAACAGGCCGAAGCCGTTGCGCGCCGCCTGCATGCCGCGCTCGGCGAGCCAGGCGCAGGCCTCGTCGAGGAGGAGCCGCGAGGCCTCGCGGGCGCCGGGCAGCGCCTCGAACATCAGCAGGTGACCGACGCGCTGGTTCCAGTGCCGGAGGAACGGCTGATCGATCGTGGCGGTGACGCGTGCCACCACCTCCCCACCCTCGCGGGCCACGAAGGGCTGCATCTCACGCTCGGCAGTGAGGGGCGTCTGCCCGAGCAGCGTCGGCTGCTGGAGCGGCGGGTTCGGCCAGCGCGCCGGCCGCTCGGCATAGACGCGGTCGTGGAGCGCCACGAACTCGGCGATCGCATCCGCGCCCGCGACGCGTTCGATGCGGATGGGGGGCATCCCGCCATGCTAGCCCGTCGGCAAGGGGACGGGCCGATCCCTCATGGAGCCGGGCGCGCGAGCGGCGCGTGCGGAAGTCGAGGCAATACGTAGCGGGCGAACAGATCGCACTCGCGTGCGTGCGGGTAGCCGGAGAGGATGAAGGCCTCGAGACCGAGCGCCCGGTAGGCCTCGAGCTTCGCCAGCACCTGGTCGGGGTCTCCCACGATCGCGGCACCACAGCCGGAGCGCGCGCGGCCGATGCCCGTCCAGAGCCCCTCCTCGGCCCAGCCCTCCGCGTCCGCCGCTTCGCGCAGCTCGGTCTGCGCGCGCACGCCGGCCGAGGCGTGGTCGAGCGAGCGACGCCGGATTGCATCCCCCGCCTCGGGCTCGAGCCGCGAGACCAGCCGCGCCGCGGCCGCCCGCGCCGCAGCCTCCGTCTCGCGCACGACCACGTGGACGCGGTAGCCGAAGCGCAGCCGACGTCCGTGCCGGGCGGCGCGCGCGCGCAGGTCCACGATCGTCTCCGCCACCCGCTCCATGCGATCCGGCCACAGCAGGTAGACGTCCGCCGCCCGCGCCGCCGCCTCGCGGGCGGCCTCCGAGAAGCCGCCGAAGTAGAAGGGCGGACAGCGTCCCGAAACGGTCTGCACCCGCGGCGGCTCGACCTCGAGAGCGTGGAACTCGCCCCGCCGCGACACCGCCTTGCCGTCGAGCAGGTCTCGCAGGATCTCCATCACCTCGATCGAGCGCCGGTAGCGCGGGTCGGACTCGAGCGGCGCGCCGGCCAGGTCGCTCGAGATGATGTTCACGGTGAGCCGTCCCCCGAGCATCTGGTCGAGCGTCGCGAGCTGCCGCGCCAGCATCGGCGGCCAGAGCTCCCCACAGCGCACCGCCACCAGCAGCTGCATGCGGGACAGCAGCGGCGCGACGCCGCCCGCGAAGGCGACCGAGTCGATGCCGAGCGCGTAGCCCGAGGGCAGCAGGCAGTTGTCGAAGCCGCCCCGCTCGGCGGCCAGCACGATGTCGCGGCAGTGGCCGAAGCTCGAGCGGAGCCGGGGATCGGGCACGCCCAGGAACTCGGTGTCGTCGTCGCAGAGCGCCGCGAACCATGCGACTTCGACGGAATCAGCGGCCAATGCGGCGCCTCCTCGGGGCCGCAATGCGGCGCCTCCTCGGGCCGTCTACGGTATCAGAGACGGGAGGCGGGATGGCGGAGCGGCTCCGGTACGGCGTGATCGGCACCGGCATGATGGGCATCGAGCACATCAAGAACCTGGGCCTGGTCCCCGGCGCCGAGCTGGTCGCGTTCGCCGACCCGCACGAGGAATCGCGGCGCTGGGCGCGGCTGGTGGTGGGCGACGGGCCGGACGAGCATGCGGACGCACGGGCGCTGCTCGACGACCCGCAGGTCGACGCGGTGGTGATCGCGACGCCGAACCACACGCACCGCGCCGTGCTCGAGGACGCCTTCGCGAGCGGCAAGCACCTGCTGGTCGAGAAGCCGCTCTGCACCACGGTCGAGGACGCGCGTTGGGTGGCGTCGCGCGCGGCGGTGCACCCGGGCGTCGTCTGGACGGCGATGGAGTACCGCTACATGCCCCCCGTGGCGCGCCTGCTCGAGGAGCTGCGCAACGGCACGGTGGGGAGGCTCCGCATGCTCGCGATCCGCGAGCACCGCTTCCCCTTCCTTCCGAAGGTCGGCAACTGGAACCGCTTCGCGCGCAACACGGGCGGTACGCTGGTCGAGAAGTGCTGTCACTTCTTCGACCTGATGCGGCTCGCCGTCGGGAGCGAAGCCGTTCGCGTGTATGCATCGGGCGGCATGGACGTGAACCATCTCGACGAGCGCTACGACGGGGAGCGGCCGGACATCCTGGACAACGCCTACGTGATCGTGGACTTCGCGAACGGCGTGCGGGCCCTTCTCGACCTGTGCATGTTCGCCGAGGGCTCCCGCAACCAGGAGGAGGTCGTGGCGACGGGCGACCGGGGCAAGCTCGAGTGCTTCGTGCCGGAGTCGAGCCTCGTGATCGGCCACCGGAACCCGCGCAAGGTCGAGCGCTTCGAGGTGCCGGTCGACCCGAAGCTGCTCGCAGCCGGCTTCCACCACGGCTCGACCTACTACGAGCACGTGCGCTTCTTCGCCGCCGTGACGGAGGGGGCGCCGGTCGAGGTGACGGCCGAGGACGGCCTGCGCGCCGTCGAGATCGGGGCGGCCGCCGAGCGCTCGGTGCAGGAGGGCCGCCCGATCGCCCTCGAGGCCGCGGCGTGATCCGCGGCAGCTGCCTGTGCGGGGCCGTGGCCTTCGAGATCGACGGCCAGGTGACGCCCATGCAGTACTGCCACGCGAGGCGCTGCCAGAAGGCGACGGGCTCGGCGTTCGCGCCGGAGCTGGCGGCGCGCGCGGAGCAGTTCCGCTGGCTGCGCGGCGAGGACGGGATCGTGCGCTTCGAGGCGCCGCTGCTCCAGGAGCCGCCGCCCTTCCGCAGGAGCTTCTGCGGTCGCTGCGGGTCGCCCCTGCCGGTCCACCAGCCCGAGACGGGCTTCGTGATCCTGCTGGCCGGCGTCCTCGACGACGACCCGGGCGTCCGGCCCTTCCGCCACGTCTTCCGCGGCCAGGCGCCGGCGTGGCACACGGTCCCGGAGGACGAGCTCCCGAGCTTCGACGCGCGCCCGCCGCCCGAAGGTCGGCTCCCGCGCAAGCGCTAGGCTCGGGCGCATCCGGAGGGGGAAGCGATGACCGCGTCCGACGACGACCTCAAGGGCGAGCTCGAGCGGCTGCGCGCCGAGAACGAGGCACTCAAGGCCAAGGAAAAGCGCGGGACGCGGCTCCAGGTGAGCGCGAAGGGCGGCGTCTCGCTCTACGGCATCCGCCGCTTCCCCGTCACGTTCTATCAGGAGGAGTGGGAGCGGATCCTCGGCATGGCCGACGAGATCCGCGCCTTCATCCGCGAGAACGCGAGCACGCTGAAGAAGAAGGGGTAGCGGGCTCAGCCCCCGGCCTGGGGCCCCCGCACGAGCCGGCCCGGCAGCGCCCCGGTGGACTCGCCGTTCTCGAAGGTGACGGCGCCGCTGCAGACCGTGGCCACGTAGCCGCTGGCGCGCTGGATCAGGCGCTTTCCGCCGGCCGGCAGGTCGTGGACGATCTCGGGCGGACGCATGCCGAGTGCGGCGAAGTCGATCAGGTTGAGGTCGGCCTTCATCCCGGGCGCGATGCGCCCGCGATCCTGGAGGCCGACCAGCGCCGCGGTGTCGGCGGTCTGGGCCTTCACCAGCCGCTCGATCGGGATGCGCTCGCCGCGCGTCCGGTCCCGGCCCCAGTGCGAGAGCAGGTAGGTGGGGAAGCTGCCGTCGCAGATCAGCCCGCAGTGCGCGCCGGCGTCGCCGAGGCCAGGCACGGTGCACTCGTGGAGCAGCATCTCGCGCACCGCGTCGAGGCTTCCGTGGCTGTAGTTGAGGAACGGGCGGTAGAGAAGCGCGTGCCCGTCGTCGTCGAGCAGGCGGTCGTAGACCCACTCCTCGGGCGTGACGCCCTGGCGGGCGGCCTGGGCGGCCATGCTCTTCTCCAGGGCGGGCTCGTAGTCGGGCGGGTCGCCCAGCGCGAACAGCTTGTCGAACTGCCAGACGAGCATGGCGAGCGCCGGCGCCGGCTTCTCTTCGAGGGCGCGCTGCTTGAAGGCCGGGTCGCGCATGCGGGCGACCTTCCCGGCGAGCGGCAGCGCCGCGAGCTCGCGGAAGCTCGGGTGGCTCGCGAAGGGATGCATCGTCGCCTCGAGGCCGAGCAGGATGCCGATCGCGCGCGCTGCCACCTGGGCCTTCATGGGAAGGCCGGCCTGGTTCGCGGCGGCGATGGTGGCGAGCATCGCGCGCCACGCCTCCGGCGAAGCGTCGCTCTGCCCGATCGAGATCGACATGGGGCGGCCCGACTGCCGCACCATCTCGCGGAACAGCTCCCACTCCTGCTCGCGGCCGGCGAAGTCGGAGACCACCTCGAAGACGCCCTGCCCCGCCTCGCCGAAGCCGCGGCTGATGCCGAGCAGCTCCTCGGCCCCCGCCGTGAGGCTCGGCGTGAAGCGGCCGTCGCTGGCGCGGTGGTTCTTCGTGCGCGACGTGGTGAAGCCGAGCGCGCCGGCGCGCACGGCGTCCCGCACCAGTCGGCCCATCGTCTCGATCTCTTCCGGCGAAGGCGTCGCCTCGTGGTCTGCGCCCCGCTCCCCCATCACGTAGAAACGGAGCGCCGCGTGCGGCACCTGGGCGCCCACGTCGATCGCGTGCGGGCGCCGTTCCACGGCGTCGAGGTACTCGGGGAAGCTCTCCCAATCCCAGGAGATGCCCTCGGCCAGGGCCGTGCCGGGGATGTCCTCGACCCCCTCCATCAGCTTGATGAGATACTCCTGGGCGCCGGGGCGCACCGGCGCGAAGCCGACGCCGCAGTTGCCCATCACGACGGTGGTGACACCGTGCCAGCAGGAAGGCGTGAGCAGGGTGTCCCAGGTGACCTGGCCGTCGTAGTGCGTGTGCACGTCGACCCAGCCCGGGGTGACGAGCAGGCCGTCGGCGTCGAGCTGCTCTCGCGCGGGCTCGTCGACGCGTCCGACCGCGACGATGCGGCCGTCCCGGATCCCGACGTCGCCGGCTGCCGCCGGCTGACCGCTGCCGTCGACGATCGTGCCACCACGAACGAGCAGATCGAGCATCGGGCTCCTCCTCGCCCCGCGCTGCCGTCGGGGCGGCCTCGCACTATGCTGCCCCTCCCATGCCGGGAGGGCAAACGGCGATGCAGGACTACGAGGACCACGACGCGATCGGCCTGGCCGCCCTGGTCCGGGAGGGCGAGGTCACGCCGACCTCGCTGCTGGACGCGGCCATCGAGGCCTGCGAGAAGCGGAATCCGGCGCTGAACGCGGTGGTGATCCCCATGTTCGAGCACGCCCGCGCGGCGGTCGCGGCCGGGCTCCCGGAGGGGCCCTTCCGGGGCGTCCCCTTCCTGCTGAAGGACCTGCACGCCTCGGTCCCGGGCGTTCGAACGACCTACGGCGCGCAGCTCTTCGCCGACTACGTGCCCGCCGTCGAGAGCGAGCTGGTGGCGCGCTACCGGCGTGCCGGCTTCGTGATCTTCGGCAAGACCCACTCGCCCGAGCTCGGCCTCACGACCACGGCCGAGTCGCGGCTCTTCGGGCAGACCCGGAACCCCAGGCACCGCGAGCGCACGGCCGGTGGGTCCTCGGGCGGCGCCGCGGCCGCGGTGGCCGCCGGCATCGTTCCCCTCGCGCACGCCACCGACGGCGGCGGCTCGATCCGCGTCCCCGCCTCCTGCTGCGGCCTGTTCGGCCTGAAGCCCACGCGCGGGCGCACGCCGATGGGGCCCGAGGTGGGCGAGGGCTGGGGCGGGATGAGCGCGCAGCACGCGGTCTCGCGCTCCGTTCGCGACAGCGCCGCACTGCTCGACGCCTGCCACGGCCCGGATCCGGGCGCTCCCTACGCCGCTCAGCCGCCCGTGCGACCCTTCCTCGCCGAGGTGGGGGCGAGCCCGGGAAGGCTCCGCATCGCGCTCCAGACCGAGACCTGGAACGGCGCGGCCACGGAAGCGAGCTGCCGCGAGGCCGCCCTCGACGCGGCGAAGCTGTGTGCCTCGCTCGGCCACCACGTCGAGGAGGCCTCCTTCGCGTTCGACCTCGAGCCCTACCGGGAGGCGACGACGACCATCATCGGCGCCTCGGTGCGGGCCACGCTCGAGGACCGCGCGCGGGCGCTCGGCCGCGAGCTCCGGCAGGACGACGTCGAGCCCGGCACCTGGCTGGTCGCGGCGGGGGGCGCGGCCAAGGACGCCCCCGCCTACGCCCGCGCGATCAAGACGATCCATGCCACGGGCCGCCAGCTCGCGCGCTTCCTCGAGCGCTACGACGTGCTGCTCACGCCGACGCTCGCGACGCCGCCCGTCCCGCTCGGCCGCCTCTCGCTCTCGAACCCGAACCCCGCCGAGTCGCTGGGCACGCTGTTCCAGACCGTGGGCTTCACGCAGCTCGCGAACGCCACCGGCAACCCCGCCATGTCGGTGCCGCTGTTCTGGGACGCCGACGGCCTTCCCATCGGAACCCAGTTCATGGGCCGCATGAACGACGAGGCCACCCTGTTCCGGCTCGCGGCCCAGCTCGAGGGGGCCCGCCCCTGGTTCGCCCGCCGCCCCGCGGGCTGAGCCGGGCTCACTCGGCGGCGCGTTCGCTCTTGGCGAGGGAGAGGACGCCGAGCTTGGTCTTCTTCACCAGGGCGCCGCTGGCGATGAGGGTCTCGAGCTCCGTCAGGGTCACGCTCTCGCGGATCCAGAAGCCCTGGAGCTCGTCGCAGCCGAAGCGGCGCAGGACCTCCGCCTGCGGCTCGGCGTCGACGCCTTCCGCCACCACCCGCATGTCGAGCGAATGTGCGAGCCCCACGACCGCGCGCGCCACGCGCTCCGCGGCCGGGTCGGAGTCGACCTCGCGCACGATCGAACGATCGAGCTTGAGCACGTCGAGCGGGAAGCGGGAGACGTAGGAGAGTGACGAGTAGCCGGTGCCGAAGTCGTCGAGCGCGATGCCGACGCCGATGCCGCGCAGGTCGCGGAACGCCACGTCGGGATCGTTGGCGCCGTCCAGGATCAGGCTCTCGGTGATCTCCAGCTCGAGGCGCTGGGGCGCCAGCCCCGTCTCGCGCAGCACCCGCGTCACGATCTCCCAGACGTCCGTGTTCGCGAACTGCCACGACGAGACGTTCACGGAGATCTGGAGCGGATAGCCGCGCTCCTCGAGGGACTTCGCGCCGCGGCACGCCGTCTCGAGCACGTAGTCGCCGATCGTCCCGATCAGCCCGGTCTCTTCGGCGATCGTGATGAACTCGCGCGGCGAGACGCGCCCCAGCACCGGGTGGTCCCAGCGCACGAGCGCTTCGGCGCCGACGACCCGGCCGTCCCCGGCGGCGACGCGCGGCTGATACGCCACGTGCAGCTCCCCGCGCTCGAGCGCCCCGCGCAGCTCGCATTCCAGCGTGAAGCGGCGCATGGCCGCCTTTCCCATCGCGCGGCGGAAGGGCTGGATGCGCCCGCGCCCTTCGCGCTTGGCCTGAAGCGCCGCCAGGTCGGCATGCTGGAGCAGCGTGTCGGCCGTGGCGCCGTCCTCGGGGTGGACGGCGATTCCGATGCTCGCCGCCAGCCGTACCTCCTGGCTGCCGATGCGCGTGGGCTCCGCCAGCGCCGCGAGCACCGCCTGCGCGCAGGCGATCGCCTCCTCCCCATCGCCGAGGCTCGGCAGCAGCAGGGCGTACTCGTCCCCCGCGAGCCGCGCGGCGTGCTCGGGCGCGCCACCGCATTGCTCGACCACCTCGGTCAACACGCGCGCCACGTGCTGCAGGATGCGATCCCCGAACGTGTGACCCAGCATCTGGTTGACGTTCCGGAAGCGGTCGAGGCTCACCTGGAGCAACGCCACCGAGCGGCGCTCCTTGAGCGCTTCGGTCATCGCCTCGCGGGTGCGTTCGAGCAGCAGCGACCGGGAGGCCAGACCGGTGAGCGGGTCGTGGCTGTGCTGTCGCCGGACCTCACGATCGGAGACGTGCTGCGCCGTGATGTCGCGGAGGGTGCCACGCAGGCCGATCGTCTTGCGGTAGGTACGCACGGGCTCGAGCGATTGCTCCACCCAGCGCTCGCGTCCACCGGGGAGCAGCACCCGGTGGCGAACGGCCATCGGACGGTTGTGCTGTGCGCATTCGTCCAGGCCGCGTCGTAGCGTCTGCCGCTCCTCGTCGGGGAGCAGGCGCAAGAGCGCCTCCACGTTGCGCGGCCCGCCACCCACGGGCAGGCCGAGCAGCCGCTCCGCCTCGGGCGTCCAGTGCATCAGCCCGGACAGGCTGGCCAGCGTCCAGCTGCCCGTTCCGCCGATGCGTTGCGCGTGCAGCAGCTCCTGCACCTGGGAGCGCACGGCACCCACGAGCTGGGCGGAGCGCACCTGGAAGGCCACGCGGTCGGCGAGCGCCGCGGGGCGCACCGGCGCCACCAGCACGTCGGCCGCCCCCGCCGCGTAGGCCGCGGTCACGACCTCGGGGGCATCGGCGCCGAGCAGCAGCACGATCGGCGTGGTCCCGCGCGGGTCGAGCTCGCGCAGCTGCATCAGCAGCTCGATCGAAGCCCCGCCCTTCTGGACCCCGTCCAGGATGACGACGTCCGGGTGCTCGGCCAGCCACGGCGCGGCGTCCGCGCCGAGCGCGGACACCCGGATCCCCCAGCTCGGCGCGACCAGCGCCTGCTTCACGACCGAGAGCACCGGCTCTCCCCCACCGATCAGGAGGGCACGGCTCCTTGCCTGGAGGGACCCGGCTTCCACGGCCTTGCGCATCGGCAGCCCGGAGGGAGCGGCTGAGGCCCCCCGGGGACGAAGCGCTCCGTGGCCTCAGGCCCCGCTGCCCTCGGCCTGCTCGGCCTCGGGCGGGATCGGCTCCGCCACGATCTCGTGGGGGGCGGCGTCGCTGGCGGAGGCCTCGGGCTCGGCGAGCGCGTTGAGGCGGTCGATCAGCTGCCGCAGGCGCCCGATCTGCTTGCGGTCGAAGCGAAGCACCACGCGCGGGAAGGGATCGGCCTCGCCGCCCTCCTCGGGCAGCGCGCCACGGACCTCGATCGCGCCCGCGGCCACGATGTCGGCGAACTCGTCGTTGAGGGCCGCCAGCGCCTCCGGCTCGGGGGCCTCGCGCACGCGAATCACGAGCCGATCGCGCACGTACCGGCTCGAGTGATAGTTGCGATAGAAGCCCGTGATCTCGCGGGTCGCCTCCTCGACGTCGTCGGTCACCTTGAAGAGCGCGAGATCCTCCTCGCTGATCAGCTCGCGCGCGAGCAGATGCGAACGCACGTACTCCTCCCAGGCGCGCCAGTAGCTCCCGCCCGGCGAATCCACGAACACCACCGGCAGCATCTCGCTCTTGCCCGTCTGGATCAGGGTCAGGGCCTCGAAGCCCTCGTCGTGCGTTCCGAAGCCACCCGGGAACAGCGCGATGGCGTGCGAGTTCTTCACGAACGTCAGCTTGCGGCTGAAGAAGTAGCGGAAGTTGATGAGCTTCTCGTCGCCCGCGATGACCTCGTTTGCCTCCTGCTCCCAGGGCAGCCGGATGTTGACGCCGAACGAAGCCGAGCGGCCCGCCCCCCCCTGCGCGGCGCCCATGATGCCGTCGCCGGCGCCGGTGATCACCATCCAGCCGAGATCGACCATGCGCTCCGCGAAGCGATGCGCCTGCTCCCAGTCGCTGTGTTCGGGGGCGGTTCGGGCGCTGCCGAAGACGGCCACCTTGCGCACGTGCGCGTAGGGCGCGAAGACGCGAAGGGCGTGGCGGAGCTCCTTCATCGCCGCGTTCAGGAGCTTGAGGTCACCCGTGGTCGAATCGTCTCCCAGCAGGCCGAGCGCGGTCACCAGCATCTGCCGCACGTAGTCGGCGCGCTCCTCAGGGGTGCCGTACGTCTCGCGGGCGAGCGCCATCAGCGTCTCGATGCTCGCGTTCAGCTCGCTGTTCCGAAGCTCGTAGCGGCGCCTGGGTCGTCCCACGCGCGCAGGATGACGACACCGCCCCGCCCGTCAACGATTCCGTCGGGACGGGTGCTCCCAGCCGTCGGAGGGAGTCGGACCGAGGGTCCGAGACACGCTCGGTTCGCGGCGGACGCGAGGGGTGCGCTCCCCACGCCCTCACTCGCGTAGCCGTCGATTGCAGCCCGCGTTCGCGAAGATCCGGTGAACACCCGTTGGATGCGGGCCGATTCCGGTTACCTTGAGAGCTCGCTGCCTTCCGTTTCTCTTTGGTTGATAGGGGTGCCCAATGCCGAGACCGATCGATACCAATGCCGCCGCGCGGCGGATATCGACGAACCTGCGCGCGATCGTACGGGACGTCGATACGCTCACACGTGCGCTTTCGAACGCAGCCCAACAGGCGGCGAAGAGCGCGAGGAGCGGGGGCGCGATCGCGCCGCCGCGACGTCGCACTCTCACGGCGAAGGACCGAGCCCGACTGAAGCTCCAGGGGGAGTACCTGGGCCTGATGCGACACCTCCCCAAGAAGCACCATGCGCGGGTCAAGGAGCTCCGGGCCAGGCGCGGCTATCCGCCGGCAATCAAGCTCGCGCGCCAGCTCATGAAGTAGCAACGGTCAGGGGGCGGGCGCGACGGCGACGGCCGGCGGCCGGCAGGCCTGATGCTGGAGCCGATACGAATCGGCCCGCTCCTTGACCTTGCGCGCGACGCCGAGCAGCCAGGGCTTCCGTTCGAAGCTGCGACGCTGGAAGCCGCCCGGCCCCTCGTGATACGCGAGGTACAGGTTGAAGGTGTCGTCCTTCGGCACGCCAGCCACCCGTTCGATCACGTCACCGTACCAGCCGACGAAGTCGATGGCGTCTGCGAAGCGATCGCGGCGCGCGTCCGGTCGTTTGGCCATGCGTTGATAGTCATCCCACGTCCCTACTTTCGCCTGGCCATAGCCGTATGCGGAGGAGGCCGGGCCCAGCGGGATCACCCCGAGCCCGAGCCGCCAGTCGGGCCGCGCCCGGGAGCGGAATCGCGACTCCTGGTGGAGCACCGCCATCAGGACGGGCACGGCGACGCCCCAACGCCGTTCGGCCGAGAAGGCGGCGACCTCCCAGCCGGCCTTCTCGGCGAAGATCGCGCAGACGTCGTCGATCTGGCGCGGCGGCAGCTGCGCGCAGGCCAGGCCGAGGAAGACGACGCCGACGGCCACGAGTCCGCTCGCGAGCCACCCGGCAGGGGAAGCAAAACGCCCGGGGCCCCCGCTCACGCTCCCGGGGCCCTCGCTCACGCGCTCGGTGAGTCGCGATCGTGCACGAGCACGCTGCGACGCTCGTCGAAGTGGACCGAGATCTTGCCCGGCCCCGCGATGCCCTGCACCACGCCCTCCCCGAGCGTGGGATGCTGGATGCGATCGCCCGCCACGTAGTGCTCGGTGATGCTGTAGTCGCGCACCGGGCGCGACAGGTCGGGCTCGATGATGGCCGGCGTCGGCGTCGCGGTGCTGCGTCGCTGGCGCGGTCGCGCCTTCGGCTTGATGCGACCCGCGCCCGGCTCCCACGCCGGCCCGATGCGAACCTCTTCGTCGAAGACGGGATGGCCCTCGGTGTAGCTCCAGCCGGGGTCGCCCTGCACCTTGAGCGCGAGGAAGCGCACGCCGATGCCGGTCTGCTCCTCGAACTCCTTCGCGAGGCGCTCCATCTGCTGGATCCAGGCGGCGCCCTTCTGGGCCTCCCGCTTGCGGCAGAGCTCCCAGTAGCGCTGGCTCCCGAGCAGGAACAGGTAGGGCTTCGCGTCGGACAGCTTGCGCTCGGTCTTCGCCTCGATCTCGGCGGCGAGCGGCGCCTGGTTGGCGACCGCCACCGCGGTGTGGGCGAGGCCGTCGAGCAGGGCCCGCAGCGGCGTCTCGCCCGTGCCGACCCGGGTTCCGGACGGCGCCACGAAGCGCATCAGCACGACGGCCATCCGATCATCCGGCCCGACCCCGATCAGGTCGACGCGGTCGATGCCCCAGTTGGGGTCGTCAGGGCCGGCCTTGGGGTCGGCGGGGGCCGATTTCAGCACCACGCCGGCGTGCAACGGCTCGAAGAAGCCCTCCTCGTCCGGCAGCCGAAGCGGCCCACCGCCCTTCTCGCGGCGCGCGAGCAGCGCGAGCGCCGCGTGCTCGGCGTCGCGGCCGGGACGGCGCTCGGCCGCGAGGCGCTGATTCGGCTGCACCAGATGCTTCTTGCGGGCCTCGCTTCGTCGCGGCGCCCCTTCCCGTTCGACCTCGAAATCGGCTGCGAGCATCTCGCCCGTCAGCTCGGCTGCGGCCTCGCGGAAACCCCGCGCCTGACGAACGCGCGCATCGCGTGCTCTTTCCACGAGCGGATGACGTGCCACCCTGGCTCCCCCTTCGCGTCGCGCAATCATACGGGATCCACGCATCGGGTCCATGAACACCCTCTCGAAGCACCTGATCCTGCTGCGTCACGCAAGCGCGGAGAACGACGCGCTCGATCGCGCACGGCCGCTCTCGGCCGCGGGCCGGGACGAGGCCGCCCGCGTGGGAGACGCCCTCGTCGAGCTGGAGGCGCACGGCTTCCGGCCCGATCTCGTGCTCTCCTCGCCGGCGCGACGGGCACGGGAGACGCTCGATCGAGTGCTCCCCGCGCTTCGGCACGCTCCCCGCGTGGAGGAGGACGAGGGCCTCTACCTGGCGAGCCCGGGCCAGCTGCTCGCCAGGCTCCAGGCCCTGCCGGACACCGAACGGCAGGTCCTCGTGGTGGGGCACAACCCGGGCCTCGGCGAGCTCGTGCAGCTGCTGGTGGAGCGCGCCTCCGCCGAAGTGCTCGTGCGCGCCGCGCGCGGCCTCACGCCCGCGGCCTTCGCCGCCCTCCGCATCGCGACGCCACGCTGGTGCGACGTCGCTCCGGGCTCCGCCGAGCTGGTCGAGTTCCTGCGGCCGGGCGACCTCGGCGGCTAGTGTCAACGACCGCCTCGGGTCCCACGGCTAGCGCCACCAGCGCGCCGCGAGCAGCACGACCAACACGGCGGCGTATGCCAGCGGCTCGGCGAGGTCCGCCTTCACCAGCCACACGAAGTGCAGCACCGCGAGCCCCGCCGCGACGTAGACCAGGCGGTGCAGCGTGACCCAGCGCCGGCCGAGACGGCGCTGCCAGCCGCGCGTCGAGGTGAGCGCGAGCGGCGTGAGCAGCACCAGCGCCGAGAAGCCGAGCGTCACGTAGGGACGCTCGAGCACCTCTTCACCGAGGAAGGACAGATCGAAGCCCAGGTCGAGCGCGAGGAAGGTCGCGAAGTGGAGCGTCGCGTAGCCGAAGGCGAGGAGCCCCAGGCTGCGCCGCCAGGGCGCGAGGAAGGCCCAGCCCGTCATGCGCCGGAGCGGCGTGACGACGAGCGTGAGCAGCAGCAGGCGGAGCGCCCATTCGCCCGTGACGTGGGTGATCGTCTCGACGGGGTTCGCGCCGAGCGACCCGCGCGCGGCCCCCAAGGCGAGCCCCGCGAGCGGCAGCAGCGCCAGGCCGATCAGCGCGAGGTGGGCGCGCCGGCGCGCGGGCTTCGACTCGAGCACGGCTCAGTAGTAGCGCCTGAGATCCATGCCGCGGTAGAGCGACGCCACCTGCTCCGCGTAGCCGTTCAGGAACAGCGTCGGGCGCTTGCTGAACTCCCCGATGCGCCGCTCGCGCGCCTGGCTCCAGCGCGGATGGTCGACGTCGGGGTTCACGTTGGCGAAGAAGCCGTACTCGCGCGGCAGCTCCTGGTTCCAGGTCGTCGCGGGCTGCGCCTCCTGGAGGCGGATCTTCACGATCGACTTGATGCTCTTGAAGCCGTACTTCCAGGGCACCATCAGGCGCAGCGGCGCGCCGTTCTGGTTCGGCAGCACGCGTCCGTACATGCCGACGGCCAGGATCGTGAGCGGATGCATGGCCTCGTCCATGCGCAGGCCCTCGCGGTAGGGCCAGTCCAGGATGCGGCGCCGCTGGCCGGGCATCTGCTCGGGATCGTGGAGCGTCTCGAAGGCCACGTACTTGGCGCGCGAGGTCGGCTCGAAGCGCGCGAGCAGCGCAGCCAGCGGGATCCCCACCCAGGGGATCACCATCGACCAGGCCTCGACGCAGCGCAGCCGGTAGATGCGCTCCTCGAGCGGATGCGGCGCGAGCAGCGTCTCGAGCGGTACCGAGCCGGGCTTCGCCACCTCGCCCTCGATCGCCACCGACCAGGGCTTGGTGCGGAGGCTGCCGGCGTTCTCGGCGGGGTCCTCCTTGTCGGTGCCGAACTCGTAGAAGTTGTTGTAGCCGGTCGCGGCCTCCCAGGACGTGGCCTCCTCCGTGGCCCGGAACGGCCCGGCCGGCGCCGGCGTGACCCCTGCGAGGGGCTCGCCCGCGGGCGTGCGGCTCTTCGCCTCCCCCTCCTCTCCCGGCAGGCAGCCGGCCGCCACCAGGGAGACCGCGGCCGTGGCGCGCAGGAAGTCCCGCCGGCGCAGGAACAGCGCCTCGGGGGTCACCTCACGCTCGGGAAGCTCGAAGTCTCGGCGTCTCATGCGGCCTTGGATGCCGCTCCCGGCATCCCGTTGCCCGAAGCATGACGCCCACGGCGGCTCCGCGCAGGGGATCCCCCCCAGAGCGCGTTTTCGGCCCCGAGCCGGCCTCCGGGCGGCCTACACTGCCCCGCAAGACGCCCCCCGGAGGAGGATCCATGGATTTCCTGAAGCCGCACGCCGACAAGATCTACGCCGTGATGCGCATCTTCGCGGGCCTGATGTTCATGCAGCACGGGCTCCAGAAGGTCTTCGGCCTGTTCGGGGGACGGCCCGAGGCGCCGGCCTTCATCGTCTGGGGCGCCGGCTCGATCGAGCTGATCGGCGGCGCGCTCGTCGCCGCGGGCCTGTTCGCGGCGCCGGCGGCGTTCCTCTGCTCCGGCACGATGGCGGCCGCCTACTTCATGGCGCACGCCTCGCAGGGCTTCTTCCCGATCGTGAACAAGGGCGAGCTGGCCGTGCTCTACTGCTGGGTGTTCTTCGTGATCGCCGCGAAGGGCGCCGGCATCTGGAGCGTGGACGCGTCGCGGGCGAAGACCTAGACGTCGATGCTGCTCTTGCCGCCCGTCTCCCAGAGGCTGGCGGTGAGCTTGAGGCCGGCGAGCGAGTCGCGCTGGAACATCTGCTCCCAGGTGCGGCTGTAGCCGGTGTGCCGGATGCGCCACTGGCCGTCGTCACCCTTCACGTACTCGTCCTCGTAGAGCGCCGCGCCCTGGATCGTGAGGTTGGCGTCGAGGATGTGCACGGTGTCCTCGAGCCCCCAGTTCGCCCGGGCCGTGGTCGCGCTGGTCAGCTCGATCTCGGGGTGGTGGACGGTGTGGCTCGAGAGGAAGCGCGGCGAGCCCATGCTCTTCCGGAGGAAGTCGAGGATCGCCTCCCGCCCGGTGAAGGCGTACTTGCCGCTGCTGTAGGCGGCCGTCGCGTCGGGCACGAAGACGTCGACCAGCTCGTCCCAGAGCTTGCGGTCGATGCAGCGCATGTACTTGTACTTGAGGCGCTTGATGGCCTCGAGATCGCGCCAGTCGGCGTCCACGGCGTCTCCTTCGCGCGGAAGAGAAGGGGATGTTACCCCGCGACGAGGCCGGCGCTGCGCTTCAGGTCCGTGGCCGTCGCACCGGCGCCGCCGGGCTTCCAGCCGGGCGGCCGCAGCAGGGTGCCCACGGCGTCGCGCAGCGAGCCGGCCCGGGCGGCGTCCCGGAACACCGCGACGAACTCGTGGAAGGCGGCGTAGACGGGATGGAAGCGCTCGATGTTCCTGGTGAGCCCGTAGCGCACGCGCTCGCCCTCGGGCTCGAAGCTCCCGAACAGCCGGTCCCACACGATCAGGATTCCGGCGTAGTTGCGGTCCAGGTACTGCACGTTCGCGCCGTGGTGCACGCGATGATGCGAAGGCGTGTTGAAGATCCACTCGAACGGCCCGAGCCGGTCGATCAGCTCCGTGTGGATCCAGAACTGGTAGAGGAGGTTGATGCCGTAGGCGGTGGCGATCTGCGCCGGCGAGAACAGGAGCGCGAGGGGCAGATAGAAGGGAAGGCCCGTGAAGGGCGTCCACGACTGGCGCAGCGCCGTCGAGAGGTTGTAGCGCTGGCTCGAGTGGTGCGGGACGTGGGAGGCCCAGAGCACGCGCACCTCGTGGTGCAGGCGGTGGAACCAGTAGTAGGCGAGGTCGACGACCACGAGGGCCGCGACGAAGACCCAGGGGCCGTCGCCGAGCGCGAACGGCGTGGCCTCGTGGACGCCCACGTAGAGGCCGGCGACGGCCAGCTTCCAGCCCGCGCCGATCACGACGCTGCCGACGCCGAGCGAGAGGCTGGTGGCGGTGTCGCGCGTCTCCTGGATGTCCCGGCCACGCCGGCGCGCGGCCCAGTACTCGAGCGCGAGCAGCGCGAGGAAGGCGGGAATGGCGAGGACGGTGAGGTCCATTTCGGTGACTCCGCTCGAGGTGGCCTCGCCCGGCGCTGTCGCTTGCAGGGCCGGCTGCTAGGAAACGGTCTTTCTCACGAGGTCGGTGAGCAGGGCGAGCATCGGGGCGAAGCCGCTCCGGTCGCCCGAGGCCAGGCTGCCGAGGGTGGCGCCCTGGATCGACTGGACGAC
This sequence comes from Myxococcota bacterium, assembly GCA_041605395.1. Classification (GTDB taxonomy): domain Bacteria; phylum Myxococcota_A; class UBA9160; order UBA9160; family UBA6930; genus JBFIYM01. The sequence continues at coordinate 12,042 of JBFIYM010000032.1, read as the reverse complement.
GACCGTGACCACGGCGTCGAAGTCCGGGCGCTGGGCGGCGGCTTCGGGGAACAGCTCGCGCGCGAGCCGGCGCAGGTTCTCGCCGTGACGGTCGGCCACGGGGGCGAGCCGCACGGCGAGCTCGCGGTCGGTGCGTGCGGCCGCGTAGAGCTCGATCGCCGCCACGAGGCGCGGATCCTCGAAGACCTCCCAGAGCAGCTCCACCGCAGCGGCGGCCCGGTCGTCCACGCTGGCCCAGTCGGGCAGCGACTCGCGGTAGGCGTCGATCAGGTTGGCGAAGAGCTGCTCGGCGCTGGCCGCGAGCAGCTCGCCCTTGCTGGCGAAGTGCTTGAAGAGCGCGCCCTGCGAGACGCCGGCGCGCCGGCACACCTCGGTGGTGGTGGTGCCGGCGGTGCCGCACTCGACCAGCGCCTCCTGGGTGGCGGCGAGCAGCCGCGCGCGGGTCTCGTGGCTTCGCTCGCGCTGGCTGCGGCGTCTCGGGGGCATGGAGAGCACCCTACCCGATGACATAAAAAGTGACAAGTCACTTTTTATGTCGCTCGCGATCGGGGCGGCGGGGCCGCTTCGCCCCGCGGGGCTCTCAGCGGCCCTCGACCGCCGGAATCACCTCGCCGCAGAGCCGCTCGAGCTGCTCCGTCACGTCGCGGGTGCCCCGCGCCAGCGGGATCAGCACCAGCTTGGTCGCGCCCGCGGCGAGGTACTCGCGGGCCCGCGCGACGATCGTCTCGGCGCTTCCCGTCGCGAGCTGCGCGCCGGCGCGGGCGAAGCGTCTCGCCAGCGCGTCGTCCGCGCTCCCGATCCGGCACGGAATCGTGGCGCCGTAGTGGTCGGGGTCGATGCTGCGTCCGGTCCGCTCGAGCTCCGCCCGGATGGCCGCGACGACGCGCCCGACCTCCTCTGGCGGGGCGAGGCCGCCGAGCCAGCCCGTGCCGAGGCGCGCGGTGCGGCGGATCGCGGCGAGGCTGCTGCCTCCGATCCAGCAGGGGAGCGGCTTCTGCACGGGGAGCGGTGCGATGCGCGCGCCGGCGTAGCGGTAGAAGCGTCCCTCGAAGTCCACCGCCTCGCCCCGCCAAAGGCGCTGCGCGATCTCGAGCACCTCGTCCGCCCGGCGCCCACGGCCCGCCGGATCGCGACCCGTCGCCTTCCACACCGGATCCGCCTCGACCCCGACCCCGAAGACCGGCAGCAGGCGGCCGCCCGACAGGAAGTCGATCGTGGCGCACTGCTTCGCGAGCACGAGGGGATCGCGGAGCGAGGCGACGACGGCGTTCATGCCGAACTTGATGCGCTCGGTGGCGCCGGCCAGCGTCGCCATCGTGGCCATCGACTCGAGCTGGCCCTCCTCCCCCTGGAGCCGATCCGTCTGCCAGAGCGAATCCACTCCGAGCGCTTCGCAGCGCTCGGCGAACGCGACGAAGTCCCGCGCCGCGTCGAAGGGAAACGCCGCGATCCCGACCCCGCAACGGACGGCACGGATGGCGGGGACGTTCGTCAAGTCGTCAAGTTCCGGCTTCGCGTTTCTTGACATCTTGACGAACGTCCCCGCTTCTGGCGGTGCAGGATAGCGTCGGCGTAGACTGGGGCGTTCGGTGCTAGGCTGCGCTCTTTCGCGCGCCCGTTCCGTCGGAGGTTCCCTGGATGCGAGACGTCTTCATCGTGGAGGCCGTGCGTTCGCCGCTCGGCAAGCGGGGAGGCAGCCTCTCGACGCTGCACCCCGCCGACCTGCTCGGCGGCGTGATGCAGGCGGCGGTGGCGCGCTCCGGGATCGACGCCAGCGCGGTGGGACAGATTGTGGCGGGCTGCGTGTCGCAGGTCGGCGAGCAGTCCTTCAACGTCGCGCGCACGGCCTGGCTCTCGGCGGGGCTGCCCCTCGAGGTGGCGTCGACGACGGTCGACAGCCAGTGCGGCTCGAGCCAGCAGGCGACGACCCTGGCCGCCGGCCTGGTGGGCTCCGGCCTCGAGGACGTCGTGCTCTCCTGCGGCGTCGAGTCGATGAGCCGCATTCCGCTCGGCGCGAACTTCGCGGACAAGAAGCTCGGACGTCCGGTGCCGAAGAGCTATCTCGAGCGCTACGCCTTCAAGTCGCAGTTCCAGGGCGCCGAGCTGATTGCCAAGGAGTACGGCATCACGCGCGAGGACACGGACCGCTTCGGGCTGCGCTCGCAGCAGAACGCGGCCCGCGCCTGGGACGAGAAGCGCTTCGAGCGCGAAGTGGTGCCGCTCGACGCGCCCGTCGTCGACGCCGACGGCAAGCCCACCGGCGAGACGCTGCACGTCGCGCGCGACGAAGGCCTGCGCGAGACCTCGCTCGACAAGCTCGCCACGCTGAAGGCGGTCATGGAGGACGGGCTCCACACCGCGGGCACCTCGTCGCAGGTGACCGACGGCGCCGCGGCCGTGCTGCTCGCGTCCGAGGATGCCGTGCAGCGTCATGGCCTGCGTCCCCGCGCGCGGATCGTCTACACGACGCTGGTCGGAGTCGACCCGGTCACCATGCTGAAGGGCCCGATTCCCGCTACGCGCAAGGTGCTGGCGAAGACGGGCGTCGCGATCGACGACATCGACGTCTACGAGGTGAACGAGGCCTTCGCGAGCGTGGTGCTGGCCTGGCAGAAGGAGTGCGGCCCAGTGCTCGAGCGCGTGAACCCGAACGGCGGCGCCATCGCGCTCGGCCATCCCACCGGCGCCACCGGCGATCGGCTGCTCACCACGGCGCTCCACGAGCTCGAGCGCACGCGCGGGCGCTACGGGCTCGTCTCGATGTGCTGCGGCGGCGGCCTCGGCACGGGGACGCTGATCGAGCGGCTCGCCTGAAGCAGTTTCCGCCTCGATGAGGATGCCTCGCGTCTGGGCGCTGCTCCTGCTGGGGTTTGCGCCGGCTCTGAGCGTGTTGCTGGCGTCCGCGGCGACAGCGGACGATGCGCCCTGGGTGTTCGTCACCCGGCTACCCGACGGCGTGGCGGCACCGGAGCTCGACGGGCAGCTCGACGACCCGGCCTGGCAGGAGGCCAACGCGATCGGCCCCCTCACCCAGGTGGTGCCGGTCGAGGGGGGCACGCCCACGGAGCGGACCGAGGTCCGCGTCCTCTACGACGACGACGCCTTCTACCTCGCGGTCCGCGCCTACGACCGCGAGCCCGAAAAGCTCATCGCCTCGGCCATGCGCCGCGACGCGAGCCTCACCTCCGACGACCGCATCACGTTCCTGATCGACACCTTTCACGACCACCGCAACGCCTACCTGTTCTCCACCAATCCGAACGCGGCGCGCTTCGACGGCATCCTCGAGAACAACACCACGTTCCGGACCGAGTGGGACGGCATCTGGAACGCGAAGGCCCGGGTCGACGCCGAGGGCTGGACCTGCGAGTTCCGGATTCCGTTCAAGACGATCTCCTTCGACCCCGCCATCCACACCTGGGGCTTCAACCTGCTGCGGAACGTGCGGCGTCGGAACGAAGAGAACCGCTGGACCTCCTGGAAGCAGAACAAATTCCTGACCGACGTCTCGGAGGTGGGCCACCTCGTCGGCCTCTCGGAGCTCGAGCAGGGCGTCGGCCTCGACGTCGTGCTGTCCGGGGTGGCCCGCAACTTCCACGACCGCCGGCAGGAGGACACGAGCGCGAACGGCCACCGCGAGCGCAGCTACGACCAGCTCGATCCCTCGCTCGACGCCTTCTACAAGCTCACCCCGTCTACCACCGGCGCCCTGACGATCAACACCGACTTCTCGGACGCCGACGTCGATGCGCGGCAGGTCAACCTCGACCGCTTCGCGCTCTTCTTCCCCGAGACCCGCGACTTCTTCCTCCAGGACGCCGGCATCTTCGACTTCGCACACTTCCGTACCACCGGCTCCGAGCCGCCCAACAACAACGGCCTGCCCTTCTTCTCGCGGCGCATCGGCATCGCCGGGGACGGCGAGGAGGTCCCACTGCGCGCCGGCCTCAAGGTCACCGGCCGCGAGGGCCGCTTCAACTTCGGCCTGCTGAACGCCCAGATGGGCGACTCTGGGGACGTCGGGCCGCAGAACCTCTCGGTGCTGCGTGGCAAGTGGAACCTGGGCGAGGAGTCGACCGTGGGCTTCATCGCCACGCACGGCGACCCGAGCAGCGACGGCTCGAACAGCCTGGCCGGCCTCGACGCGCGCCTGCGCACCAGCCAGATCGCGGACGACCAGGTGCTCCAGCTCGACCTGTTCGGCGAGAAGAGCCACACGCCGGGCCTCCGGGGCGACGAGTGGGCAGGCGGCGCCATCCTCTCGTATCCGAACGACCGCTGGAACGGAAGTCTGGGCTTCGTCCACATCGGGGCGTCCTTCGCGCCCGCGCTCGGCTTCGTGAACCGGCCCGACACGCACGACTACACCGCCGACCTGCGCCGCCGCTGGCGGCCCACGGGCAGCTGGATCCGCAGCGTCGACGTCGCCTTCGACTCGCGCCTGGTGACGAGCACCGAGGGCGCGCTCGAAACGATCTTGTTCACCCCGACCCTGTTCCAGATCAACAACCAGCAGGGCGACTTCGTGGCGCCGTTCGTCGCGCTGCGCACCGAGCGGCTCGAGCAGGGGTTCGAGATCGCGAGCGACGCGCTGATCCCGGCCGGCCGCTACGACTGGGCGCGGCCCGGCATCAGCTTCGGGACCGCGACGTCGCGGCCCCTCGCGGCGAACGTCACCTTCTCGTCCGGCCGCTTCTTCTCGGGGGAGCTGCGCTCGCTCGACGTCACGCTCGAGTGGCGGCCCGGCAAGCACCTGTTCTCGTCCCTGCGCTACCTCCAGAACCAGGGCCGCCTCGACGAGACCTGCGTCAGCGACGCCAGCGGGGTCGTGCTGCCCGACGCCGCTTGTGGCGCCCCCGGCACCACCCGTTTCTCCGGCGACTTCACCCAGCGGCTGGTCCAGTGGCGCGTGAACGTCGTCTTCACGCCGAACCTCTCCTGGGACACCTTCCTGCAGTGGGACCAGGACAGCCAGGACCTCGGCTGGAACAGCCGACTGCGCTGGATCGTGGAGCCCGGTCAGGAGCTCGTGCTGATCTGGAACCAGGGCGTCGAGACGCACGACCTCGAGCGCGACCGCTCCGCCTTCCTGCCGACCTCGACGGAGCTGACGGGCAAGGTCGTCTGGACGTTCCGGTTCTGATCCACGCCCCGCATCGCCCAGTCGTCGCCCCCCCCGGGAGGCGGGGCCTGTGCCCCGTGAGCTGAGCCAGCCCAGCGTCGCCTAGAGCACGCGCACGCTGCGAAGCGCGTGCGGCGGGACCGGGAAGCGCAGCGCATCGCCATCGACCGACACCGGTTCGGCGGCGGGCGTCTCGTCGAGGCGCACCGCCTCCGCGCGCGCGAAGGGGAAGCCGAGGCCGAGCCGGGCCTCCGTCGCCTCGTCGCCCGGATTCAGCACGCGCACCACGAGCCCGGTGCCCTGTGCGGCGGGCTTCAACGCCGAGAGCACGAGTGTGCGCGGCTCGAGCGACACGAGCGGAACGCCGGGCGGGAGGAGGGGCTCGGCGCCGGCGGGAACGGCGCGAAGCGGCAGCTCCGCGTCGCGCGCCGCGCCCGGATCGAGGCCCGCGAAGAGGGCGAAGCGCGCGCGCAGCTCGCCCGGGCACTGCGCGCCCGGCGTCTCGCTGCCGGGGCCGGCGGGACCGGTCCGCGTCCGAAGATCGTGGCGCGAGAGGTTCCCGACGGCCCGGAGCAGCGTGATCGCGATGGCGCTGCCCTCCGCGCTCTCGAGCAGCTCCACCTCGGGGAGCCCGAAGGCTGCCACCGTGAGCCCGTTCGCGTGTACGAAGCCCTGCTGGGGGAAGGTCGGCACCGCGCGCTGCACCCAGTCGGTGTCGTCCGGAAGCGGGCCGCCTCGCGCCACCACGTCGAAGGTCGTGGCCGCCTCGCAGCGGGCGACGCCCCGACCGGTGGGGAAGAGCAGCCGCAGGCGGTGGTCCCGCGCCTCGTTCCAGAGCGCGAGGTCCACGTCGACCCGGGGCACGCCGCTCGCGAGGCGGAGCTCGCTCACGAGCCGGAGCGTCGCGCGCTCCTGGCTCCGCGCACTGCGGCCTTCGGCGAGGCGCGCCGGCACGCCGAGTCGCCGCTCGATGCGAAGGCCCGCGAGGCCGGCCGGATGCGTGAAGCGCTCGACCGCGACACTCTCGAGCCGCGTGTCGTCCTCGCCCACCGCGTCGAAGTCGTAGCTGTCGCCCCGATCGCCGACGTCCTCGACCCCGAGCAGGCCCTCGAAGCGGCGTGCCCCGAAGGCTACGTCCACGCGACCGTCGCCCCGGACCGCGATGCGAACACCCGCCGCCTCGATCGCGGCGTCGGCGCTTCCGGCCTCCACCGGGCAGCGCTCCTCGGCGTTCGGCGCGTCGCCCTTCCGGAGCACCACGCGCTTCCAGCCGAAGGCGGGCACGTCCTCGACGCACCACTCGAGATCGAAGCTCGCGCGGTCCGGCAGCAGCTTCACGCGCCCCGGCTCGGCGGCCACCTTCCGGACGGGCATGCCATCCGCCATGAACGAAGCCTCCGCGAGATCCCGCAGCAGCAGCGGATGGATCGACTCCGCGGGGTTCGCGGCGGGGATCATCCACGGGTGGGGATCGAGCGCGAAGCGCACGACCCCGCTGCGCGGATGCGGCGACGGGTTCCAGACCGCGAGCGGGATCTCCTCGGACCAGGGCGCCGCGCGCTCGACGCCGCCGCCGGCCAGACGCTCGAGCGCCCGGCTCGTCGTCTCGTGCGCGAGCTCACGGGCGTCGTCGAAGCGCCCCCGCATGGCCTCGTGCACCGCGTCGTGCGAGCAGCCGCAGATCGAGTCGTGGGCGTGGTTCTGGAGCAACGTGCGCCAGGCGATCTGCAGGGCCGGCCGCTCGTCTGGCGCGCCCAGGCGCTGCGCCAGCGCGGCGAACGGCTCGGCCCAGCCGAGCAGCGCGGTCTCGCAGGCGCGGTTCGCGAGCTTGATCCAGCTGCGCGTCGACCACACGCCCGGCAGCAGGTGCGCGAGGCGCGCGCCGGCCAGCTCGCCGGCGTGGGTCGGCCGCGGGCCCGGCGCCGCCTCGACCGCGCCCACGAAGTCCTCGAGCAACGCGCGCGAGACGTCGAAGCCCGAGAGTCGCGAGGCGGCCTCGGCGATCGCCGCGGTGGCGGCCTCCGGAAGCGCATGATCGATGCCGTTCAGCAGCAGGACCGCGCCGCTCCGCGTGCGCGCCGCGAGCTCCTTGGCCGCGGTCGCGATGCGGGTGGCGGAGGTCTCGGGGTCGGCCCGCGGGTCGGTCGCCGCCGCGAAGTAGCCCTTGCCGAGGTGGCAGGCGAGGAGCCGCGTCCCGTCCGGCGCCACCCAGTCGTACTCGGCGGGAAGCGCGTCGATCTCGGCGCCGTGGCCCCGCCAGTAGACGAAGGCACGCAGCCCGAAGCCGGCCAGCAGCTGGGGGAACTGCGCCGGGTGCCCGAACGAGTCGGGCGTGTAGCCCACGCGCGACACCGGACCGAACACCTCGCCGGCCCGGCGGCCCTCGAGCAGATTCCGCACGTGCGCCTCGCCGCCCGGCAGGAACGAGTCGGGCTGCACGTACCAGGGCCCGATCGCGATGCGCCCTTCCGCGATGCGCGCGCAGAGCTCGTCCACCCGCGCCGGGCGGATCTCGGCGTAGTCCTCGAGCGCGATGGTCTGGCCGTCGAGCAGGAAGCGATAGCCCGGATCGCGCGCGCACAGGTCGAGCACGCGATCGACCGCGTCGACCAGCCGAGCGCGAAAGGCCTGGTAGGGCCGGTACCACTCCCGGTCCCAGTGGGTGTGGCTGACCAGGAAGGCGCGCATCTAGAAGAGCCGCCCGAGCAGCGGCGGGCCCAGCACGAGCAGGCCGACGCCCGCGGCCGCGAGCGAAGCCAGCAGCACGGCGCCCGCCGCGGCGTCCTTGGCGCGGCCGATCAGCGGATGGCGCTCGGGGGAGACGCGATCGCAGAGCGCCTCGAGCGCGGTGTTGAACGCCTCGCTGGCGAGGACGAAGCCCATCGCCAGCACCAGCAGCGCCCAGTCGCGCGCGTCGACCCCGAGCCAGAGGGCGAGCCCCACCACCGCCGCGGCCACCGCGAGCTGGACGCGCGCGTTGGCCTCGCCGACGAGCGCGCGCACGCCGCGCCCGGCGTGTACGAACGACACGAGACGGAAGCGGCGGCTCACGCCTTCCCCCGCGCGCGGAAGGCGGCGAGCGCCTCCGGCGTGTTGAGGTTCGCGAGGGCGCTGCCGTCCGGATCGAGCGCGGCGAGGTCGGGCCCCTCGAGCCAGCTGACCTCGAGCGCGTCGAGCAGCGCGTGGAGCGCGAGTTCGTCCGCCGCGAGCCGGCGGCGCGCCTCGGCGAGGACGGCGTCGCGCCGGTAGAGCGCGCAGAGCGGCTCGGGCCCCCGGGCGGTCCGGGGCACCACGGCATCCGCATCCGGCGCGGCCACCAGGGCGAGGAGCAGGTCGGGCGTCACGCCGGGCAGGTCGGTCGCGACGACCAGCACGCGTTCGGCTTCGGCCGCGTCGAGCGCGCCGACCAGGCCGCGCAGCGCCGAGAGCGGGCCCTCGGGGTCGGCGACGGGTCGGCCCGTCGCCGCGGCGGGAGCGTCGCCGCCCACGAGCAGCACCTCTTCGAAGAGGGCGGCGAGGCGCCGCGAGAGGAGCACGGAGGCGGCCTCGCCGTCGATCTCCATCCGCGCCTTGTCCGTCCCCATGCGTCGCGAGGCGCCCCCGAGGAGCAACGCCGCCGAGACGTTCGCGAGGCGGCCTTCGCTCACGGCTCGGGTGCGGCCAGCACGTCGGGGTCGAGCACGATCACATGGGCCTCGCTGCCCCCCGCGAGCTCGGTCGCCTCGGCCGGAAACACGAGCAGGCCGTGCGCCAGCGCCATCGAGCGCAGCACGCCCGAGCTCTGGTTGCCGGTGCTGCGCGCGAGGAAGCGGTCGCCCTCGCGCGCCAGCACGACGCGCACGTAGTGCTCGCGGCCGGCCTTCTTGCGAAGCGTCTCGGCGAGCACGGCGCGCACGGTCGGTCGCCCGAGCGCCGCATGCCCCCCGAGCCGGAGCAGCGCCGGACGCACGAAGAGCTCGAAGGTCACCATGGCGGAGACGGGGTTGCCGGGAAGCCCGAACACGAGCGGACCGCCCGACGCCTCGAAGCGGCCGAAGGTGAGCGGGTAGCCCGGCTTCATCTGGACCCCCCAGAAGAGCAGCCGGCAGCCGAGCTTCTCGAGCACCGGGCGCACGTGGTCGTGGTCGCCCACCGAGACGCCGGCGCTCGACAGCAGCACGTCGCTCGCGAGGCCGGCCTGGAGGGCGCGCTCGAGCGCCTCGGGGGTATCGCGGGCGATGCCCAGGTTCGTGGGCACGGCGCCACTCTCGCGACACTGCGCGGCGAGCGAGTAGGCGTTCGAGGCCACGATGCGGCCGCCGACGACGTCCTCGTCGGGCTCGACCAGCTCGTCGCCGCCCGAGAGGATCGCCACGCGCGGGCGTCGGTGGACGCGCAGCACGGTCCGGCCGAGCGAGGCGAGCAGCCCGACCTGCGGCGCCGCGATACGCGTCCCGGCCTCGAGCACCTGCTCGCCCGCCTCGACGTCCTCGCCGGCGCGCCGCACGTGGTCGCCCGGCGCGGGCGAGGTCGAGAAGCGGACGCGTCCGCCCGAGGCCTCCGTCTCCTCCTGCATCACCACGCTGTCGGCGCCCTCCGGAAGCGGTGCGCCGGTGAAGATCCGGGCGCACTCCCCGGGCCCGAGCGCGCGCGATGCGCTCCCCCCGGCGGCCACCTCGAAGGCCAGCGTGAGCTCGCGCGGGGCACTCCGCCCTGCGCCGGCGAGGTCCTTCGCCGCAAGCGCGTAGCCATCCATGGCGGAGCAGTCGGCCGGCGGCAGCGTCCGACCCGAGCGGACCGGCTCGGCCAGCACCCGGCCGAGCGCCTCTCCGAGCGCCACGGTCTCGGCGGGAAGCGGCGTGATCTCGCCCTGGACGAGGCGCCGGGCCTCCGCCACCGCGATCCCCGTGCGCATCGCGGCCACGGTAGCGCCTCGACGCCGCCCCACGACACTGCCTACTGTTTGGGCAGCTTCACCAGGAGGACGGCTCGTGGCCCGCTCCCTCGGGGACGTCCTCGAGGCACTGCTCGCCGGGACGGTGGTGGTCGACCAGACCGGCCGCGTCGAGGAGCTCAACTCGGTGGCGTGCCGGCTGCTGGAGCACTCCCGCGCCGCCGTGGTGGGGCAGCCGGTCGAGGCCCTGGTCGCCCCCGACCACACCCTGGCGCGGCTCGCCCGGAAGGTGCTCGCGAGCGGCATCGCGATCTCCGAGCTCGACCAGCAGATCGAGCAGCGCGGGGGCGAGCGTGTGCAGGTGGACGTCGCCGCCTCCCCCCTCTTCGACGAGGAGGCGCGCCCGGACGGCGTGCTGCTCGTGCTCCGCGACCGCGGCGTCGAGCGACGGCTCGAGCAGCTCGAGACGGAGCGCGAGCGCTTCGAGGCCTTCGGACGCATTGCGGCGGGCCTCGCCCACGAGATCAAGAACCCGCTCGGCGGCATCCTCGGCGCCGGCGAGCTGCTGGCGGCGCGCGCCAACGACACGAAGGCGCGCGAGACCGCGGAGCTGGTGGTGCGCGAGGCCGGTCGCATCACCCGGCTCGTGGACGAGCTCGGCGTGTTCGCGCGCGGCGACGAGCTGCGGCTCGCCCCCACGAACGTGCACCGCGTGCTGGACGGGGTGCTCGAGCTGCTCTCCCACGATCCGCTCGCGCGTGGCGTCGCGTTCGAGCGCGCCTTCGACCCCTCGATCCCGGAGCTGCTGGCGGACGCCGATCGACTCTCGCAGGTGTTCCTGAACCTGATGCGGAACGCGCTCCAGGCGATGGCCGACTCGGGCGGCCGCGTCACGGTGACGACGCGCATGACCCTCGACCACCGCATCGCCCTCGAGGCCGGGCGGGCGCTTCCCACGCTGGCCGTCTGGATCGACGACACCGGGCGCGGCATGGACGCGGACGAGCTCCGCGAGGCGACGACGCCTTTCTTTACGACGCGCACCGGCGGCACCGGGCTCGGGCTGGCGCTCGCCGAGTACTGGGTGGCGCGCCATCGCGGCAGCCTGCACCTCGAGAGCGAGAAGGGCGCCGGCACCCGGGTGCGCGTCACCCTGCCGGTGCGGAGGGATCGATGACCGCGCGAGACCGCGCTTGGAGCCACGCATGACCGCGCGAGACCGCGCGTGGAGCCGCGCATGACCGAGCGAGCCCGCGTGCTCGTGGCCGACGACGAGCCCGGCATCCGCTTCGTGCTGCGCGAGACGCTCGAGGAGGCCGGCCACGAGGTCGTCGAGGCCGCGACCGGTGACGAGGCCCTCGCCGCGCTCGCGGCCGGAGAGTTCGCGATCGCCTTCTTCGACATCCGCATGCCCGGGCCCTCGGGCCTGGAGCTGCTCGAGCAGGTGAAGGCGAGCGGGAGCGACGCCGCCGTCGTCATCATCACCGCGCAGAGCAGCTTCGAGAACGCCGTCGAGGCCATGAAGCGCGGCGCGCTCGACTATCTCGCCAAGCCCTTCGGCACCGACGAGGCACGGGCGCTGGTCGAGAAGGCGCTGCGGGCCCGCGCGCTCGAGCGGGAGGTCCGCGCACTGCGCCGCGAGGTCTCGGGGCGCGCCGCCGCGGGCGAGCGGCTGGTGGGCACCAGCCCCGCGATGCTCGAGCTGTTCAAGACCATCGGTCGCGTGGCGCGCGGCGACGTGCCCGTGCTGGTGACGGGCGAGAGCGGCACCGGCAAGGAGCTGATCGCGCGCGGGATCCATGCCGCGAGCCCGCGCGCCGCCGGAGCCTTCGTGCCCGTGAACGCCGCGGCGATCCCGCGCGAGCTGCTCGAGAGCGAGCTCTTCGGACACGAGCGCGGGGCCTTCACCGGGGCCGTGGAGTCGCGGCTCGGGCGCTTCCGGGAGGCCTCGGGCGGCTCGCTCGTCCTCGACGAGATCGGCGTCATGCCGGTCGAGCTCCAGGCCATGCTGCTGCGCGTGCTCCAGAGCGGCGAGGTCTCGGCGGTG
>JBFIYM010000031.1:0-30596 GCA_041605395.1 Myxococcota bacterium | reverse complement strand
CGCGGCGCTCCGTGCCCAGGACCGCGAGCTGGCGAAGCTGCTCGCCGCTCTCGACGCGCGGGACGCGTGGGCAGAGACCACGCTGCTGGTCGTGAGCGACCACGGCATGACGCGCTACGAACGCAGCCTGGACGTCCGCGAGCGGCTCGCCGAGGCGGGCGTGCGCGCGCGCGTGATTCACGCGGTGGCGACCGCGCAGATCCACCTCGCGCGGGCGGACGATGCGGCCCGGGCGCTCGAGGTGCTTCGTGGGGTCCCGGGCCTCGCGGCGTGGCCGAGGCACGAGCTGCCCGAAGCGCTCCGCTACCAGCACCCGCGCTCGGGGGATCTGGTCGCGCTGGCCACGCCGCCGCTCGCGTTGCTCCCGGGCCGCGACGCCGGCGCGCGCTTCGGGGGCCTGCTGCGCCTGTTCGGCGGGGCGCTCGGCGCCCACGGCTACGCCCCGGCGGCCGTTCCCGAGATGGCGGCCATCTTCGTCGCGATCGGTCGTGGCGTGCCACCGGGCGCCCGCCTGCCCCGCGTGCACGCGGTCGACGTGGCGCCGACCGTGACCGGGCTGCTCGGCATCGAGCCGCCGTCGTCGAGCGAGGGGCGTGGGCTCGCGTTCGATCCGTAGCCGTCGTCGTCGCCGTTTCAGCGCACCGGCTGCTCGGGGTCGACGGCCTCGGCCGCGAAGATCAGGAAGTGCTGGCGCTCGAGGTAGTCGTGGGCCTTCACCAGCCGGTAGCCGGCGGCGGTCATCTCCTCCTCGATCGTCTCGCGGGCGGTGGCGTGCGACGTCACCTCCGGCCGGAACTCGACGATCGCAACGCGCGCCCCCACGTTGAGATGCGCCTCCCGCAGGCGGCGGAAGTACACCACGCGATCCGTCAGGTGGTGATAGGTGTTGCTGGTGAAGACGAGGTCGACCGGCTCGGGGAGGCGCGTGTCGTCGCTGGCCGCCAGCACGGCCGTGACGTTCTCGAAGCCCCCGTCCGCGGCGGCGTCGGTGACGTGCTCGTTCATGCCCTCGTCCACGTCGACGGCATAGACGTGGCCGGTCGGTCCGACGCTGCGCGCCAGCCGGAACGTGAAGTAGCCCCCGCCCGAGCCGAGGTCGGCCACCCGGGCCCCGGGGGCGAGCCCGAGGTCGGCCACCACGCGGTCCGGCTGCTGCCATTCGTCGCGGCCGAAGCCCTCGTAGGCCATCCGCTTCACGAAGGTGCAGCCGCTCGCGAGGAGCACGCTGCTGCACAGCAGGGCGCCCAGCGCCCGTCCGAGGTGCGGTCGCGGGGTCGGTCGTCTACGGTCTCCCATCGTTCCTCCCAGGCGCACGCCGAATCTACCGGAGCCCCATCGATGGATCTGCTGCTGAGCTCTCCCGCCCTCTGGATCGCCGCCGGGATCGCGCTCGTCGTGGGCTTCGGGGTGGGCCGCACCACCGGCGCCAACGCGAAGAAGCTCCGGGCTCTCGAGTCGGAGCTCGACGCCGAGCAGCAGGCTCACCTCAAGTCCCGCGCCGAGGCGGAAGGCTACCGCAAGCAGGTGTCCGACCACTTCGCCGAGACCTCCGAGCGCCTGCACGACCTCACGCTCCAGTACCGCTCCGTCTACGAGCACCTCGCCAAGGGCGCGAGCGAACTCTGCCCCGAGACCCTCACCAAGCTCGAGGGCGGCCTCGGCCTGGACGCGCTCCCCGAAGAGGTGGAGGGCGCAGGGCCGGAAGCCACGCCGGAGAGCGCCCGCAGCGGCGACTAGCCCGGAGCGGCCCCCTTTTCCCCCCGCGCGATCGGTGACGGCGCGCACGTCGACCCTCCGCCGTCCGGGCGATGATCCTCGTGGGGTGAGGGGGGACAGATCGTGCGAAGAGGATCGATTCTCGAGGCGGCGGCCGCGCTGCTCGTGGCCGCCGGCGTGGCGACGCCGCTGGGGGTCGCACCGGGCGCGGCTTCGGCGGCCGACCCCAAGGTGGACCTGACGAGCTGCCTGGCGCCCAGCGCCTTGGTCGGGGACACCCGGGTGTTCGACACGAGCCAGGGCATCACGCTGACGGAGCGGGTGCTCGCCGTCGATGGTTGGAGGGGCCGCGACGGCTGGAGTGCGACTGTGGAGGCCCGGCTCGGCTCGCACGCCCCGACCGTACGCGAGACCTTCGTGAAGCCGGGCCGGCGGCTGCTGCTCGGGGATCTCAGCGTGGGATCGCTCGAGGTCCAGATGGGAGAGCCCGAGGGCTGGCTCCCGCTCGACGCGAGACCCGGCCATTCCTATCAGGCCCGCGTGCGGGGCAAGGCGCTGCTCGGCGGTGAGAAGATCGGCCGCGCCGTCGTCGAGCACGCCTGGGAGATCGTGGGCTTCGAGCCGCTCACCACGCCCACGGGCAGCTACTCCGATACGGTGCACATCGCGGCCGAGCGGAACTTCGAGCTGAAGCCGAAGTCGAACGGAACGGCCTTCCGGCAGGAGAGCGACGTCGAGCTCTGGTGCGTGGACGGGATCGGGGTGGTGGCAGCGAGCTACGCCTTCCGCTTCTACGAGGACGGCCAGATGGTCGGCGAGGTCGCGAACCTCGACAGCTGGCTGGTCTCGGCCACGGTGGGCGGGGCGCGCGCGTTCTAGGCGCGGGGTCGCACGGCCCGGGCGAGCCAGGCGAGGCCCAGCGCGCCGCAGAGCAGGGTGACCGTCATCTGTGCGGGCGGCACGTCGGCGAAGTGCGCCAGCACGAAGCCGGGCAGCGCCGTGGCGAGTGCGACCGCAGGGGCCACCCAGAGCAGGGCCCGCGACTCGCGGACCAGCCGGCGCGCGACCAGCGCGGGCAGGACCAGGCAACCGAAGGCGTAGAGCATCCCCGAGACCCGCATCGCGAACCCGACGCAGATGCCGAGCCAGACAGCCACGCCGACCACCAGCCGGCGGCGCGGGACCCCGAGGGCGGTCGCGGTCTCGGGGTCGAGCGCGGTCAGCAACAGGGAGTCGCGCAGCCGCCAGCCGAGCGCCGCGCTCGCGACGAGCAGCCCCCCGAGCACCGCGAGGTCGAGGGGCTGCGCGCCGAGCAGGGTCGAGAAGGACAGCCGATGGATCTCCTCGAGGCCGTGTGGGCTTCGCGCCAGGAGCAGCGTCGGGAGGCTCGCCGCGAGCAGGAAGATCCAGGCGACGATCGCGTCGCGGCTCTCGCGTCTCTCGCCGCCGCCGCCGCGCGCCGAGACGAGCGCGGTGGCGACCGCGGCCAGGATGGCCAGCAGCGCCGCCACCCCTTCGCTCTCCGCCCAATGGGCCTCGACGAGGTTCCCGAGCGTGAGCGCGAGGGCGATGCCGAGGGTCGAGGCCTGCGCAACCGCCGCGCCGAGGAAGATCTCGCGGCGGCCGACGACCCAGATGCCGATGCCCGCGAGCAGCGCCGCGATCGCCCAGCCCGCCAGGTAGCTCGGCCAGAACAGGGCCCACGAGGCGAGGAAGTCGCTCATGGCAGCGCCAGCCCGCGCCCGCTGAGCGCTGCGCGGGCTTCGTCGGTTGCGAGCACTTCGTCCCGCGGGCCGGCGATCACGCGACCGCCGACGAAGAGCGCGACGTGGTCGGCGCGCTCGCGCGCGATCTCGAGGCGGTGGGTCACCACGAGCAGCGTGAGGCCCTCGCGCTGGAGCGCGTCCACGGTGCGGAGCAGCGCTTCGTGGGTCGGTGCGTCGAGCCCCTCCGTCGGCTCGTCGAGCACCAGGAGCTCGGGACGTCGCACGAGCGCGCGGGCGAGGAGGGTGCGCTGGCGCTGACCGCCCGAGAGCGACCAGAAGCTTCGCCGCGCCATCGCGGCGAGCCCCACCTGTTCGAGCGCCCACGAGACCGCCGCCTCGCGCGCGGCGCGGGGTGCGCCGGTGCGGACCAGGCCGAGCTCGACCAGCTCGCGCACCGTGGTGGGGAGGGCATCGGAGAGCTCCGAGCGCTGCGGCACGTAGCCGATGCGGGTCCGGTCCCGGAGGCGTGCGGCCACCTCGAGCTCGCCGGAGAGCGGCTCGAGCAGGCCCAGGAACGCGCGCAGCAGGGTCGACTTGCCCGAGCCGTTGGGCCCGATCCAGCACCAGAACTCGCCGGGCCGCACGCGCAGCGTGACGTCGCGCAGCACGGCCACGTCGTCGTAGCCGAGCGTAACGCCCTTCGCGACGAGCAGCGGCTCAGCGCCCAACCAGCGCCTCCTCGACGCGCCCCACGTTCACCGCGATCAGCGAGAGGTAGTCGTCGGTGCCCGGGAGGGCGCCCACCTGGTGACCCAGGGTGACCACGGGAAGGCCCGTGCGCCCGGCCACCGTGCGCGCGTGACGGGCGTCGAAGTACGGGCTCGCAAGCAGCAGGCGCACGTCCTCGCGCTCCACCAGGGCGACCACCCGCGTGAGGTGCGCGGTGGTGGGTGCGATGCCGGGCCGGGGCTCGAGCTCCGCCACGAGTCGGATGCCGAAGCGCCGGGCGAAGTAGGGCCAGATGCGGTGGTCCTGCACCGCAGCCACGCCGCGCGCGCTCTCGAGACGGCCGAGCCAGCCGCCGAGCTCGCCGTGCTCGCCGAGCCGGCCGGCGTCGAGCGCCGCGAGCAGCTCGTCGGCAGACAGCTTCGCCGCGAGGGCGTCGCCGACCAGCCGCTTGAGCAGCGCCTCCTCGAAGGCGCGGGTCCGTGCGGCGAAGTCGTCGGCGGCCTCGGGTCGGAGCGCGGAGAGGCGCTCGCGCAGCAGGCGCGCGACCCGGAGACCGTTCACCGGGTCGGCCAGGTAGTGCGGGTTGCCGCCGGGGTGCACGTCGCCCTGCGAGCGGTCCACGCTTCCCGTGGGCACCTCGAGGGGCGTGATCGCGCGCGAGGCGTCGACGTAGCCCGCGCCGCCCGGGCGGACCCGGGGGTTCCGCGCACTCTTGAGCAGTGTCGGACTCCAGCCGAGCTCGAGCTGGAGGCCCACCTCGACGTAGAGGTCGGCCTCATGGAGTCGGCGGACGTAGGTCGGCCGGGCCTCGATGAAGTGCGGATCCTGGGAGCCGCGCACCAGGGATTCGACGGCGACGGCGGCGCCCCCCACCCGCTGCACGAGGTCGGCGAGGTCCGGTACCGAGGTCACCACGCGCAGCGGCTCGGCGCCCGCGCTGGTGGCGAGCGCGGCGAGGCCGACGACGGCGAGCAGGAGGCGACGCGTCACGATGCTTTCCCCCCGCCTAGAACGCGTGCGCCGGGTGCGAGCCGAACAGGAACTCGAGGCCGAGCCAGACGCTGCTGGCGTGGCTCTCGCCCTCGAGGAAGTCGGCGCGATCCCAGTTGTACTGGAGGCGGATGCGCGAGAACTCGGACGGCTGATACACCAGCAGCGGCGAGACCCGGATCCGGTCGTCCCGGAAGGGGTCCTCGCGGCGTTCGTAGCCGAGCACGGCACTGCTGCCGCCGCTCCCGGTGGCGTACTCGCCGCGCAGCCCGACCGACCAGCCGCGCCGGAACCCCCAGAGCGCCTGTACGAAGCCGCCCCAGTCGTCCAGCGTCTCGCTCGGGAGGGCGACCGGGCCGAGGCACGGGTCTTCGTCGGGGTCCAGGCAGCCGAAGAACGTGTCCGTCTCGTAGCGCCGCTTCAGGACCTCGCCCTCGAGGCGCACGAACGGGAAGCCGCGGTCGCTCGAGAGCGGGATCCACTTCAGCACGAAGTCCGCGCCGTAGACCCAGGTCTCGCCGTCGGAGCCGGTGGCGTTGGGGCCGAGCAGGCCCGAGAGCCCGACCTGGCCGGCCCAGGTGTCGCCGAGGTCGAAGCCGTTCACCCAGCGCAGCAGGTAGACGAGGTCGGCCGTGCTGCGGGTGCCCGCGCTCGCGAACGGCCGACCCCCGACCGGGCGCTCCTCGAACGCCTCCTCACTGGCGTCGAAGCTCTGCATCGTCTCGCCCTGCGCGTTCTGGACGCCGGCGTGGAGCTCGGAGAACCAGGGCACCGGCAGCAGCCAGCCGAGGCGCACGCCGAGCCCGCGCATTCCGTCCTCGCCGAAGAAGCGCGAGAGCACGACGGGCTGGTCCTGCCAGTCCCAGGCGTGCGGGTGCTTCGGGTTGATGCGACCGAACTCCGTGAACATCTGCCCGACCTCGAGCTGGAGGCCGCGCTCTTCGAGCCCGAAGGGCAGCATACGCGTGGTGGCGAAGGCCTCCTCCAGCTCGAACTGCGATTCCCCCTCGCTGTCGATGAAGTAGATCAGGTGGGCCTCGCCATCGAAGAACGGATCGACGGCGCCGAGCAGGGAGAGCTCGAGGTTCTGGAGGTTGAAGCCCCGTCGGCGCGGGTCGTGGCCGCCGCCCTCGAGGCTCTCGAGCGTCTCGTCCTCCACCGACGAGGTGCCGGCGCTGCTCAGCACGTCGACCGAGAGATCGAGGAGCTGGAGCTGGGCGCCGCCACCGAGCGGCATCTGGCCGATCGGCCCGGCGCCGACGGGCGCCGGGGTCGCCACTTGCTGCGGGCGCTCGGCGAGGGCGCGTGCCTGCGCGGCCTCGTCGCGGGCGCTCCGGACCTCGGCCTCGAGCGCCTCGAGACGCGTGCGCAGCCGCTCGTTCTCCTCCAGCACCCCCTGGATCTGGCGGGTGATCGGGTCGTCGGCCGGCGGCTCGGCGCGGCTGCCACCCGCGAAAACGCAGAGCGTGATACACAACGACGTGTAGATCGTTCGCGGCATCGAACGGGCCCTCCGGAACGCGCCCGACTCACGGGCACTGTGGAGCATGTGAACGCGACCTGGGGGTCGGTCAGACGATCCGGAGGGGAGGGCCGCGCACGTGGGGCGTCTCGAGCCGCGGCGCGGCAGGCGCCGGCTCCCGCAGCGACAGCGGAGGCGAGACCGGGGCCGCGCCGTGTCGCTCGGGATGTCTGTCGATCGCGAGCGACCCGAGCGAGGCTCGCGCCTGGCACACAGCGCATCCGTTCAGGCCGGCGGCGCCTGCGTGCGGCGTGCCGGAGAGCTGCGTGACCGAGCCCGGGCTCGCGTGGTCGTGGGCGAGCAAGCTGCGTTCGAGGCCGGGGAGCAGCGCCAGCGCTACGAGCCCGCTGGCAAGCCATCGACGCAGGTGGGACATCGCGGCTGCCACTGTAACGACCGATGCGCGCACGGCCAATCTCCGGCCGCCGGCCGCTCAAGAGTTCACACGCGGAGTCCGATGGGGACCGACAGCGCTGCGCCGCGAGCCGGAAGACCCCGCCGCGCCGCCATTCGGAAGCCACAGGAGAAAACACCATGAAGTCCCGTTTCGCTCTGCTCGCTCTGTCCCTGACGTTCTTTCTCGCGGCTCCGGCGTTCGCCGGCAAGGGCGCCAGCCTGACGCCCACGAACAACACGGTCGCCGGCCCGGGCGTGACCTCGGTCGCGGCGGGTGACAGCGAGCGCATCTTCTCGCATCCGGGTGCGACGGACGTCTGTGTGACCGTTGCGAACAGCGGTAAGGTGGCGATCGAGGTCTCCATCACCGGCGTCTCTTCGGCAGCCACCGACGTGCCCGCCGGGGGCTCGCTGGCCGTGTGCAGCAAGGACACCACGGCGATCGACCTGAACTGCAACGGCGAGTCGACGTGCTCGGCCGGGTGGCGGGTGGACGACGTCTAGGAGTCGGCCCCGGAGCGCTTGCGCTCCCCCGGGCGGACCGGCGAGATCCAGATCGGTGAGCTCCAGGCGCGCTCCTGGACGATCGGGCTGTAGAAGGGCTCGTCCGTCTCGCGCAGGCAGCACTTGCCGTAGACGTCGCCCTGCGCCCCACGCGCCTGCGCCGCCTCGGTCGCGCGGGCGGCCTGCGCGGCGCAGTCGTCCGCGAACGGATTCACGCCGGCCGCCTGACACTGGAGCGTGCTCCAGCGGCAGGTCGGGTTCTCGAGCACGCGCAGGTAGTAGAAGGCGGGCTGGGCCGGGTCGAAGCCCGGGTCCTGCCAGACGCCGCACAGGCTCGCCGAGCCGGAACCGGTCGGCGCGCAGGTCTCGGGGTCGACCCCCGCGCCGTTCTCCGCGTCGCCCGCCACTTCGAAGACGCGCTCGTGGGTGTCGCCCGCGGCATCGACCCAGCCCTTGACGATCTGGGCGCGCTCGAGGTCCGTGCCGGGATGCGCGGGCGTCCCCGGGTCCTTGAGGACGCTCAGGAAGAAGCGCGGGGCCTCGTCCCCGGCAGCGGCCGTGAGCCTCCCGCCCATCGGCACGCCCCCGGCGTAGGCGCGTGCGATCGCGTCGGGGGCGGCGCAGAGGTCGGGGTCGAGACCGAAGCCGGCGAAGAAGCGCACGACGGGTCGCGTGCCGCTGGTGGCGTAGCTCTCCTTCCGGCGCAGCCCCGCGAAGATGGCGTCGCGCGAGTTCTCCTCGGCCCAGACGACCGCGTGGCCGCCGGGGTTCGAGAAGAAGTGGTCCTGGACGTTCCGGTAGCCCGCGTCCCGGCGGCCCAGGTGGCCGGTGTAGTTGTCCTCCTCGGCGGCGCCGGGGGTGGCGCTGTGGGTGTCGGTGCTTCCGATGAAGCCCATCTGGAACGGGTTCGTCCCGCCGGCCTGGCCGAGCGCGAGGCCGTCCTTGAGGGCGTTGCGCACGAGGTTGCGCCGGTGGAAGCGCTCGATCGGCACGGGCTCGGCCTTCTCGGTGCGCACCTCGCCGTGCACGGAGCCCAGCATGGAGAGGTTGTCGGCCACGACCTGCTCGAAGCTGCAGAGCTCGTCGGCCGTGTCGACGCCGCGCCCGGCCTGCCGGTCGAAGCGGCACTCCGAGGCGCCCTTGTGCTGGGTCATCTCGACGACGGGCTCGAAGAACAGGCGATCGGTCGCCTCGTCCGGGGCCTCCGGGTCGCGGAACATGAGTCCGCCCGCCAGGTTCGGGTTGTGCGGGATCGCGAGCACGTCGCAGCCGGTGCCGGCGTCGATGCACTTTTCGCGCAGCAGCTTCCAGAGCTCTGGGAAGTTGTACGAGCCCGTGTCATAGGTCGAGATCGCCGTCTCGGTCACGTGCTCGTTCCGGAAGATCACGTTGCGGTGCATGTTGAAGCTGTCGGGCGAGTCCGTGTACTCGTAGCCGACGAAGCTGGTGAAGCGGCAGGCCGCCGTGCGGTCGTAGGCCGCCTCGGCCGCCTGCTGGATCAGCTGCCACGTCTCGCGATGGGCGACGTCGCAGTCCGACAGCGTGCACGCGAAGGAGTGCTCCCGGCCCCCGCCTTCCGTGATGCCCACCTGCGTCCACCAGCTCGCGGCCAGCAGCTGTACCCAGTAGTTGGTGGCGCGCGTCATCACGCAGTGCGGCCACCAGTAGCCGAGCCGCCCCGGGTCGGTGGTACAGACGTTGATCGGGCCGAGCAGCTCGGCGTGGTCGGTCACCGCCGCGAAGTCGAGGGGCCGCTGGAGGCGGGCCTCGATGGTCGGCTCGCCTTCTTCGTCGGGCAGCGTGATCGCCTCGCCCTGCGCGTAGCGGTAGGCGTCGCTCGGGTCGTTGCGCTGGCTCGAGATGTAGGAGTCGAACGAGTAGCTCGTGTGGACGTGGAGGTCGCCGAAGAGGGGGCGACGGAGAACGTCGTGGTTGGCGCACGCCTCGCGCTCTTCCGTGCGCTCGAAGGGGGGTGCGGCGGCGACCGGCGTCGGCAGGAGAGCAGCCACAAGCCACGCCCACACGGGTGCGCGAAGGGCTTGCATCGAACCGCTTCCTCCTCGCCCCTAGCGTAGCCCCCTGGAGCAGTCGTCCGCCGCCTACTCCGGGACCACACAGTCGTCCGAGGCTTCTGCCCGTTCCGCAGCGAAGAGGCCGACCCGGTCATCCGTGACGACGCCGCCGAAGAGCGCGCAGAGCACGCGCCCGGGGGAGACGCTGAAGGCGACACCCAGGCGACCTTGGCTCGTCTCGTCCAGGCTGAACGTGATACCTGGACGCTTGCAGCTTGCCGTGAGTCCGGCGACGGTGAGAGTCACCTTCTCGCAGGGGCCGACCAGACCGTCCTTGTCTTCGTAGATGAACTTGTCCGTGAATCGCCAGCGGGCCGCTGCGAGCGTGATCTCCTGCTGCTCCCCGGTATCGGGATTGAAGAGCACGAGCTCCGCGCCATGCCGCCTGGGATCGAGCGCAGAGCCCAGGGCCGGGGCTTCGATGCCGGCGTCGGTGCTCTCGAACTTGAGCGAGGTGGGCTTCTGCGCCTTCTGGTGGACGGAGAGCTCGGCTCCCGTGATCGCCAGCTCGGGTCGCTCGGCCACCCAGGCGGAGACGCCGCCGGGGGCTGCCTGGTCGAAGGGCTTCGGCTGCAGCAGCTTGAAGAAGTCGAGTGGGCGCCCCGTCGGCCCCGGCGGCAGAACCGGATTCGGGTTGATGCCCATCAGGCCGCGATCCCAGAACACCTGGGACAGGAAGTTGAAGTTGTTGATCACGAGGGTGGACCGATCGGCCGCCATCGTCACGTTGGCGAGCTCTCCAACCCCATCTGCATGGGTGTGGATTGCGAGCTGCGCACCCGTCCGTGTGTCCACGCCCACCAGCGTCGGGGTCACGGGACCGAACGCGGCGAAGCGGGGTGCCGTCTGGCGCAGCTGGGCATCGACGCCCAGGATCTGCAGCGTGGTGTACGCGAAGTAGGTCACGTTCTCGTAGCTGGAGATCACCGACACCGCGGTGCGGGCCGTGCTCGCCGGCGTGCAGCTCAGCGGGACCGGGAACGGCAGCAGTGTCTCGCCGGGTAGCAGGACGGTCTTTGCACAAATCGGGACCATCTGCGCCGGCCCGAAGCTCCAGAGCGCGCTGCCGCCGATGGCCGCACCCCGCCCGGCCAGCTGGAACGCGAGCACGCCGGCCTGCTGGCCCAGGACGATCAGGATGTTGTCCCGGGTGAGCGTCGGAGAGGCCAGCAGGTTGTTCGGGAGGTCGACGCTGCCGAAGTGCGGGCACTCGTTGTACGCGTTCGCGGCGGTGCCCTTGCTCCCGAAGGCGGCGAGGCACATCGGGATGTCGGCGATCAACGCCTGCTGCGTGTTGTTGCTGATCACGGCGTAGAGCCCGTCGTCGCCGATGCCGGGGGTGGTCGCGCTGCCGCCGGGCCCCGGGAAGCGCACCGTGAAGCGGACCGAAAGCCGGTCGGTGAAGGGCCGGGTGGCGTCGTAGCGCAGCGCCCAGAGCTTGCCGTCGCGAGAGGGGTTCGGTCCCTCGGCCGCCCCGGTCATGAAGATCGTGCCCGTGTGGCCGTCCACCGAGAGATCGTTGTCGTTCTCGTTCGGCGAATCTGCGAACGAGGAGTCCCAGGCGGCATCGGCCGCGGTGTCACCGCAAGGCGGGAGGTTCGCGTTCGGATCGCCGCAGCCGAACTTGTTGTTGGCCCACGGCGGGCGGGACTGGGCGCCACCGGTCGGAACCTTCACCGAGGGCACGTCGAAGGGCTCCGCGAGGAGCGCACCGGTGTCCGCGTCCATCACCAGGACGAAGGCGTCGCCGAGCGTGCCCGTGATGATCTCGCCGCTCGGCAGCATGTTGATGCCGAACGGCGTGTTGACGCGTCCCGTGGGCGAGCTGGCCGTCAGGTCTGCGGGGTGGCTCCGGATCCAGCGTACGGCGCCATTCGCCGTGAAGGAGACGATCACCTGGGAATCGCCTGCGTAGACGTTGCCATCGCGGTCGACGAAGGGCGTGGTGGGGAAGCTGAACAGATCGAGCAGGCAGCTCCCGCCGTTCGCAGTGCCGTCGTCCCAGCGCTTCATGCCCGTCTTGTAGTCGAGGGCGACGAGGTTGCACAGGGTGCCCCCCTCCTTGAAGCCCGTGCAGTAGACGTTGCCTTCCGGCCCCGAGGCGCAGGCGTTGAAGTGCGCGTACTCCGGGATCGCCTGCCAGAGCTTGCGCACGCCGACCGGCGCGTCGATGGGCGCGGCATCGTTGTGCTGCGGGTTGAAGTGGTTCGTGGCCGACGGGGTCTGCGCGGCATCCGGGAAGTCGGGCCAGAGGTCCTGGGCGGAAGCCGGCGGCGAAGCGCAACCGATGCACAGCGCCAGGAGGGCAGTTGCCAGGCGCACCGATCGATCGAGGGTACCCATGTCGTGATCCTCCCGGGAAGGCGGCGCCCCATCCTACGCGGGCGGCGTGGGATTCCGCCTCGGCCGAACCGGACTAGTGCAAACCGAACTAGGCGAAGCGGCCCTGGCTCGCTACGGAAGGCCGGGGTCCCGGTCGGCACTCCGGCCCGCGAGCTCCTCCAGGAAGCGGTCGCAGCGCGCGAGCACGTCCGTCCGCGTCTCCGGCCGTGCGTCCGAGAGCAGCTGGATCGAGGCACCGAAGATCCACTTGGAGAGCGAATCGACGACCGCGTCGGGGTCCACGCGCCGGCTCATGAAGCGTTGCGCCGCCGGCGAGGCGGCGACCTTCCGACCCTGGCGAAGGGCAAGCTCCAGGGGCCGCGATGCGTCCTCGTCCGAATCGCGCCCGACGGCCTCCCAGTAGCGGAGGCGCGCCAGCCACTCGTCGCGGCTGTCGGGCGAGAGCGGCAGGTACGCGTGGATCGCCCGGCGCATCGCGGGCAGGGGATCCTCCTGGCCGAGCGCCCGCTCGAGGGCATCGAGCAGACGGCCGTTGGCGGCCTCGATCGTCTGGCGCAGGGCGTCGAGGGAGCCGTCCGCGCGCGCCGGGGGCCCACGGCCGGCGCGCTCGCGCATCCGCTGCACCAGCTCGGGCTGGGAATGGACGTCCAGCTTCGAGAAGGTGCTTGCCAGGTGGGCGCGCACCGTGGACCGCGAGACGCCGAGGCCCGCCGCGATCGTCGATACCCGCTCGCCGCGAAGCAGGAGCTCGACGATCTCCGCTTCGCGCGGGGTCAGCTTCTCCGACGCGCGGGGCTCGCCAACGGGCATCCCGTCTCCTCGTTCAGCGGAGCTCGCAGGGATGCTACGGCTCTTCGGGCTTCCACTCCACCGCGAGCGCTGCGGCGAGCTCGACGACCGACCGCCAGATCGCGGTCGGATGACTCGCCCGAGTGTCCCGCGATGCGGTACACGTCCCGCCATGTTCGTTCTGGTGAACGAGGAAGCGAAGGCTGCCGCTCTGTTGGGGATCCTTCTCGCCGGGGCAGGGCTCGGCGGGCCCGGCCCTGCCGACGCCGAAGCCGAGACGAGGCCGGCTTGGGTCGACGGCCGACGCATTCGCCAGGCCGACGCGGAGCCCGAGAGCTGGCTGACACACGGGCGCACCTACGACGAGCAGCGCCACAGCCCGCTCGCATCGATCCACGCAGGCAACGTCGGCGAGCTCGGCCTCTCGTGGAGCTTCGACACGAACACGAACCGCGGCCTCGAGGCCACGCCGATCGTCGTCGACGGTGTGCTCTACGCCACGGGTGGCTGGAGCGTGGTCTACGCCCTCGACGCGCGCACCGGCACGCTCCTGTGGGAGCACGACCCGAAGGTGCCGCGCAGCATCGCGCGCGCGGCGTGCTGCGACGTCGTGAACCGGGGCGTGGCCGTCTGGAAGGGCCGTGTCTACGTCGGCACGCTCGACGGTCGCCTCCAGGCACTCGACGCTGCCACCGGTGCGCTCGTCTGGGAGGCGCTCACCGTCGATCCCGCGCAGCCTTACACGATCACGGGCGCCCCGCGCGTGGTCGAGGGCAAGGTGATCATCGGCAACGGCGGCGCCGAGTACGGGGTGCGCGGCTACGTGAGCGCCTACGACGCGGCGACGGGTGCCCTCGTCTGGCGCTTCCACACCGTGCCAGGCAACCCAGCGGACGGCTTCGAGAACGAGGCCATGGCGCGCGCCGCCGAGACCTGGACGGGCGAATGGTGGAAGCTGGGTGGCGGGGGGACGGTGTGGGACTCGCTCGCCTACGATCCAGTGCTGCGGCTCCTCTACGTCGGCGTCGGCAACGGGACGCCGTGGAACCGGCGCCTGCGCAGCCCCGGGGGCGGCGACAACCTGTTCCTGACCTCCATCGTGGCGCTCGATCCCGACACCGGGGCCTACCGCTGGCATTACCAGGTGGTGCCGGCGGAGACCTGGGACTACACCGCCACCCAGCACATGATCCTCGCGGACCTTCCCTGGCACGGACGCATGCGCAAGCTCCTGCTCCAGGCGCCGAAGAGCGGCTTCTTCATCGTGCTCGACCGCGAGACGGGCGAGCTGCTCTCGGCCGAGCCCTACGTCGAGGTGAACTGGGCCACGCACTACGACCTCGCGACGGGCCGGCCGGTCGAGGTGCCGGGAATGGACTATGCCGGTACGACCGCGGTCGTGAAGCCGGGCGGTGGCGGTGGGCACAACTGGCAGCCGATGGCCTTCAACCCGGAGACGGGGCTCGTCTACATTCCGGCCCAACACGTCTCGTTCGTGTATCGCGACCTCCCGGTGATCCGTTACGAGCCGGGCCTGCGACACACCGGCACAGACCGCTCGGAAGTGCCGCCCGGCGACGAACTGTTCTTCCGCGCGGTGGCCCAGCGCCTCGCGCGGGGCTCGCTGCTCGCGTGGGACCCGGTCGCTGGCCGCGCGCGCTGGAGCGTCCCGCACGTCTCGAGCTGGAACGGCGGCGTGCTCTCGACCGCAGGCAACCTCGTCTTCCAAGGCACGGGCGACCAGCGCTTCGCGGCCTACCGCGCCGACACGGGCGAGCGGCTCTGGGAGACGCCGACCCGGGCCGGCATCATCGCGGCGCCGATCAGCTACGCCGTCGACGGGGAGCAGTTCATCACCGTCCTGGCCGGCTGGGGCGGCGCCTTCGGGCTGATGTCGGGCCTCAAGCCAGCGCATGTGCCCGAGCGAAGCCGCATCCTCAGCTACCGCCTCGGGGGCGAGGCCGTGCTCCCACCGCCGACGGCCCCCGCGCCGATCGCGGATCCTCCGCCCCGCCGCGACGTCGATGAGGCCGTGCTCGAACGCGGTGGCGCCCTCTACGAGAGCTACTGCGCGTTCTGCCACGGCACCGGCATGATCAGCAACGGGGCCCTCCCGGATCTGCGTCGGCTGCGCCCCGAGGTCCACGCCAGCTTCGACGCAATCGTGCGTCACGGCGTGTTCTCGGGGCTCGGCATGCCGGGCTTCGCCGATGTGCTCGACGAGGACGATGTTGCGGCAATCCAGGCCTTTGCGATCGAGAAGGCACACGAGGACCGCGCGCTGCGCGAGAGCCCGGCGTGGTGGCGACGCCTGCTGGCGTGGGTCTACGCGGTCGTGAGCTGGTTCGTCGTACGCTTCCTGGACCTGGGGATCGCGACCGCCTGAGTCGCGGGGAGGGAGTCGGCATGACGCTCCAGAGGCTCGCGGGGGCGCTGATGGTGCTCTCGGGGATCACGCACCCGAGCCAGATCCTGCTCTACGGGACGACGCCCGAGGTGGTCCAGCCCTCGCTCGTCGGAGCGCTGTTTCTGCCGCTCGGTCTCTGGCTGCTCAGCGGACGCCGTGCGCCGCTCTGGGTCGGCGTGGCGTTCCCGCTCGTCGGCGGCATCGCGTCGGTGCTTCGCATCCTCGACGGGTCGCCGAACCCGCTCACTCACTTCCACGCCACGATCGACTTCGTCGTCGTCGGGCTGTGTGCCATGGCGCTCGTGCGGAAGCGGCCGCAGGCCTGAGGGCCGCGCGAGGGGCTCGTCGCGGGCCAGGGGGGCCGCCCAGCGGCCGCTTGCAGCTTCGGTTGCCGCCGGGCCCCGTCGTCGTAGCACGCAGCGGCGATGCCCTCAGTCGTCGCGCAGCCCCTTCCGGCGCTCGAGCTCCTTCTGCAGCGCGAACGCCTCGCGTTGCTCCTCCGTGAGCAGTGCCGTGGCGACGCGGGGCCGGAACACCGAGTAGCAGGCCGGCACCATGGTGACCGCGCCGAACATGTTGATCACCATCAGGATGCTCAGCAGCTGCGCCATCTCGGCCTGGAAGCGCAGGTTCGAGAAGCTCCAGAGCACGATGCCGGCCACGATGGTGGTGGCCGTGAAGCTCACCGCCATGCCGGTGGTGCGCACCGCACGCCGCACGGCCTCGTCGACGTCGCCGGTGTCCGCGCACTCCTGCCGGATGCGGTCCACGATGTAGATGGCGTAGTCGACCCCGATGCCCACGCCGACGGACTGCACGGGCAGCGTGTTGATGTTGAGGCCGATGTCGCGGATCGCCATGTAGGCGAGCGAGAGCATGGTCGCCGTCGAGATCTGGAGCAGGATGATGAAGCCGCTCGGGATCGACTGGTAGGTCACCGAGTGCAGCACGAAGATGACCAGGAAGATCAGCACGATGTTCGCGACGTGGCCGCGCTCCACCTCGTCGTTCACGGCCGCCAGGATCCCCATGTAGCCGCCCGCCATCACGAACTGCATGCCACGGGTCCACGAGTTCGTGGGCTGGTAGCGGGGCTCGCCCTCGACGGCCTTGAGATCGTGGACGATCAGGTCCTTGGTGTTGACGCCGACCGCGCGGATGCCGTGGGACTCGCTCTCCCACCACCAATCCACGTCGTCGGCGGACCAGTCCTCGAGCGAATCCGGCCACGGGAAGTAGTCGCCCTCCTCGACGGCGTCGCGTTCCTCTTCGTAGTCGGCGACTGCGCCCTCGCGGAACGATTCGAGCCAGTCGGGCAGGGCGGCCGAGCCGTTCGCGGTCTGGACCTCGCGCTGCACGTAGCTGCCGTCGGGCTGGCGGAGCTGAACGGTCATCGTGTGGTTGCGCGTCGGCAGCAGCGGCCCGAGCATGTAGTAGCCGGTGTCGAGCAGGCGCTGGCGGTCGAACCAGGGCGCGTCCTGGGCGCCCCGGTTCGGGTCGAGGCGAACGATCACCTCGCCGATCGGGTTGGCCTTGATGTAGTGGTCGGCGGCCATCACGACCTCGCGGATGGTCTCGCCCTTGTGGTCCCGGTAGATGAGAGAGAGGTTGGCGTAGCGTCCGTCGTCGGTCATGAACGGGCGCAGGAAGCCGGGCGCGCCGCTCTGGCGCAGCTGGAACAGCGCCGACCGGACGCTGCCCGAGTCGGCGGGAATGAAGGCCCACTTCGGGTCGCCGAAGTGGTTTTGTCCCCAGTAGGCCTTCAGGAACGGCACCACGGAGACGGCGGCCCCGAGCGGGGTGTTGGCCGCCATGAAGCGCTCGAGCTCCTCCATGCGTCGGATCGGCTCGGCGTCGCCGACCGCGTCCTTCTTGTCGCCGTCGGCGTAGATCTCGAGTACGTCCACTCCTCCGAACTTCTGGGCGATCACACCCGTGGAGACGTTCCACTCGTGGTTCGGCCAGAGCAGCGGGGTGCCGGGGGTGTTCTCGCCGACCTTCGAGTGGAAGAGTGTGATGTAGGTCGAGATCCCGAGCAGGACGAACGCGCCTCCCGCGATGGCGTACTTCCCGACGGGGTGGGTGGTGACGATCCCGATCCCGCGCATGAAACGGATCATGAAGGCGGGTAGGAAGTGTTCGCTCTCGCGAGGAGCGGGCAGGTAGCAGATCAGGATCGGATGCATGATCTCGACCGTGATCAGGATCGAGGTGACCCAGAAGGCGCCGAACTCCCCGAGGTCGAACATCTGGGGGATGGTGGTCACCATGATCACCAGCAGGCCGCAGACGTCGGTCAGGATGCCGAGCGTGCCCGGCACGATCAGCTCGCCCATCGCGACGGTCGCCACTTCGCGCTTGGCGACCTCCGGGTCGCCGTAGCGGGGCAGGTGGAGCTCGTAGTCCTCGAAGAAGCGCTCGGCCATCTGCACGGTGTGCGAGGTGGCGCGCGCCGTGATCAGCATGGGAATCACGAGGATCAGCGGGTCGAAGGTGATGTCGCGCCAGCCGCAGTAGCCGAGCCCCCAGATCGCGGTGGCCGTGGCGCAGACGAAGGGGATCGCCACGCCGTGCCAACGCCGGAAGTAGGCGAGCAGCAGTGCGAACGTGGCCACGACCGTGAGCAGCACGTAGAGGCCGATCTCGAAGGCGTGCTTCAGGATCCAGCCGACCAGGATGGGCGCGCCCGAGACGTGGATGGAGTGGTTCTCGTCCTCCTCCACGGCCTTGATGCGGATCACGTGATCGAAGACCGCCTGGTAGGCCTCGCGCCCGGAGAGGCGGTCGGTCACGAAGTTCGCCGTGATCAGCGCGGCCTTCTCGTCGTACGAGACGAAGCGGCCGAAGATCACCGGAGGGTTCTGCCGCACCAGCTCGCGCAGCGCGTCCGCCTCCGCCTGCGTCTCGGGGAGCTTCTGGACGAGCAGGCGGTTCTCGATGGCGCCATCGGCCTGGATCTCGAACACGCGCGTGCTGCGGTGCACCACGGAGCGCACCTGATCGTGGTTCACGGGATAGGGCGGGAAGAGCCGGTCGAGGCGCTTGATCGTCTCGAAGGCGCTGAGCTCGACGCCCTCCGCCGCGGCCTCCTCCTCCACGCCGTAGCGAGCCTCGTCGCGGGCGTCCGTCTGGCTGTCGTAGGCGGGCAGGGCCTCGCTCGCCTCGATGCCGTCGATCGACTTCGTGATGCGATCGATCTTCGCCAGCGTCTCGGGCGTGAAGACCGTGCCTTCCTTGACCACGAGCCCGATCGCGACGCCGGTCGCCGAGCCGAACTTGGCCGCGAACTTGTCCTGCGCGTGGATGAATGGGTGGTCCGGCCACTGGTCGCGCGCGTTGGTGTCGATGCGGACCAGCGGGCCGGGCAGCGGGAGGCCGACGGCCGTCGTGATCGTGTTGAGGATCGGGTAGAAGAAGAAGGTGGTCGAAACCAGCAGCAGGCTGGCCACGATCGCGCGATGCCGCACGAGGAAGCGGGCCACGCGCAACGTGCGCGTCTCGCGGCCATGGGACTCCGGGCCAGCGGTCATGTTCGGCACCTCTCCGGAGGGAAGTCATACCACGGCCGCGCGAGCGCTCGCTCAGTAGGGTCGGGTCCAGCCCTCGGGCTGCGTGCGCCAGCGCTTGTGGATCCAGAGCCACTGCTCCGGGGCGCGACGGATCTCGGCCTCGATCGGGGCCGTCATGCGGCGGGCGTTCTCGCGCACGAGCGTGCCTCGGTCCCCGCCCTCCAAGGCCAGCTCGATCGGTGGCCGGAACTCGACCTGGTGGTGGATGCCGTCCGGCAGGCGATGCACGAACACCGGAAGCACGGGCGCCCGCGTTCGCATCGCGAGCCGGACGGGTGCCGCCCGCGCGCAGGCGGGCCGTCCGAAGAAGGGCACGAACACCCCGTGCCTGCGCGGTGAGTTCTGATCGAAGGGCATGGCGAGGACCTTGCCGTCGCGGAGCGCGCGCACGGCGTCCCGGGCGGCGCGGCCGCGCGAGTAGCCCTCCGCGCCCCCCACCTGGCGCAGCTCGTTCACGAGCCGCTCGAAGCCGGCCAGGCGGCGCGGGCGGTGCACGACGGCCAGCGGCAGGCCGCGCGCCGTCATCGCGTGGGCCAGCAGCTCCCACGAGCCGAAGTGCGCCGTCACCACGGCGACGCCTCCCGTCGGGCTCTCCTTCTTCGCGCGCTCGTAGTGCTCCCAGCCCGAGATCAGGAAGCGCTCCCGGAGCACCTCCTCGGGCAGCATGCCGAGCCGCGCGAACTCGACGAGGCCGCGGCCGATGCCCTCGAGCGAACGTCGCAGCACGACGCTCCGCTGCGCGTCGCTCCACTCGGGAAACGCGATGCGCATGTTGGTGTGCGCGATCTCGGCGCGCGACCCCCCGAGCCGGGCCCAGCTTCGGCCGATCCGGGCGCCGAGCGCCATGGCCCGCCGCTCGGGCAGGCTGCGCAGGAGGCTCACCAGCGCGCGCGCTCCGAGCACGCCGAGCCGCTCGGCGGGCCCCGAATCCAGCCCTGCCATTCGCGCGCGATCTCCCCGGCCCCCGAATACGGAGACCTGGATGTCCGACTCCCGCCGCCGCAACGAACCCCCCCCGACTCTGCAGAGTGATACCACGGGCCGCGGCCGAGCGGCTCGGGGTCGATCGGACCTGGCCCAGCCCAGCCCGGCACCCGTCTTGAGACCGGGTCGGAATTTCACATACTCGGTGCGAATGTCAGGCCCGACGGCGGCTCCCTGGGACCGGGCGCGGTCCGCGTCGATGCCCGTCGCGCTCCTCGGCCTGCTGCTCGTGCAGATCCTGTACGACCCGTTCCGCGTGAGCCACGACTGCGCGTATCTCCTCGAGGGAGCGGCCAAGCTCCTGGAAGGCAAGACGCTGTACGTCGATTTCGTCGACTCCAACCCGCCGATGATCCTCTACCTGAACCTGATTCCGGCGGTGGTCGCCAGGCTTCTCGGGACCAACGCGATCCTGCCGTTCTCGATGTCGGTGTTCGGGCTCGTCGCGGTGTCGACCTGGGGCGTCCGACGGCTCGCGAGGCGCCTGCCCGAGGCCCGCGGCGGGGACGCCGACCTCCTCGCCCTGGCCTGGATCGCGGGCGCGTTCCTGGTCTGGCAGAACCACGACTTCGGCCAGCGCGAGCATCTGTTCATCCTGCTCTATTTCCCCTTCTTCCTGATGCGCGCGGTGCGCTGGGAGGGCGGGGACGTCCCCCGAGCGCTGGCGATCGTGCTGGGCATCGCGGCGGCGATCGGGGTCAGCTTGAAGCCGCACTTCGCGGTCGTCGCAGTCGCCCCCGAGCTCTACTGGCTGGCCACCCGTCGCAGCCCCCGGAACCTCGTCGCTCCCGAGGTGCTCGCCGGGATGGGAACCGCGGTCGCCTACGCCGCGCACTTCCTGCTGCTCCCCGAGGCCGCGCGGACGGAGTTCTTCGGCCGCCTGGTCCCACTCCACCTGGCGGTCTACCACGTCTACCAGAACCCGCTGGACGTCGTGTTCGGCCGGGACTTTCCGCTGTTCGCGGTGAAGGTCGACGTCGCCGCGTTCGCCATCACCGCCAGCGTGGTGCCGTTCCTGCTCCGGCGTCCCGCCCCTTCCGGGCTGGCCCGGGTCGCGCGGCCGCTGGCGCTCGTCACGGCCGCGTGCTTCGGCGTCTACCTCTACCAGCAGACCGGGTGGCGCTACCACGCGCTGCCGACCTTCGTCGGCGGTCTGTGCGTCTTCGCCGCGGTGGCGGCCCAGCTGCGAGCCTGGCTCGAGCCGCGGGGCACGCGGCCCCGCCTGCGCGTCGCAGCATGGGTGGCCCCGACGCTCGTGGTGGCGGCCTGCGGCCTCCTCGCCTGGCGCCAGGTCGAGGCCGGCGTCGCGCCCGTGCCCGAGACTCCGTTCACCCGGGTCGTCTCCCAGCACAGCGTCGCGGGGGACTCCGTCGCGCACGTCTCGACGAGCCTTCCGCCGGCATACCCGGCGCTCCTGCAGCTGGATCGCCGTCTCGCGAACCGCTACCCGTGCAATCTCCCCGTTTCGTTCTCCCTGGGCCTGGCCGAAGTCGATCCGGTTGCCGCGCGCGAGGAGAAGGAGCGCTACTTGCGCGAGCTGGCCGAGGACATCGAGACGAACGCCCCGCGCCTGGTCTTCGTCGACAGCGACGACTTCAGCCTGGGCTGCCCGCCGGGCTTCGAGCTGTGGCGTTGGCTCGAGGAGGGCGGCTTCTTCGAAGACGCGCTGTCCGGCTACCGCAGGCTGACGACCATCCCCGGGCACTGGGTGTTCGTCCGGGAGGGCTAGGCGGTGACCCGGGCGCGCGCTCCCGTCGCCGGCGTGGTGTTCGGCGTCCTGCTCGTCTCCTACGCCTACTTCTTCCAGGGCGGCGGCTGGAACGCGAACTCCCGGCTGGACCTGACCCGCGCCATCGTCGAGCAGCGGACCCTCACCATCGACGCGTTCGTCGAGAACACCGGGGACTGGGCCGAGCGCGAGGGCCACTACTACACGAACAAGGCGCCCGGCTTCTCGCTGCTGTCTGCGCCCGTCTACGCTTTCGCGCGCCCTCTCGCTTCCGCGCTCTTCCCCGAAGGCGAGGGCCGGCATCTCGTCGCGGCGGCCTACCTCACGAACCTGATCGTGAACGCGCTGCCCGCCGCGCTCCTCGGCCTGCTGCTCTTCCGGCTGCTGCCCCGCTTCGGGGTCCGCGCGGACGCGTCGCGCGCCTGGCTCACGCTCGCCTTCGGCCTCGGAACGCTCGCCTTCCCGTACGCCACCGCCTACTACGCCCATCAGCCGGCCGCGGGGCTCGGCTTCGCGGCCTTCGCCCTGCTGCTCGAGGCCCGCTCGTCCGAGCGGCGGGCCGCCGCCTGGGCCATGGGCGCGGGCGCGGCCGCCGGCGCCGCCGTGATCGTGGAGCCGAGCTGCCTGATCGTGGCGGCCGTGCTCGGGCTCTCGCTGCTTCCCGACGCGGCGGGTCGCAAGCTGGCGCCCTGGTTCGTGCTCGGGGGGACTCCCTTCGCCGTCGTGCAGGGGCTCTACAACGCCGCCGCCTTCGGGCATCCGTTCGCGAGCAGCTACCACCACTCGAACCCCGAGGCCCTCGTGGTGCGGGACGGACAGCTGTTCGGGCTGCCGTCCCTGGAACGGCTCTACGAGCTCGTGCTCTCCCCCTATCGGGGCCTGCTCTTCACCAGTCCGCTGCTGGCGCTCGCGCTGCTGGGCTTCCGGCGCCTGCGCCAGGCCGACGCACGCTGTGCCGCGATCTGCGCCGCCGTGCCCCTCGGCTTCCTGCTGTGGAACGCGAGCTTCCACGCCTGGCACGGCGGGTGGGCTCCGGGCCCGCGCTACCTGGTCCCGTGCCTTCCCTTCCTGTTCCTCCCGCTCGCCTTCGGGATGCTGCGGGCGCGGGCTTTGGCCGCCGTGCTGGCAGGGCTCTCCGCCGCCCTCATGCTCGCGATCACGGCGGTCACCACCGAGGTGCCCGTCCGCATCGAGAACCCGCTGTTCGACTTCATCCTGCCGCGGCTCGGCGCCGGCGAGGTCTCGGTGAACCCGCGCGGCTTCCTCCCGTTCGATGCGCCACTCCCCTGGGCGTCGTTCAACCTGGGTGAGCTCTTGTGGCCGGAGCGGCTCGCGAGCCTGCTGCCCCTGCTGTCCCTCTGGCTGCGCGGCGCGCTCGCGGTGCTGCGGCACACGCGGGCTCGGCCCGCGCCGGCCGGCTAGCGAACGCGGTTACCATCCGGCGCGAGCAGGGGACCCACCGGAGTGAACCAAGCGAAGGCCCGCGGCCGGCTGGCGGTCGTGATCGGAACCCGCCCCGAGGCGATCAAGCTGGCGCCCGTCGTGCGTGCCCTCCCGGGGCCGCTGGTCTTCGTGACCGGCCAGCACCGCGAGATGCTGGATCCCATCCTGGGGGAGCTCGGGATCGAGCCCGACGAGAACCTGGAGGTGATGCGCGAGGACCAGCCGCTGGCCGACCTCGCCGCGGACGTGCTGCGCGGCATGCGCGCGCTGATCGTGAAGCACCGGCCCGGTCGTCTCGTCGTGCAGGGTGACACCACGTCGGCCGCGATGAGCGCGCTGGCCGCCTTCTTCGAGCAGGTGCCGGTGGCGCACGTCGAGGCGGGTCTCCGCACCCACCGGCGCGACGATCCGTTTCCCGAGGAGGTGAACCGGAGCCTGATCGCGCGGGTGGCGGACCTGCACTTCGCGCCGACCCCGCTGGCCCGCGAGAATCTCGTGGCCGAAGGGATCGAGCCGTCGAGCGTCCACGTCGTGGGCAACACCGTGATCGACGCGCTCGTCCACGCACGCGACGTGCTCGTCCCGGGTCTTGCGCCGGACCCGCTCGACGCGCTGCCGGGCGCGGGGCGCCGGCTCGTCCTCGTCACGTTGCACCGCCGCGAGAGCTTCGGCGCCGACCTCGCCGCCACGCTCGACGGGCTGGCCCGGCTGGCCCGCTCGTTCCAGGAGAGCGTCGAGCTCGTCTTCCCCGTCCACCGCAACCCGAACGTGCGCGCCCAGGTGGAGCGGCGCCTCGCGGGCGTTCCGAACCTGCGGCTGTGCGAGCCGCTCGGTTACGTCCGCTTCGTGTCGCTGATGCTGCGGGCCCGGCTGATCGTGACCGACAGCGGCGGGATCCAGGAGGAGGCCTCGTTCCTGGGCGTCCCCGTGCTCGTCACCCGCCGCGTCACCGAGCGCCCGGAGGCGATCGCGGCGCAGGTGGCGCAGCGCACCGACGCGAACGCCGAAACGCTGCTGCGCGCCGCGTCCGAGCTGCTCAGCGACGAGGCGGCGCACCGGGCGCGGGCGGTCTCGACCCCGGCCTTCGGTGACGGCACGGCGGCCGGGAAGATCGCGGCGCTGCTGGGGCGGCACGACGGATGACGGAGGCGACGGAGCCGCGTCCGCGCCGCCGGGTCCACGTGGTGTTGCCTGCATTCAACGAGGAGGCGGGCATCGCGCGGCTGCTCGACCGCCTCGATGAAGCGATGGACGAGGCCGGCCTCGCCTACCAGGTGGTCGTGGTCGACGACGGCAGCTCCGATCGCACCCTCGAGATCGTGCGTCACCACGCCGAGCGCCGGCCGATCTCGATCGTGGAGCATGCCACCAACCAGGGTCTCGGCGTCGCCATCCGGGACGGCCTGATCGAGGCGCAGGGCCAGGCGGCGGACGCGGACGTGATCGTCACCATGGACGCGGACGACACCCACACGCCGGGCCTGATCCTGCGCATGGTCCGCATGATCCGCGAGGGCCACGACGTGGTGATCGCATCGCGCTACCAGCGAGGCGCGCGCACGATCGGCGTGCCCGTGGCGCGGCGCGTCCTCAGCTACGGCGCCTCGCTGCTGTTCCGGGCCGTGTTCCCGACGCGCGGGGTTCGCGACTACACCTGCGGGTATCGCGCCTACCGGGCCGAAGTGCTGCGCGCCGCGATCGAGCGCTACGGCACACGGTTTCTCGACCAGGACGGCTTCCAGTGCATGGTGGACATCCTGCTCAAGCTCCGGCGCATGGACGTCGTGTTCGGCGAGGTTCCCGTGATCCTTCGCTACGACTTCAAGGAGGGGGGGACCAAGATGAAGGTGGCGGAGACCATCCGGAACACGCTCGGCCTGCTGGTGCGGGCGCGGTTCACCCGCTGAGCGACGGCGTGCCTCCGGTCTTCGACGCAGGCTACTACGAGCGCAGCTACGGCTCCTACGACCGCCAGAACCCGCCCCGCAAGCTCGCCTTCTACCGGCGGCTGGTGGAAGGAGTCGTGGGCGACGCCGAACGGCCCCGCGTGCTCGACGTCGGCTGCGCGTTCGGTCGCTTTCTCGGCGCCCTCGACCCCGGCTGGCAACGTCACGGAATCGATCCGATCGGGTCCGCCGTCGAGCGCGCCCGCCGCGCGGTGCCCGGCGCGACCTTCGCGGTGGCGAGCGCAGAGCGCATCCCGTTCGCCGGTCCCTTCGACGCGATCGTCGCCTTCGACGTGCTCGAGCACATCCCGGATCTGGAGGCCGTTCGCGCAGAGCTCCGGGCCCACCTGGCCCCGCGCGGTCATCTCGTGCTGGTCGTGCCGGTCTACGATGGGCCGCTCGGGCCGCTGGTCCGGCTCCTGGACGGCGACCCGACGCACCTGCACAAGCGCTCCCGTGCCTTCTGGCTCGACTGGGCGCGTCCGGAGTTCGACGTGGTCGACTGGCTGGGCGTGGTCCGGTACCTGCTTCCCGGCGGCGTCTACCTACACCAGCCGACGCGGGCCGGGCGCCGCTTCGCGCCCGCGATCGCCGTCGTCGCGCGCCGGGCGTCGTGATGCGACCGCGCGCCCGAGCGACCCCGCCGCGGCGCGAGACCCGGAAGCGCCACGATCTCGCGGGCTTGCTGGTGGCCCAGGCCAGAATCGAACTGGCGACACCCGCATTTTCAGTGCGGTGCTCTACCAACTGAGCTACCGGGCCACGGAGGTGGGAACCTAAGGAACCCCAGGCAGTCGAGCCAGCCTCTTCGGGCGACGGCGGGGTGTCGCCGGGGGCTCCGGGAGGATGCGCGACGGGCGGGGGCGTTCCTCCCCGCCGACAGGGACGTTTCTCCCTGCCGACGGGGAGACAGGGAGCTCGGACATGAGGACCATCGCGATCACCGGCTCGGCGTCGGGCATGGGCGCGGCGCTTCGCGAGCGACTCACGGCCGCCGGAGACCGGGTCGTCGGGGTCGACGTCCAGCAGGCCGACGTCGTCGCGGACCTCTCGACGCCGGGCGGGCGCCGGCAGGCGATCGAAGCGATCCGCGAGCGCTGCGGCGGCGTGCTCGACGGCCTCGTCCCCTGCGCCGGTCTGTCGGGCCTGCCGGACCGGGCCGGAAGCCTGGTCACCAGCCTGAACTACTTCGGCACCGTCGACCTGCTGGTCGGGCTGCGCGAGGACCTCGCACGCGCCGAGGCGCCGGCGGCGGTCGTGCTGAGCTCGAACTCGACCACGACGGTGCCGCCGGGCATGGTGTCGGCGGAGCTCGTGGAGGCGTGCCTCGCCCACGACGAGGAGCGGGCGCGGGCCGTCGGCGACAAGGTCGGCTCGCTGGCGGCGTACCCCGCCTCGAAGACCGCGCTCGCGCGTTGGGTCCGGCGCAACGCGCCGAGCGGGGCGTGGATCGGCCAGGGCATCAACCTGAACGCGATCGCACCGGGCAAGGTCGAGACGGCCATGATCGCCGAGGGTCGGGCCGACCCGGTGATTGGCCCGCACATCGACGCCTTCCCGGTGCCGATCGGCCGCAGCGGGCAGCCCGAGGAGCTCGCCGCGCTGATGGCCTTCCTGCTGGGGCCGGAGGCGCGCTTCATCGTCGGCTCGGTGATCTTCGCGGACGGGGGTACCGACGCGCAGGCACGGCCCGACGACTGGCCGCTGCCCCGATAGACCGGGCGTTCACTCCTCGAGTGACAGGGCCCGCGTCGGGCAGTGTCGCACGGCCGCCTCCACCTTCGCGCGGAGCGCGGGCGGCGGCTGCTGCATGCGGAGCACGACCTTGTCCTCCCCGTCTTCGTTGCGCTCGACGTCGAACACCTCCGGCACCTCGCCCATGCAGACCGCATGGCCCTGGCAGAGGTCCGCGTCGATGCGGATGCGGAGCGGCGTCGCGGCGATCGCACCGGCGGCGTTCGCGGCGCTCGACGCCCCGGCCGACGACGCCGCGGTGTTCTCGCGCCGGCGGAAGCGCGCGCGGCACGGCTGCTTCACGGCGACGACCATCTTCGAGTGGTCGTTCGCATAGGTCTCCGGCGGCTGCGCGAGCTCGAACTCGAAGTTCCGGAGCAGGAGCGAGAAGATCGCCTTCAGCTGCATCATCGCGAAGGCGGCGCCGACGCAGCGGTGCCGGCCCGCGCCGAACGGGATCCACGCGAAGCTCTGGCGGTCCTCCTCCCGACCCGGGAGGTAGCGCTCCGGCAGGTACCGCTCGGGCTCGGGGAAGTGCTCGGGCATGCGGTTCGAGACGGCGGGGGAGGTCGCCACGAGGTGGCCGGCCGGCACCGTGAAGCCCTTGTACCGGAAGTCGCTCATCGCCTTCCGCATCAGGATGATGAGCGGCGGGTGGAGCCGCAGCGACTCCTTGAGCGCGCACTCGAGCAGTGGAATCTCGCGCAGCGCCTGGTAGCTCACGTCGCGGCCGTCGGCGTAGATATCGTCGAGCTCGGCGACGACCTTCTGCAGCCACGCCGGGTTCCGGAGCAGGTCGATCATGGCCCAGGACGACGTCACCGAGGTCGTATGATGGCCGGCGAACATCATCGAGATGAACATCCCGGCGATCTGGTCGTCGCTGTAGCGGCGCTCGCCCTGCGCGTCGCGCAGGCCGTGCAGGACCTGGAAGAGGTCCTTGTGCTGCTCGCCACTCTGCTCGCGGCGCTCGAAGATCGCCTGGATCCGGGCGACGAGCTCGCGGCGCGCGCGGTCGCGGGCCCGGAGCGCCGGGATCGGCAGGTAGGGGTTCACGTAGGCGAGGGCGTCCGTGCCGCGCTCGAGGTCCATGAAGATCTCGGCGTACGCGGGCGTCAGCTCGTCGCGGAACGAGGGTCCGATCAGGCACGTGGTCGAGGTGTAGAGCGTGAGCTCCGCGAAGAAGGAGAGCAGGTCGATCTCGCCCTCGGCGGGCCAGCCGGCGGTCATGCGCTCGACCTCGGCCGCGATCTTCTCCGCGTGGCCGCGCATGAACTTGTCGCGGAGCGACTGGTTCCGCATCGCCTGCTTGCGCTGCTCGGGCGTCGCGTCGAACACCACGCCCTCGCCGAAGATGGGCTTCATGAACGGGTAGGCCGCCGCCTGGTCGAGCTGCTCGTCGGGCGCGCGGAAGAACGCCTCCTGCGCCTCCTCCCCCGTGAGCAGCACGATGCGATGGCCGGCCAGCTTGAACTCGCCGATCTCGCCGCATTCCGCGCGCAGCCGCTGCATCAGCGCGATCGGGTCGCGGCGGAGCTCGAGCAGGTGGCCGAGCCCGGGCAGGCCGCGCGAGAGGCGGGGCGGGGGCCGACCGCCGGCGGGCGCGGAGACGGGGGTCGCGGGGCTCGGCGCGGCGCTCACGGGGGGTTCCTCCGGAAGGGATCGGAGGCCCAGCATATACCATCTATTTGCGTTGTAAATTGGATGATGCGAGAATCCCTCCGATGAGCGCCAGCGAGCCCCTGAAGGCCCCTCCGGTCCGGCGCCAGCGCCGCAGCCACGCCGAGCGGACCGCCGAGACGCGCGCTCGGATCCAGGACGCCCTGGTCGAGGCGATCACCGAGCTCGGCTTCCACCGGGCCACCGCGGCCGAGATCAGCCGGCGCTCCGGTGTGAGCTGGGGCGCCGCCCAGCACCACTTCGGGGACAAGAACGGGATCCTGCTGGCCGTCCTCGTCGACTCCTTCAACCGCCTGGTCGCCGAGCTCGAGGGGCTCCCGGACGAGGGCGCCTCGCTCGGGGCGCGCGTCGACGCCTTCGTCGACGGCGCCTGGGCGCACGTCGGGAGCCCGCACTACCGCTGCACCTTCGAGATCCTGCTGAACCTCTCGGCTCCGGACTGGCGGGCGGAGGGGCAGCCGCTCCTCGCCCGGACGCTCGGGATCTGGAACGAGATCTGGGACCGCTTCTTCGCCACGGCCCCCGTCGAGCGCCGCCGCCGGCTCGCGCTCCAGTACTACACGATCGCCACGCTCTCCGGCCTCGCGGCGATGCGGAAGTTCGAGGGGCCGAACCCGGAGCAGCGTCGCCTCGAGCTCGGCTTCCTGAAGGACACGTTGCTGCGCGAGCTTTCGCGCGAGCGCTAGCGGCCGGGCCCCGCCGCCGCCCGCTCGATGCGGACGTCGCGCACCACCACGTCCTCGACGGGGCGGTCGGGGGGGCCGTGGCGGCCGTAGACGTCGCGCTCCACCGCGGCGATGCGGTCCACCACGTCCATGCCCTCGAGCACCCGCCCGAAGATGGCATGGTCGCCGTCGAGGTGCGGGGCGTCGGCGACCAGGATGAAGAACTGCGAGCCGCCGGAGTTCGGGATGCCGCGGTTGGCGAGCGAGACGATGCCGCGGCGATGGCTGAGCGCCGGCCGCTCGTCGGGGACGCGCTGGTCCTGCCCGCCGTGGCCGTCGTTCCGCGGGTCGCGGTCGCGGGTGTTCGGGTCGCCTCCCTGGATCATGAAGTCGGGAACCACGCGGTGGAACGCGGTGCCGTCGTAGTAGTCGGCCTCCGCGAGGGCGAGAAAGTGCGCAGCGGTCACCGGCGCCAGGTCCGGAAGGAGCTCGATGCGGATCTCGCCGAAGCCCTCCACGACGAGGACGACGTGGTCGCGCGGCGCGGCCGCCGCCGGGATCTCGCGTGCGAACGCTGCCGCCTCCGGCTCGGCAGTCTCGGGCTCGCCACATGACAGAAACGCGAGTGCCAGAAGCGGCAGCGCGCTCCACGCGATCGTCCCCGGGCCGATCTTCACCTCTGCTTCCCCCCTGCTGCCGGGCTGAGAATTCCATCTCCCGGCCGGAAGCGCCGCCCCGCGTCCACCCGCGCCGCAATGCGTGCGGCGCCGCGCCGGCGCCGCGGCGCCGCTGACACGTCTCCGCCCCGGCGGCCACCCACCATCGGGTGGAGGTGAGAGGACATGTCGAGATTTGCCTGGCTCGCTCTATGCGTGGGCCTGATGGCGGCTGGCCCCGCCTCGGCCACGTCGTTCTCGTTCCATTGCATCTCGGGCGACGGGGGCGGGGAGTGCGCGATTCCGACCGCCGAGCTCTGGGTCGAGGTCCAGGACGAAGGCGCCGGGGAGTTCTCGATCACGCTCCACAACGAGACCGGCGTCCGCGCGCCGCTGACCGCCCTCTACATCGAGGACGGCGACGGGCTGATCGGCGGTCTGGTCTCGATCGGCGGCAGCGTCGGGGTCGACTTCCGGATCGGCGCCAAGCCTCCGGGGCTTCCGAGCGGCAGCGTCGAGGACTTCCGGGAGGACTGGTCCTTCTCCGCGCGCAATCCAAAGCCGAAGCACGGCGTCGGCAGCGGCGAATCGCTCACCGTGGTGTTCTCGTTGGCGGACGGCTTCTCGTACGCCGACGTCCTCGCGGCGATGAACGACGGCAGCCTGCGCGTCGGCCTCCATGCGCCGCCGATCGGCTCGGGCGGCAACAAGAGCCTGGTCACCCACGCCGGCGGCGCCATCCCGGCTCCGGAGCCCAGCACACTCGCGCTGCTGCTCGCGGGCGGCGTCGGCTGGGCGGTGCGACGCCGGCGGTCCTGAAGCTTCGCTAGCGTCGGGCGCATGCTCGACGCCCGACGCGCCCAGGCGC
This sequence comes from Myxococcota bacterium, assembly GCA_041605395.1. GTDB lineage: Bacteria > Myxococcota_A > UBA9160 > UBA9160 > UBA6930 > JBFIYM01. Next base: position 148 of record JBFIYM010000031.1, on the reverse strand, counting down.
TCGCCATCGGCTTCGTCCTGGTGCTCGCCATCGGCTTCGTTCTGGTGCTCGCGCGTGTTGCCTTCGCGGCGGCGCCGGCACCTACCACCAGCGATCGCGCGATCGTGGTGAGCCCCCACCCGGCGGTCAGCGCCGCGGGCGTGGAGAT
>JBFIYM010000030.1:0-30861 GCA_041605395.1 Myxococcota bacterium | reverse complement strand
GCGCTAAGAACGAAACGCAGTCATGCGGAACGCTTGATGTACTACGCAGATGCGCGATACTGCGCGCGTGGCCCCCCGCAGCAGTCGACCCCAGGACAACCGCAAGCGCTCGCAGCTCGACGGTCAGGCCAACGACCTCGGCAGCTTGCTGGCCGATCTTCGCGTGGCGAAGGGGCTGTCCCTCCGGCAGGTCGAAGAGGCGACGGACCGGGCCGTGTCGAACGCCTACCTGAGTCAATTGGAGAAGGGGAAGATCCAGAAGCCGTCCCCCAACGTGCTCCACAGCCTCGCGGCCGTCTATGCGGTGCCGTACGAGTCGCTGATGGAGAAGGCCGGCTATCTGCTACCGCCCGACGGCAGCAAGGGCGGCCGCCGCAGAAGGTTGGCGGCGTTCGCAATCGACGATCTGACTGCCGAAGAAGAAGAGGAACTGCTCAAGTACCTGGCGTTCCTCCGCTCCCGCAAGCCCTCCCGATGAGCCCGCGTCTCCGGGGGATCTCACTGCCGGCCCCGCGCGAGCGGCAGTGAGCGCCCTCGGCACCCGGGTCGAGATTCGGCCTCGGGGAGAGGAGCCGATCCGCGCCGAGCTGTTCGGCACCGAGCGCCTCGAGCAGCATGCAGAGAGCCTGGCCGCGGCCGAGCGCGTCAGCGCAAGGCCCCGTCGGGGGCGGCCGCTCCTGCCCCGGGTCGGCGACAATGGGCGGGTACTCCTCGCCGGCTATCACGACATCGTCGCGGCGGTCGCCCTGAAGCGCGAGATCACGCTGGCCGAAGAGTGGTTCCTCGACAACTTCCACGTCGTGGACGAGCAGCTCCGGGAGATCCGCGACCACCTCCCGAGGGCCTACTACCGCCGGCTACCGAAGATTGCCGCGGGGCACCTCGCGGGGGCACCCCGCGTGTATGGGCTGGCCTGGGCCTATGTGGCCCACACCGACAGCCGCTTCGAGCTGGAGACGCTCGGCCGCTTCGTGCGCGCCTACCAGCGCGTCCAGCCGCTCTGCATCGGCGAGCTCTGGGCCGTCCCCATCCACCTGCGCATGGCGCTCGTCGAGAACCTCCGGCGCCTGTCGGAACAGGTGATCCACGCCCGTCATGCGCGCGCCCGAGCCGACGCGCTGGCCGATCGTCTGCTGGGCCTCGCGGGCGGGCCCGCTGAGAACGTCCGCGACCTCGTGCGCGATGTGGATGGTCGTACGCTGGACGACGCCTTCGCCGTGCAGCTCGTCCAGCGCCTCCGCGACCAGGACGCGTCGATCACGCCGGCCCTCGACTGGCTCAACCGAAGGCTCGACGCGGAGGGCACCTCGCCGGGCGAGGTGGTGACCCGCGAGCTCCACGCCCAGGGCGCAGCGAACGCCACCGTCCGAAACGTGATCAGCAGCATGCGCTGGATGTCCACCATCGATTGGCTCGAGTTCGTCGAGAGTGTGAGCGGCGTGGACGAGGTGCTGCGCGCCGCTCCCGCATACGCCGCGATGGACTTCGCGACCCGCGACGAGTACCGGAAGCAGATCGAGCTCCTCTCGCGGGGCTCGACGCGATCGGAGCTGGAGGTAGCGCAGGAGGCCGTGAGCCTCTCCCGGAGGGCCGCCGAGGCGGGCTCTCGAACGGGGCTCCCTGACCCGGCACGCGATGCCGCGTGGCACGCGCTCGGGCTTCGCGGCGTGCCGGAGCGCGCCGAGGAAGACCCGGGGTACTACCTCGTCTCCAAGGGCCGGAAACATCTCGAGCGTCAGCTGGGCTTTCACTTCGAGCTGCGCCTCTCGCTCCGGCGCCTCCTTCGCCGCTTTGGGATCGCCGGGTACCTCACCGCCATTGCGGCGCTCACCGCCTTGCAGCTCTCGGCTCTCGTCTTCGTCGCAGGCTCGGCAGGAGCCGCGCCCTGGGCGCTCGGACTGCTGGTGATCCTCGGCCTCGTGCCCGCCTCAGACATCGCGCTGTGCCTGGCCCATCGCCTGGTCCCGGCGCTGCTCCCGCCGAGGCGGCTGCCCAAGCTCGAGCTGGCCGAGGGCGTGCCGCCCGAGCTTCGCACGCTGGTCGTCGTGCCCACACTGCTCACGAATCGTGCCGACCTCGAGCAGCAGCTCGAACGACTCGAAGTGCACTATCTCGCCAATCCCGAAGGACATCTCCACTTCGGCCTGCTGACGGACTGGGCGGACGCCGACCAGGAACACGCGCCCGGAGACGACGAGCTGGTCACGGCGCTCGACCAGGGCATCGAGCGCCTCAACGCGCAGTACGAAGGTCCGCCGGGTGCTGGATCGCGGTTCCTGGCGTTGCATCGCCGGCGGCTGTGGAACGCGCATCAAGGCAAGTGGATCGGCTGGGAGCGGAAGCGGGGCAAGCTCCACGAACTGAACCGGCTGCTGCGCGGCGCCGACGATACGACCTTCGTGGCGATCGAAGGCCGGCCGCCCACCGTGCCCGAGGGCGTTCGCTACGTGATCACCCTGGATGCCGATACCCGGCTTCCGAAGGGCTCCGCGTATCGCCTGGTCGGGGCGATGGCGCACCCGTTGAATCGCCCACGCTTCGACCCGCAGGCAGAACGCGTCGTCGACGGATACGCGGTGCTCCAGCCACGGATCACGCCGTCACTGCCCACCGGCCCGACCAGCACGGCCTACCAGCGCATCGTCTCGGGTCCGGGCGGCGTCGACCCCTACGCTGCAGCCGTCTCCGACGTCTACCAGGACCTCTTCGACGAGGGCTCCTACACCGGCAAGGGGATCTACGACGTCGATGCCTTCGAGAGGGCGCTCGCGGGAAAGATCCCGGAGAACGCGCTCCTCAGTCACGATCTCTTCGAGGGCTTGTTCGCACGCGCCGGGCTGCTCACCGACGTCGATCTCTTCGAGGAGTTTCCTGCCAACTACGAGGTGGCCGCGCGCCGCCAACACCGTTGGGTGCGGGGCGACTGGCAGCTGCTCCCCTGGGTCCTGGGATACGCCCGGGACGCCACCGGGCGCAAGCTGCGTGCGCGCATCCCGGTCCAGGGCCGCTGGAAGATGGCCGACAACCTTCGCCGGAGCCTCGCAGCGCCGGCGTCGCTGCTGCTGGCCCTGGCCGCCTGGACGCTGCCGGGGGGTTCTCCGCTGCTCTGGACCGGACTCTTCGTCGGAGCCATCGCGGTGCCGTCTTTCATCCCGGTCCTCGACGGCCTGGTCCCGCGGCGCTGGGGCATCTCCAAGCGCAGCCACCTGCGCGCCGTGGCTCACGACCTGTTCGTTGCCCTGTCGCAAGCGCTCCTGGCCCTCACCCTGTTGGCCCACAACGCCTGGCTCCACGCCGATGCCGTGATCCGTACCCTCGTGCGGCTCCATCTGACGAGACGCAACCTCCTCGAATGGGTTCCGGCCCAGCAGGCCGAGTACGGCGCCGATCTCCGGCTGGGCGCGTTCTACCGACACCTGGCTGGAGGCGTCGCCGTCGCCGCATCGATGGGCGTGGGGGTCGCCGTGAGCCCGACCGGGGCCTGGCTCGCGGCCACGCCGTTCCTCCTGCTGTGGGCGCTCTCGCCCCTGATCGCCTGGCGGATCAGCCTGCCAACGAAGCTCGCGGAGGCGCAGCGTCTCTCGCGGCGCGAGACGCGCTCCCTCCGACTCGTCGCCCGCCGTACCTGGCGCTTCTTCGAAACCTTCGTCGTCGAAGCCGAGAACTTCCTCCCGCCGGACAACTTCCAGGAGGACCCCCAGCCCGTCGTCGCTCACCGCACTTCGCCCACGAACGTCGGCCTCTACCTGCTGAGCACGACGGTGGCTCACGACTTCGGCACGATCGGCGTGCTCGACATGGCACAGCGGCTCGAGGACACGCTCGGGACCATGTCTCGGCTCCGTCGGCACCGCGGCCACCTCTTCAACTGGTACGACACGAGGGACCTGCGGCCGCTCGATCCCATCTACGTCTCCACCGTCGACAGCGGGAATCTCGCCGGACACCTGATCGCCGTGGCGCAAGCGTGTCACGAGCGCATGCAGCGTCCGGTACTCGGCCCCGAGATCCTGGAGGGAGTCCGGGACACGCTCGAGCTGCTGCGCCAGGCAGCGCAGGAAACCGAGCGGCCGCGAAGGGCACAGACCGTGACCGAGACCCACCTGAGCGAGGCGGCCGACACGATGGAGCTGGCGCTCGAGAATCCCCCGACGTCGCCCTCGGGATGGCTGCTCCGGCTCACGGAGCTCGCCGCCCAGGCCGAGAACCTGCTGGACATCGCGCGCACCCTCGCGGCCGACGCGGAGCCCGAGGCCGGATCCGAGGTCGTGGCCTGGGCGACTTGCGTGCGAGACTGCGTCACGAGCCATGCCCGCGACCTCGGTGCGACCGAGCGCACACGGGATCCCGAAGCGCCGTCGCTCGCGGAGCGCCTCTCTGCAATCGCACTCCGCGCCGAGCAGATGGTCGAGCAGATGGACTTCCGGTTCCTGTTCGACCCTTCGCGCAAGCTGTTCGCGATCGGCTATCGCGCGTCGGAGGACACCCTCGACCCCAACTGCTACGACCTGTTGGCCTCCGAGGCGAGACTCGGGAGCTTCGTGGCGATCGCCAAGGGCGATGTCTCCCCCCGCCACTGGTTCCTGCTCGGCCGCGCCCTCACTCCCGTCGGGCGCGGAGCCGCCCTCGTCTCGTGGTCGGGCTCCATGTTCGAGTACCTGATGCCGCTGCTCGTGATGCGGCAGCCCGCGGGAAGCCTGCTCGATCTCACCTGCCGGCTCGTGGTCGCGCGCCAGATCCAGTATGGCGAGGAGCGCTCCGTTCCCTGGGGCGTGTCCGAATCGGCGCACAACCTTCGCGACGTGGAGCTCACCTATCAGTACTCGGATTTCGGCGTGCCCGGTCTGGGTCTCAGACGGGGGCTGTTCGAGGACATCGTGGTGGCTCCCTACGCCACTGCGCTCGCTGCGATGTTGGACCCCAGAGCTGCGCTCCTCAACTTCGCGCGGCTCGAACGAGCGGGCTCCCGCGGCGTCTACGGCTTCTACGAAGCCCTCGACTACACCCCGTCGAATCTTCCGGCGAATGCGCGGGTGGCCGTGGTGCGGAGCTACATGGCGCACCACCAGGGCATGCTCATCGTTGCGCTTGGAAACGTGGTGCACGACGGCCTGACGCGGAGACGTTTCCACACGCATCCGATGGTGCAGGCGGCGGAGCTGTTGCTCCAGGAACGAACCCCGCGTTCGGTGGCTGTGACGCGTCCGCGAGGCGAGGAGGTACAGGCGGCACCGCTGGTACGCGACCTCGTTCTCCCGACCCTGCGGCGCTTCGAGTCACCGCACGACTTTACCCCCCGCACGCATCTGCTTTCCAACGGACGCTATTCGGTCATGCTCACGGCAGCGGGCTCGGGCTTCAGCCGGTGGAACGGTCTCGAGCTCACGCGCTGGCGCGAGGACACGACGCGGGACTGCTGGGGCACCTTCGTATTCCTGCGCGACACGGCGAGCGGCGAGGTGTGGTCGGCGGGCTTCCAGCCGAGCGGCGTGGAGGCGGATGACTACGACGTCGTGTACTCCGAGGACCGGGCCAAGATCACCCAGCGTGACCGCTCTCTCGCGATCACACTCGAGGTCGTGGTGTCGACCGAGGATGATGCTGAGCTCCGCCAGCTGACCGTCACGAACGTCGGCAGCCGGGACCGCGAGGTCGACTTCACCTCCTACGCCGAGGTCGTGCTCGCGCCGCGGGGCGCAGACGAGGCCCATCCCTGCTTCTCGAACCTGTTCGTGGAGACGGAGTTCGTCGCCGAGGCAGAGACGCTTCTCGCGACGCGGCGCCCGCGCTCCGCTGACGAGCCCCGGGTGTGGCTCGCTCACCTGGTGGCCGCGGAGGGAAAGACCACGGCACCGCTCGAGTACGAGAGCGACCGCGCGCGATTCCTCGGCCGCGGCCGCACGATCCGGTCGCCGCTCTCCGTGAACGATGGGGGGCCGCTCTCGAACACGGCCGGAAATGTCCTCGACCCCATCGTGAGTCTTCGGCGACGCCTCATGATTCCACAGGGCAAGACGGTGCGTGTCGTCTTCACGACGCTGGTGGCGTCCTCCCGCGGCGAGGCGCTCGAGATCGCCGAAAAGTATCGCCAGCCGGCCACGTTCGAACGGGAGAGCTCCCTGGCCTGGACGCAGGCGCAGGTCCAGCTGCATCACCTGAGCATCAGCCAGGACGAGGCGCATCTCTTCCAGCGCCTGGCCAACCGCCTGCTCTACGCCGATCCCTCATCGCGCGTGGCACCTCAGCTTCTGGCCTCCAACCAGAGTTGCGGATCCGCGCTCTGGCCCCACGGCATCTCCGGGGATCTCTCGATCGCCCTGGTTCGCATCGAGCGGGAGGAGGAGCGCGATCTCGTGCGCCAGCTCCTACGTGCGCGGGAGTACTGGCGCATGAAGGGGATCGATGCAGACCTGGTGATCCTGAACGCGAGCGCTGCCTCCTACGCCCAGGGCCTCCAGGAATCCTTCGAGGACCTGCTGCGAGCGAGCCGGGCGGCGGAGCACGTCCAGCCCTGGGAGCGAGGAGGCGTGTTCCTGCTGCGGGACGAGCTCCTCTCTCCGGCGGACCGGATCCTGCTCGGCGCGGCTTCGCGAGTCGTGCTGCACGCCAGCCGGGGAACGCTCTCCGAGCAGCTGGTAAGGCTGGGGCGACCTCGACCGGGGCCGGTGCCGCCGCGCCTCGGCGCGCCGCAGGGGGCAGCGGATGCCGTGGCGTTTCCGCGGCTGGATCTCGAGCTCACGAACGGGGTCGGCGGATTCACGGCGGAGGGCCGTGAATACGTGACGGTTCTCGGCGCCGGGCAATGGACCCCGGCCCCTTGGCTCAACGTGGTGGCGAACTCCGAGTTCGGCTTCCAGGTCTCCGAGTCGGGTGCGGGCACCACTTGGTCCCTGAACAGCCGCGAGAACCGGCTCACGCCGTGGTCGAACGACCCGGTCGGCGACAGCCCGGGGGAAGCCTTCTACGTGCGGGACGAGGACAGCGGTCTGATCTGGGGGCCGACGCTGCTGCCGATTCGCGAGGAGTCCCCGTATGTGATCCGGCACGGCCAGGGGTACAGCCGCTTCGAGCACACCTCCCACGGCATCTCACTCGAGCTGCTGCAGCTCGTACCGGTTCAGGACTCCGTCAAGGTGTCGCGCCTCCGCCTGACGAATCAGTCAGACCGCAAGCGGCGGCTTTCGGTGACGGCGTACGCCGAGTGGGTGCTGGGAGTTTCGCGGAGCCGCTCCGCGCCCCACGTGGTGACCGAGCTCGACTCGGCCACGCAGGCCCTCTTCGCGCGAAACGCCTGGAACGAGGAGTTCGCGGGGCGCATCGCGTTCGCCGATCTGACCGGAGGCAAGACTTCGTGGACCGGTGACCGCCTCGAGTTCCTGGGGCGGAACGCGAGCCTCGACCACCCCGCAGCCCTAGAGCGGGGCGAGGCGCTGTCAGGGAGGACCGGAGCGGCCCTCGATCCGTGCGCTGCGCTCCAGACGCGCCTCGTGCTCGAGCCCGGAGAAAGCACGGAAGTCGTGCTCCTACTCGGGCAAGGGAAGGACGCTGCCGAGGCTCGCTCCCTGGTCGAGCGCTATCGCGGAACGAGCGCGGACGAAGTGCTCGAACAGGTCCAGGAGCACTGGGATGCGCTGTTGGGCCGGCTGCAGGTCGAGACACCCGATCCTGCGATGAACGTCCTGCTCAACCGCTGGCTCCTCTATCAGACCCTCTCGTGCCGCGTCTGGGCCCGCTCGGCGTTCTACCAATCCGGCGGGGCCTACGGTTTCCGCGACCAACTCCAGGACGTACTGGCCCTCGCGACCACGAGGCCCGACCTCGTGCGCGAACACATCCTGCGCGCGGCGGCCCGGCAATTCCGGGAAGGAGACGTCCAGCACTGGTGGCACCCGCCCTCGGGCCGCGGGGTCCGGACACGGATCTCCGACGACCGCCTGTGGCTGCCCTACGCAGTCGTTCACTACCTGCGAAGCTCCGGCGACGACGCGCTCCTCGACGAGCCCGTGACGTGGCTCGACGGACCGGGCCTGGAACCGGGCCAGGCGGAGGCCTACTTCGAGCCCACGACGTCCGAAGACCGAGCGACGCTCTACGAACATTGCGCGCGGTCGCTGGATGCGAGCCTCGCCGTGGGCAGCCACGGTCTGCCCTTGATCGGCGGCGGAGACTGGAACGACGGCATGAACCGCGTCGGCCACGAGGGCCGCGGGGAGAGCGTCTGGCTGGGCTGGTTCCTGCATCTGAACCTGACGGAGTTCGCTCCCATCGCCGAGCGGCGCGGAGACGCCGATCGCGCGGCGCGCTGGCGGAAGCGGGCGGCGTCGGTCCAGGCCTCCCTCGAGGCGGAGGCTTGGGACGGGGAGTGGTACAAGCGCGCCTTCTTCGATGACGGAGCCCCACTCGGATCGGCACAGAACGACGAATGCCAGATCGACTCCATCGCTCAGTCATGGGCCGTGCTCTCAGGCGCGGCCGACCCACAGCGGGCGCGCCGGGCCATGGCGTCCGTCGATGAGCGCCTCGTGCGGCGTCGAGACCGCCTGGTGCTGCTCTTCTCTCCGCCCTTCGACCGGACGGCTCTGGATCCCGGCTACATCAAGGGCTACGCACCGGGCATCCGGGAGAACGGCGGGCAGTACACGCACGCTGCGGCGTGGACGATCACCGCCCTCGCAATGCTGGGCGACGGCGACGAGGCGGGTGAGCTCTTCGACCTGCTGAACCCCATTCGGCATTCGAGCCGTCGCGCGAGCCTGCACCGCTACAAGGGCGAGCCCTATGCGGTGGCCGCGGACGTCTATTCGCAGCCGCCCCACCTCGGACGAGCCGGCTGGACCTGGTACACCGGGGCCGCGGGGTGGCTGTATCGCGCTGGGATCGAGTCGATTCTCGGCTTCCAGAAGCAGGGGACCGCGCTCCGCATCGATCCCTGCGTTCCCAGGCACTGGCGGCAGTTCGAGATCCGTTACCTCCACGGAAGCAGCCTCTACCGGATCCGCGTCCAGAATCCGAACGGGGTCTGCCGGGGGGTCTCCCACCTGGAGCTCGATGGCACGCAGCTCTCGAACGAGGCGTGCGTTCCCCTGGCGGAGGACGGCCGCGAGCATCGGGTCGAGGTGAGGCTCGGATGAGCCGTGCGGCGCGGGGACAGCCCCCGTTCCAGCCGGTGTGCTTGATATATTTTGCATATGGAGTATAGTTAGCAAGGAGCAGGGCCCGTGGGGTCCGCCCGGGAAGCGAGGGGATCATGGAACACTGCCAAGGCGGAGGCCTCGGACAACATCCGTTCGAGCGCAGCCACGAATCGTCCCCCTGGGCGAGCTGCTTCTGGTGCGAGGCGGGGCATCCCGCAGCGCATGCCCTCTCCCTGTGTCCGAGCTGTTTGGGGAGCTACCGGGCGCGGAGATTCCCGATGGGTCCGTTGGGAATGGCGGGATCCTTCCCGCTGAACGACCTCGTGATCGATGACGTGGTGAGCCGGACTTCACCCGGCAACTACGCCCTCGGATACATGGATGGCACCACGTTCCTGGTGTTCTACGTGGGCCGATCGGACTCCGACGTGAGACGTCGCCTGCACGATTGGGTGGGCGCGCCGAGCCGGTACGGCAGGTACGACTCCTCGGGCCAGGCGGCGTGGGGCACCCGACGGGGTGGGCCCCTGCCCCTGGACAAACCGGCACGCTGCCGCGTCGGAGCGGGAGTCGAGAGCAGCTACACCTGCTTCGCTTACAGCTACGCATCCTCCGCCGACGCGGCCTTCGAGAAGGAGTGCCGGAACTACGACGACTTCGGCGGCAGCGCGGGACTCGACAACCCGGCCTACCCGGTCTCGACGCCCGTCGCGGCCGCGAGCTGAGGTGCGGCAGCGAATCGGCGGGCTGTTGGCGAGCCTCTGGCGACGGCTGCGAATGGACCCGGGCGAGCGCCGCGCGGCAAGGGCGCGCAGGCGCTTCTGGGCCGAGCTGCACGCGGGAGAGCGTGAGGCGGAGGCAGAGGCGCGTCCCCACCTCGCGCGAAGCGTGAGGGAACCCTCGTGACCCAGCAGAGGCGCTGCCCCAACGACAACCACGGACGCATGGTGATCCGGGTGCGCTGCTGTCCGACCTGTGGCGACGTCCTGAACGCGAAGATCCCGGCCCGGGAGTGCCGCGACACCAGCCACGCCAAGATGCGGCGCGATCGAAACCGCTACTGCATGGACTGCGGTACGAGTCTGGCCTAGGGCATCGTTCCGAACGGCCGGGGTTGCGGGGGGTCGCCGGGGCTCGCATCGTAGGGCGGTGCCGGACGGGCTCGCGCGAACCAGGGCAGACGTCTCGCGAATCCGGCTGCGTCGGGGTCTCGACCTCCCGATTCCGGGCGCCCCGGAGCCGGCGATCCACGACGCCCCCTCCGCGACGACCGTCGCCGTGCTCGGCGCCGACTACCCGGGGGTGCGTCCCGAGTTCCGGGTCGGCGTGGGCGATCGCGTGGCACTCGGACAACCGCTCTTCGTCGATCGCGAGCAACCCGAGCTGTGCTTCACGTCGCCTGCCGCCGGGGTCGTCCGGGCCGTCGAGCGCGGTGACGCGTTGCACCCGGGCTCGATCCGGGTGGAGCGAACGCACGGCGACGAGGTCACCTTCCCGCGCAGCGGCGCGGGCGAGCTGGCGAAGCAGCCCCGGGAACGCCTGGTCGCCCTCCTCCGGAGCTCGGGCCTGTGGACCGCGCTGCGCACGCGGCCCTTCGGTCGCATCGCCGATCCGGTGCGCCCGGCCGCCGCGATCTTCGTGCGCGCGATGGACACGAACCCGCTGGCGGCGCCCGCCGAGGTGGTCCTGCGCGAGCGTCCCGAGGATCTCGAACTCGGCCTCGCGGCGCTGGCGCGCCTCGTGGACGGGCCGGTCTTCGTCTGCGTCGCCCCCGGCACGGCGGTTTCGAGTCCGGATCCCGCACGCATCCGCGTGGTCGAGTTCGAAGGCCCGCACCCGGCCGGCCTGCCCGGAACGCACATCCACCACCTGCTTCCCGTCGGCGGCGAGCGACACGTCTGGTACCTCGGCTACCAGGACGTGCTCGCGATCGGCCACCTGCTGCGGACGGGCCGCCTTCGCCCCGAGCGGGTGATCGCGCTCGCCGGGCCGCGCGTCAGGCGGCCGCGCCTGCTGCGCACGAGCCTCGGCGCGAGCATCGAGGATCTGGTGCGGGGCGAGCTCGAGCCCGGGGATTGCCGGGTCGTGTCGGGCTCGCTGCTCTCGGGCCGTCGCGCGGCGGGGCCGGACGGTTATCTCGGCCGCTACCACGACCAGGTGAGCGTGATCGCGGAGAGCACCGACGCCGAGCGGCGCGCCTGGCCGCGGCCGGGACGCGGAAGCTGGGTGATGCCCTGGCTCGGACGCCCGCGCTGGACGAGCGCCCTGCACGCGCGGCCTCGCGCGATGCTGCCGCTCGAGCTGTTCGAACGAGCCTGGCCGCTGCGCCTCCACGCGGCCTTCCTGCTGCGGGCCGTCGCGGCGGGGGACGCCGAGTCGGCGCGGCGGGCAGGCGCGCTCGAGCTCGAGGACGAGGACCTCGCGCTGTGCAGCTACCTGTGTCCCAGCAAGCTCGAGTACGGCCCGCTGCTGGTCGGTGTGCTTCGCCAGCTCGAGCAGGAGCTCGGGTGATGCCCACCGACGCACCGACCGCCTACTTCACCGCGCGTGGGCTCTCGACCGCCCCGCCCCACGTGCGAAGCCCGCTCACGGTGCCGCGGCTGCAGCGTGCACTGGCGGTAGCTGCGCTCCCGGCGCTCCTGCTCGGTCTCCACAATGCCGGCCTTCAGGCGAACCTGGGGCTGGCAGCGGGCGCAGCCGCTTCGGGCTGGCGCGCCCAGGCCCTCGAGGCGCTCGGCATCGGCCACGCGACCAGCGGCATCGTCTCCCCGTTCCTCCACGGCGCGCTCTACTTCGCGCCGCTCTTCGTCGTCGCACTGCTCGCCGGTGGGAGCGTCGAGGTCGTCTTCGCGCGTCTTCGCGGCCGCCCGTTCGATCCCGTCGCGCTGCCCATGACGGCCCTGCTCTTCACGCTCTGCCTGCCGGCCTCACTTCCGGCGTGGCAGGCGGCGCTCGGCGCGGCGCTCGGCGTGGCGATCGGCCAGGAGATCTTCGGCGGCTTCGGACGCGGCTTCGTCCATCCGGTGGTGGCGGGGCTCTCCTTCCTCTACTTCGCCTACCCGGGCTCGCTGAGCGGCGACGCCGTGTGGGGGCCCGTGGGGGGCTGGAGCGGAGCCACCGCCCTCGGCGCCCTGGCGGACGGAACGCTCGAGCCGACCGGGCCCTCGTGGTGGACCGCGTTCGTCGGACGCGGACCCGGCACGCTCGGCGGCTCCTCCCCGCTCGCGGCCGGGATCGGCGCCGTCGTCCTGCTGTATGCCGGTGCGTCCTCCTGGCGGATCGTGCTCGGCGCAATCGGAGGCCTCGCAGCCGCCGTGCTGCTGCTCGAGGCCAGCGGCGCGGGCGGGCCGGCGGCTGCCTTGCCGTGGCACTGGCACCTCGTGGTCGGTGGCTTCGCCTTCGGGCTGGTCTTCCTCGTCAGCGACCCCGTGACGGCCGCGGTGACGAACCCCGGGCGCTGGATCTACGGCGCACTGTTCGGCGCCGTCGTCGGGCTCGTACGCATCGCGAACCCGGCGCACCGCGAGGGCGTCTTCCTGGCCGTTCTACTCGCGAACGTCGCCGCCCCCCTGATCGACCAGATCGTGGTGCGTCTCGGGAGCTGGCGCAGGAGGCCGGATGCAGGCTGATACGTCCGCAGTCGGGCACACGACTCCGAGAGACACGCCGCTCCGCGCGCTGCTCGTGACGCTCGGCGTCTGCGGGCTGTGCTCCGCCCTGGTGACGAGCGCCGTGCTGACGCTCCGCCCGTACCAGGCGGCCCATCGCGAGCGCGACCGCGCGGAGCGCATCGTGGCCATGGTGGCGGCGTTGCCCGGGCTGGAGCAGGCCGGAAGCCCCGTGGGCGGCGTGACGCTCGAGGCGCGCGTGGTCGAGCTCGCGAGCGGGCGCTTCGCGGCGGAGCTCGATCCGGGGGAAGTCGACGTGCGCCAGGCCGAACCGGACCCCGCGTTCTCCGAGCCGCTGCCGCGCGAACGCGACCCGGCCGGGATCGGCCGTCGCCCACACCACGTGACGGTGTACCTGGTGCGGCGGTCCGGCGTGCTGCGCCTGCTGGTGCTTCCGGTCTACGGCGCCGGCTATGCCTCGACGCTCCATGGCTACCTCGCGCTCGATGCCGACGGCAATACCGTGCGCGCGCTCGAGTTCTACGAGCACGGCGAGACACCGGGTCTCGGGAGTGAGATCGAGAACCCGGACTGGCGTTCGCTCTGGGCCGGGAAGCTCGTGCGCGACGAAACGGGAGCGATCCGCATCGGGGTCGCGCGCGGTCAGAGCGACCGCACGGCGCCCGAGGCCCGTTTCGAGGTGGACGGCATCTCGGGTGCCACGCGCACCGGCCAGGGCGTGACCCGGCTGCTGCGCTTCTGGCTCGGGCCGGACGGCTACGGGCCCTTCCTGGAGCGCATGACCCGGGGAGGAGGGCAACACGATGGCTGAGGCGCCCGGGACGGCGGGGCGCACGCTGCTGCGGCCCCTGCTCGACGAGAATCCGGTCACGCTCCACGTCCTCGGGATCTGCTCCGCCCTGGCGGTGACGCGCACGCTCGCGACGGCATTCGCGATGTCGGCGGCGGTGATCGTGGTGCTGGTCGGCTCGAACGTCACGATCAGCCTGTTGCGGCACCAGATCCCGCGCAGCGTTCGCCTGATCATCCAGATCACGGTCATCGCCTCCCTGGTGATCGTGGTCGACCAGTTCCTGCAGGCGTTCTTCTTCGAGCTGAGCCGCCAGCTCTCGATCTTCGTCGGGCTGATCATCACCAATTGCATCGTGCTCGGGCGTTCCGAGAGCTTCGCGTTGCGGCGCGGGCCGGGACTCGCACTGCTCGACGGACTCGGCAACGGCCTCGGCTACGCGCTGGTGCTGACCCTGGTGGGTGGTGTGCGCGAGCTGCTCGGCTCGGGCAGCCTGCTCGGGGTCGAGGTGCTGCACCTGGTCGAGAACGGCGGCTGGTACACCCCGATCGGCCTGATGCTGCTGCCGCCGAGCGCGTTCTTCCTGATCGGCTTCGGCATCTGGGCGCTGCGCAGCGTACGCGGCACGCCGGCCGAGGTCGGCGCCCTCGCGCCGGACAGCGCGACCGCGGGAGAGCGGGCATGACGGAGCTCGTCGAGCTGTTCCTGCGGGCGGCGTTGGTCGAGAACCTGGCGCTCTCGTTCTTCCTCGGCATGTGCATGTTCCTCGCGGTCTCACGCCGGCTCGAGACGGCCTTCGGCTTCGGCATCGCGGTGCTCGTCGTGCAGACGATCAGCGTGCCGCTGAACCACTTGATCCACGTCCACCTGCTGCGCCCGGGAGCCTGGGCGTGGGCGGGATTGCCGGACGTGGACCTCGAGTTCCTCGGCCTGATCAGCTTCGTGGGCGTGATCGCCGCCTTCGTGCAGATCCTGGAGATGACGCTGCAGCGCCACTTCCCCGCGCTCGCGGCGGCGCTCGGCGTCTACCTGCCGCTCCTCACGGTCAACTGCGCCATCCTCGGCGGCTCCCTGTTCATGGCCGAGCGCGAGTACACGTTCGCCGAGAGCATCGCCTGGGGCGCGGGCAGCGGCTTCGGCTGGGCCCTCGCGATCTGCCTGCTGGCCGCGATTCGCGAGCGCCTGCGCTACAGCGACCCCCCCGAGGGCCTGCGCGGCATGGGCCTCACCTTCGTGGTGGCCGGCTTGATGTCGCTGGCGTTCATGGGCTTCGCGGGGCTCGAGCTCCGATGATCGAGGCCCTCCTCGCCGTCACCGTATTCACCGGGATCGTGCTCGCGCTGGTGCTGTTGATCCTGCTGGCACGGAGCCGGCTGATGCCGAGCGGCACCGCCGTCGTCACGGTGAACGGGCAACGCCGGATCGAGGGGGCGCTCGGGGAGCGGCTGCTCGACGTGCTCGGCGCCGCCGGCATCGCGCTCCCTGCCGCTTGTGGGGGCAAGGGGACCTGCGGCCAGTGTCGTGTCGACGTGGTGGGGACCGCTCCGTCGCCGCTGCCGACCGACGCCGAGCGCCTGCCCCGGTCCGCGCTGGCGTCCGGTGCACGGCTCGCCTGCCAGCTGCTGCTCCGAAGCGATCTCGCCGTCTCCCTGCCCGAGGAGATCTTCGGCGTGAAGCGCTGGCGCTGCCGCGTGCGCTCGGCGCGCTGCGTCGGCTCGTTGATTCGAGAGATCGTGGCCGAGCTTCCGGAGGGCGAGAAGCTCGACTTCCGCGCCGGTGCCTTCGTCCAGGTCACGGTCCCGCCCTACCAGAAGCGCTTCCGCGAGCTTCGGATCGAGCCCGAGCGACATTCCGAGTGGGATCGCCTCGATCTGTGGCGCCACCACGCGGGAACGGACGTCCCCACCACACGCGCCTACTCGCTGGCGAACCACCCTGGCGAGGACCGCATCGTGATGCTGGTCGTGCGGCTCGCGACCCCGCCGCCGGGCGCTCCGCTCGGGACCCCTCCCGGCATCGTCTCGTCCTACCTGTTCGGCGTCGAGCCCGGCGCCGTACTCGACGTCGCCGGGCCCTACGGGAACTTCTTCGTCGAGGAGAGCGAGCGCGAGATGATCTTCGTCGGTGGCGGCGCCGGCATGGCCCCGATGCGCGCCCACATCTTCGACCAGCTGCTCGTTCGCCACACGCGGCGCCGCATCCGCTTCTTCTATGGGGCCCGCAATCGCCGCGAGCTCTTCTACGTCGAGGACTTCGAACGGCTCCAGACCGCCCACGAGAACTTCCGCTGGGTGGTGGCCCTGTCGGAGCCCCAGCCGGACGACGGCTGGAGCGGCGAGGTGGGCTTCGTACACGAGGTGCTCGAGCGCCAGCTCGAGGAGCACTCCAACCCGGCGCAGTGCGAGTACTACCTGTGCGGCCCGCCCCTGATGGTGCGCGCGGTGCTGGCCGTGCTCGACCGGCTCGGTGTGCCGGGCGAGCGCATCCGCTTCGACGACTTCGGCTCGTGAGTCGCGTCGCCCTCGCTGCGGTGCTGCTGATGGCGTGGGCGTGCGGTCGCGACGAGCCCGCGCTGTTGGAGCTGCACGGAACGGCCCTCGGCACCGGCTGGTCGGTGAAGGCGGTGGACCCGGGCCTCCAACACTCGCTCCTCGCGGCCGAGATCGCTGCGGTGCTGGAGCAGGTGGAAGCGCAGATGTCCACCTGGCGCGAAGACTCCGAGCTCACGGGCTTCAACCGCGCGCGCAGCACCGCCTGGCTTCCCGTCTCGCCGCCGGTGGCGCGGGTGGTGGCGGAGGCGCTCGCGGTGAGCGAGCTCAGCGGTGGGGCGTTCGATCCGAGCGTCGGGCCGCTGGTGGAGCTCTGGGGCTTCGGGCCGGGCGGCCCGCGCGCGACCCCGCCGGCCCCCGAAGAGATCGCCGCGACCCGCGCACGGGTCGGCCACGGGCGGCTGCGGGTGCGCCAGCAGCCGCCGGCCCTCCGCAAGCTCGTACCCGACCTCGAGCTCGATCTCTCGGGGCTGGCCAAGGGCTTCGCCGTGGACGTCGTGGCGGATCGCCTCACCGCGCTCGGCGCCGTGGATCACCTGGTCGAGATCGGCGGCGAGGTGCGGGCGGCAGGGCGCGCTGCCGACGGCGTCCCGTGGTGGGTCGGCATCGAGCGACCCATCGCGGCGCGCGGCGGTCTCCAGACGCGGATCGCTCTCGCGGACGAGGGCCTCGCGACCTCGGGGAGCTATCGGAACTTCGTGGTGCACGAAGGACGTCGCCTGGGCCACGTACTCGATCCACGCAGTGGAGCGCCGGTGACCCACGAACTCGCGTCCGTCTCGGTGATCGCAGAGAGCGCGATGCGAGCCGATGCGCTCGCCACGGCACTGCTGGTGCTCGGCCTCGACTCCGGCTTCGCGTTGGCCCAGGCCGAGCGACTTGCGGTACTGTTCATCGCCGCAACGCCCGCTGGTTTCGTCGAACACAGCACACCGGCCTTCGATCGCCGCCGCGTGGACCGGAAGGCAGGGAGGTAGCCCGATCGCCACTTTCCTCCTCGCGTTCTCTGTGATGCTCGCCGTGGCGGCGGCGCTGCGTCCCGTCGTGCGTCGGCCGGATGGGTCGTGCGATGAGGCGGGGCCCGGTTGTGCGGCATGCGGGCTGGCCCGCGGAGCAGGGCACCGCGACACAGACTGAGGTGGCATGGGTCACTGCGCGCGCGACTACATGGCGACGAAGCTGATCGTGCTCTCGCCCGAGCTGCCGATCCTGCACGCCATGCGCATTCTGCTCGACGGGCGCGTGTCCGGTGCGCCCGTGGTCGACGCACACGGCAACCTTGTCGGCTTGCTGACACAGCGGGATTGCCTGACGGTCGCGTACGAGGCCAGCTATTATGGCGATCCGGCCGGAACGGTGGCCGACTACATGACGCGAGAGGTCGACAGCGTGCGCGCCGAGACCTCCGTCGTCGAGCTGATCGGCCGGTTCTTCCGCTCTACGCACCGTCGCTTCCCGGTAATGGAAGGCAATCAGCTGGTTGGCATGATCAGTCGGCGGGACATCCTACGCGCGGTGCTCGAGCTCCAATGAGCGGTCCGCGCAGGAGCTCGAAGATGGGCAGGATCTCGATCGCCGCCGGGACCTGTGCAGCCCTGCTCGGGTCGACGCTCGCGTTCGCGAACGGAGAGTCCACGAAGCAACCGACGTCGGGCCAGGCCACGGTCGAGAAGACGTGCGCGGGCTGCCACCCCGGCCCGCAGCTCGACGCCGTCGTGGCAGCGCACGTGGCAGATCAGGAGCCCAGGCTCGCGCTCGACGCGTTCCTCGCCAAGCACCACGTTCCCGATCCGGAGCTGCGCGGAGAGGTGATCGCGTACCTCGTGAGCCGGCTCGACGCCCGATGAGCCTCCTGGCTGGTGTGCTTGCCACACTCGTGCTCTGCCTCGCGCCGGGCCTCGCGAGCGCACAGGCGGGCGAAACCGTCGGCGACGACACCTGCCTCGGCTGTCATGGGGGGCCGGCGAACGAGGCCTATCAGCGGACCGTGCACGCGAAGGCGCTGGCCCGCGAGAGCGCGGTCAACGCCCGCGTCGGCCACGGCTGTGAAGCCTGCCACGGTCCGGGTGCGGTACATGCGCGCAGCGGGGGGCGCGATGCGGACCCGGCCTGGCTCGCCTTCGACGGCACCGAGCCGGCCGAGATCACGCGCCAGAACGAGAGCTGCCTCGGCTGTCATCAGGGAGGAAGCCAACGCCTCTGGCACGGCAGCCCGCACGAGTCGCGTGACGGCTCTTGTCTGTCGTGCCACACCGTGATGAGGCGCGTTTCCGAGCGCGCCCTGCTCTCGCGGTCCACGGAGAGCGCCGTCTGTCGCCAGTGCCACCCGCTGGCGGCCGCCCAGGCGATGCGCACCTCCCACATGCCCATGCGTCAGGCCGTCACCTCGGCGAGCGGCGAGAGCTTCATGAGCTGCGCCTCGTGTCACGAGCCCCACGGCACCATCGCGGACTCGCTCATTCGCGCGCACACGGTGAACGACAGCTGCTACGGCTGCCATGCCGACAAGCGCGGCCCCTTGCTCTGGGAGCACGCGCCGGTCAGCGAAAGCTGCCTGAACTGCCACGTCCCGCACGGCTCACTCCAGCCGAACATGTTGCGAATGGCCGGGCCACGTCTGTGTCAGAGCTGCCACGTCGCGACCCTCCATCCCTCGGAAGCGCGGCTCGGCGAGAGCCGGTTCGTGCTCGGAGCCAACTGCATGCACTGCCACTCCCAGGTGCACGGAAGCAACCACCCGTCGGGCATGTTCTTCACCCGCTGAGGAGCCGATGAGCCAGCGTCGCCGACCGACATGGACCCTGCTGCTGGCGCTGCTGCTCCCGCTCCCCGCGACGGGGCAGGACTCCGACCCGCGCTTCGAGCTCGACGGCTTCCTGGGCCTAGGCGGGCGCATCGACTGGGGGCGCACCGACTCGGCCGGCTACGAGGAGTACCGCGACTTCGACCCCGGCGTGATCGGCTCCTACGAGCTGCGCTTCGACGACGCAACGGGCCGCTACTACCTGCGCAGCCGCGGCCGAGACCCGGGCTACGACGACCAGAGCTACTGGCTCGAGGCTGGGGAGTACGGCCAGTTCCAGTTCGACTTCTTCCTTCGCGAGCTTCCCGACTCCTTCAGCACCTCCGCGAGAACGCTCTACCGCACGCGTGGAGACCAGGACTTCGTCCTGCCGCCCGGCGTCCAGGATCGGATCTCGACGGCGCCGAGCCCCAGCGCGCAGCTCGGAACGGAGCTGACGGCCGCGCGCGGACGCGATCTCGAAGCGCGCTGGCGCGAGTGGGGAGCCGGACTCGACCTGCGGGCGAACGAGCAGCTCCGCCTCTACGGCGACTACCGGCGCCAGGAGCGGAACGACAATCCCGCGCTGCGCATGAACTTCGGCAGCCCAGGGGGCTCCTTCGTCGCGTTTCCCTCGCACCTCGACGACGAGACACACGAGGTGAAGACGGGCGTCGAGCTGCTGTTCGCGGAATCGAGCCTGGCGCTCGAGTACCTGGGCTCCTTCTACGACAACTCCTCGCAACGCGCGACGCTGGACAACCCGCTGGTGGCGAGCGATACCCCGACTGCCGCGAGCCGCGGCCAGCTCGCGCTCGCGCCGGACAACTCCGCCCACAGCATCGCGCTCAGCGGCGCGAGCCGACTGCCGACCGCGTTCCCGTCCCGGGCGACCGGCAGCTTCGTGTACGGCAAGCGCTACCAGGACCAGAGCTTCCTCCCCCACACGATCAACCCGACCATCGCCAGCCCCGGCCTGACGCTGCCCCAGGACGACCTCGATGGTGAGGTCACCACGCTGCTCGGTAGCGTGGGCCTGAACGCGGATCCGCTCCCGGGCCTCGACGTGGACCTGCGCTACCGCATCTACGACTACGAGAACGACAGCGACCGGCTGCTGTTCCCGGAGCACGTGCTGAACGACGGCTCGCTCGTCGCCGACCCGCGCTGGAGCGTCCCCAACGACTATACGGTGCAGAAGGCCGCCCTCGACGTCGGCCAGGAGCTCGGCGAGCGTGTCACCGGCCACGTCGGCTACGCCTGGGAGCACTGGGACCGCAGCAGCGACCGCGAGGTCGAGAGCCTTCATGACCACGGCCCCGACCTGAAGCTCGACTTCCGCCCCACGGACGAATCGATCGTCCAGGCGGGGTACTCGTTCCGCACGCGGGATGGCGACAGCTACGACACCTTCGCCTACGTGGATCGCTCGTTCGATGCGGCAGGGCAGGCCGAAGCCCGCGATTTCGGCGAGTACCCGGCGCTTCGGAAGTACGACGTCGCCGACCGCGACCTGCACCGCGTGGACCTCGCGGCACGGTGGATGCGCGGCGAGCGGCTCGAGCTCGGCCTGTCCGGCGGCTTCGAAACCGCGGACTACGCCGACAGCGACGCTGGACTCACCGAGCGCATGGGCTGGAACGTCGGCGGCCAGGCCTTCTATCAGTTCCATCCCCGGGTGGGCGCGGGCGTGTTCTATCACTTCGAGCAGCTCCGCGACGAACAGGATTCCCGCTGGCGACCGCGCTCGTTCTTCGTCCCGCCCCCGGGATCGATCCTGGCGGTGGACGATCCGCTCAACGATTGGTCGAGCACGACGCGCACCAACTACCACACCGGCGGGGTGGAGATGCGGGTGGCGCTGCTCCCCGAGCGCCTCGATCTCGAGCTCGGCTATCAGCTGCACTTCGGGCGAGAGCACACCCGATCGCGGGGACCGGACGGCTTCGTTCCGGCGGCGCCTCCCACCACCGGCGGCGACGGCGGAAACGCCGTCTCGTTCGACCCGATCGAGGAGACCCTGCAGTCCTTCACGGCAGCGTTGCGTCTGCGCGTGAGCGAGCGTCTCTCGCTCCAGCTGGGTTACTACTTCGAAAACTACGACTTGAAGGACGACTTCCGGCGACAGGATCTCGGCCCCTTCCTGCCGGGCTCCAACGTGAATGGGAGCGGCGTGGTGACGCCCTCGACCGACGTCTTCCTGGCCGACACGCTCGACGACTATCGAGTGCACGTGATGTGGCTGATGGCGCGCCTGGAGTTCTAGGCCCAACCGGCTGCGCCGGCGCAGGCGCGCGTGATACGCTGCCGGTCATGCGTGTCGACTCCTTCACCTTCCTCCCCCGCTCCTTCCGGCCGATGTTCGAGAAGCCGCCGCGGCTGCCCGGGCACGAGGCGCCGGTGTGGGCACCCTTCGAGAAGCGGCTGGCCGAGGCGAGGATCGCCCTGCTGAGCTCGGCAGGCCTCTACCTGAAGGCGAGCCAGGCCAGCTTCGACGGGGAGCGCGAGCGCCGCGAGCCCACCTGGGGCGACCCTTCGTGGCGCGCGATCCCGGCCGACGTCGA
Organism: Myxococcota bacterium; assembly: GCA_041605395.1. Classification (GTDB taxonomy): domain Bacteria; phylum Myxococcota_A; class UBA9160; order UBA9160; family UBA6930; genus JBFIYM01. The sequence continues at coordinate 9,413 of JBFIYM010000030.1, read as the reverse complement.
GACGGCCGCGCTCGGGATGATGCACCTCCACCTGAACAGCGAGGACGTGCTCGCCGACCACGACATCGCCCTCCCGACCACGCGGCTCGCCGAGCTCGTCGAGGCGGGCGTGGTCGGCTCCTCCACCGCACGGCACGTCTCGGTGATGGGCTTCCAGCAGGCGGGGCTCGACGTCTGGCGCGAGCAGACGGCGCCCGAGATCGCCGCCGCACTCCGCGAGGAGGGCGCCGACGGGGTCGTGCTCGCCCCCGCCTGACCCGACTGCTGCAAGAACGTGCCCGTGCTGGCACGTGAGCTCGAGAGCCGAGGCCTGCCGACCGTGACCGTGACCCCGATGCCCGATGGCGCCGAGCACCTGCTGGCGCCGCGAGTCGTCGGCGTCGAGTTCCCGTTCGGACACGCCTTCGGGAGCGTCGCCGACGGGGCGACGCAGCGGCGCGTCCTCGAGACCGCGCTCACGGTGCTGGCCGGCGCCTCGGCGCCGGGCACGCGCGTCGACGTCGACCTCGCCTGGCCCGAGCCGCGCGGGGTCGCCTACAAGCGCTGGCAGCCGGCCGAGCCGAGCCCGATCGTGGCGATGATGCTGGCCGCGCAGAAGAAGCAGCCGTAGGCCCGGCGTCCGATGAGCCTCCAGGATCTCGGCGCGATCGGCGAGCTCGTCGGCGGCGTGGCGGTGATCCTGTCGCTCGTCTACGTCGCCTACCAGATCCGCCAGAACTCGCGGCTCATCGAGCAGAACTCGCGCCAGATGGAGGCGTCGATGTACGTCGCCACCAACGACGCCTTCAACCGCTGGTGGGGGCTCTTGGCGCAGGACGCGGGCGTGGCGTCGATCTGGCGGTGTGGGCTCGCCGGGGAGCTGACGTCCCCGGAAGACCGCACCCGCTTCGAGGCCTTGATCGGCTCCCTGTTCGCGACCTTCGAGAACAGCTGGTTCCAACAGACGTTCGGCGCCGTGCGGCGCGATACGCTCGCGGTGTCCCGCGAGAATCTGCGTCGCATCCTCGCCGCGCCGGGCGGCCGGGACTGGTGGGCGCGACTGGCCCCGCACAACCTGACGCCGGAATTTCGCGCCGCCGTCGAAGCGATCGTCGCCGACGCGGAGCCTGGCGCCTGACCCGCTCTTTGGGCCGGGCTCATGCGGCCGCGGCCGCCAGCTCCGCCAGGCCCTGCTCGATCGAGACGGGCGGCGCGTAGCCGAGATCGCGCGCGGCCTTGTCGCTCCGGATCGTGACCTCGCGGAAGAACAGGTTCATGGCGGTGCGCGTCAGCGGCGGCTCGCCCCGGAGCGGGAGCGCCCGCCACAGCGCCTCGCTCGCGCGAGCGAGCCCGTCGCCCAGCCAGAGCGGCGCCTCCCGCGCCGGCGGCTCGACCCCCTGCGTGCGCACCATCCGCGTCACGAAGTCGCGGAACTCCACGGGCTCCCCGTCGGTGAGGAAGTAGACCTCGCCCCCGCGGCCGCGCTCGGCCGCGAGCAGGGTCCCGGCGCACACGTTGCGGACGTGGCAGGTGGACGTCGGATGCCGGCCGCCACCGAACCAGAACCAGGCACCGCTCTTCATGGCGGCGATCAAGCCGGGCAACAGCACGCTGTCGTCACGCCCCCAGATCAGCCGCGGCCGCACCACCACCGTGGTGAGGGTGGCGTCGTTGGCGGCGCGTGCGCGCTGCTCGGCCAGGCCCTTCGAGAGCGGATAGAGCCCCACCGGGTTCTCCGGCAGCGGCGTGCGCTCGTCGACCCCCGCGAGCGCGCTGCCGCCCGCGAGCACCGCCTCCGTGCTGACGTGCACGAGCCGCCCCACGCCCGCCGCGCGGGCGGCCGCGATCACCCGCTCGGTGCCGCCCACGGTGATGCGCAGGAAGTCCTCGCGGCGCCCCCAGAGCTCGACCTTGGCGGCGGCGTGGATCACCAGGGATGCGCCCTGCATGCCTTCGGAGAGGGCGGCTTCGTCCTCGAGATCGCCCGAGACCGGCTCGGCGCCCGCCGCGCTCACCGCCTTCTCCGCCGCAGGGGAGCGCGCCAGCGCCCGCACCGTGTCGCCGCGCTCGCGGAGCGTCCGGATCAGGGCTCGCCCCACGAAGCCGGAGCCGCCGGTCACGATTACGTGCTGGGTCATGCCTTCTCCAGGTGGTGGGTCAGGGCCTCGGTCGCGGCGGCGGGCGTATCGATGGCGAGCGCATGACCCGCGCCCGGCACGATCACACGGGCCGCGTTCGGGATCGCGCGGGCGATCGCCTCTGCATCGGGGGTCAGCAGGTCGGCGCCCGCCGCCAGCACGAGGGTGCGCGCCGCCACGCGCGGGAGATCGTCCGCGCGCGTGCCCGACCAGGCCCCGAGCGCCGCCGCGGTGCGCTCGAGGGTGGCGGGCGGCACGCGCGGGAGGCCGGCCGCGAGGCCGCGCAGCGTACGCTCACGGCGTCGCTCGTCCGCGAGCAGCGTGTCCGAGAACAAGAGCGGCGCGAGGAAGCGCGCCAGCGCCGCGGGGCTCGCTTCGGCGGCGATCCGACACCACGCGTCGATCGTCGCGAGCAGCCGCGGCGTCGCCGTCACGAACGGGGTGATCAGCGTGAGGCTCGCGACGAGCTCCGGCCGCGTGAGGGCGAGCTCGAGGGCGGTGGCGGCGCCGAGGCTCGCGCCGACCACGTGCACCGGCCGCTGAGGCGAGGCGTGCGCGATCACCGCGGCGACGTCGGCCGCCAGGCGCGCCACGTCGAGCCCGTCGCCGCTCGGGTCGGACGCGCCCACGCCGCGCGGGTTCAGCGCGAGAACCTGGAAGCGCTCGGCGAGCGCCGGGACCAGCGCCGCGAACGACGAGGCGTCGGTGCCGAAGCCCGGGATCAGCAGCACGGGCTCGCCGCGCTGCCCTTCGCGCAGCAGCTCGACGGCGACGCCCTCCTCCACCGGGACCAGGCGCTCGCGCGCGGCGGCGAAGGCCTCCACGTCCTGCTTCGTGACGCGGCCGCCGGGGCCGGTGCCGCTCACCCGATCGAGCTCGAGGCCGAGCTTGCGGGCGAGCGCGCGCGCCGCGGGCGCGACGGCGCGCCGCTCGAAGGTCGCCGGCGCCGCCGACGCGCGGGGTGGAGCCGTCTCGGAGGCTGCGTCCGGGGGTACGGTGGGCGCCTCGGCGGCCGCGAGCGCTGCGGCGTCGAGCGTCGCGTCCGCCGTCTCCGTGAGGGCCGCCAGCAGCGCGCCACACGGCGCGACCTCGCCTTCCGCGACGAACGTGTGGCGCAGGAACCCGCTCGCCGTCGCCTCGATTTCGGCCTCGTTCTTCTCGGACTCGATCACGAGCAGCAGCGCGCCCTTCTCGACGCGCTCCCCGACCGCGACCCGCCACTCGACGACCGTCCCCTCCTCCATCGTCATCCCGAGCTTCGGCATCCGAACCAGAACGGGGACGTTCGTCAAGAAGTCAAGACCTCCGGGGACGTGGCTCCCCCCCAACTTGACTTCTTGACCAACGTCCCCGCCATGGGGGTCAGGTGCGGAGGTCGCGGACGGCGGCGACGATCTTGGCGGCGGAGGGCATGTAGGCGTCTTCGAGCACCTTGCTGAAGGGCACCGGGGCGTGGGGCGCGGTGACGCGGCGCACCGGGGTGTTCAGGAAGTCGAAGCCGCGGTCGACGCAGAGCGCCGCGACGTCGCTCGCGATGCCGCAGCGCGGGGTCGCCTCGTCCACCACGACGACGCTTCCGGTCTTCTCGAGCGTGGCCAGGATCGCCTCCTCGTCGAGCGGCGCGAGCGAGCGCAGATCCAGCACCTCGGCCGAGACGCCCTCCTTTGCGAGCTGGTCCGCCGCCCCCTCGCACATGCGCACGGTCGCGCCCATGCCGATCAGCGAGACGTCCGAGCCTTCCCGAACCAGCCGCGCCTTTCCGATCGGCACCTCGTAGTCGCCCTCCGGAACCTCGCCGGGCGCGAACAGCAGGCTCTTGGGCTCGCAGAAGATGACGGGGTCGTCGTCCCGGATCGCGGCCAGCAGCAGGCCCTTCGCGTCGTGGGGCGTCGCGGGGACCACGGTCTTGAGGCCGGGGATGCCCGCCGTCATCCAGTAGAGCGACTGCGAGTGCTGCGCAGCGGCCTGCATGCCGGCGCCGGTCACCGTGCGCACCGTGAGCGGTACGCGCGCCTTTCCGCCGAACATGTACCGCAGCTTCGCGGCCTGGTTCAGCAGCGGGTCCAGGCAGGTGCCCAGGAAGTCGATGAACATCAGCTCCGCGACGGGGCGGAGACCGGTGGCTGCCGCGCCGACGGCCGTCCCGATCAGGCCCATCTCGCTGATCGGCGTGTCGAGCACTCGGTCCGGGAACGCCTTCACCAGACCGACCGTGGTCCCGAGCACCCCACCCATCTCGTCGACGTCCTCGCCTTCGCGCGTGCCGCCGCCGGCCACGTCCTCGCCGAGCAGGATCACGTCGGGATCCGTCTCCATCGCGATGCGAAGCGCCTCGTTCACCGCCTGGCCGAAGCCCAGCTTGCGTTGCTGCGTCACGCCGCGCCTCCCACGTAGACGTCGGTCGTGACCTCGGACGGGTCGGGCAACGGAGCGGCCTCCGCCGCTTCCACCGCCGCGGCGATCTCCTCCTCCACGGCGCGGTCGATGGCGCGGAGATCCGCGCTGGCGACCAGCCCCGCCTCCGTGACCCGCGCCTCGAAGCCGTCGAGCGGGTCGCGCTGCTGCATCCAGCGCTCGGCCTCCTCCTTGGTGCGGTACTTGAGCGGGTCGCCGACGAAGTGGCCCATGAAGCGGTAGGTCTTGCACTCGAGCAGCGTGGGGCCCTCGCCGGCGCGTGCCCGACCGATCGCTTCGGCGGCCTTCTCGCTGACGTCGAAGAAATCCATGCCGTCTGCGATCGCCGAGGCCATCGCGTAGGAGCTCGCGCGCACCGCGATGTCCTTCACCGGGATCACGAAGTCGGTCGGCGTGAACTCGCCCCAGCCGTTGTTCTCGACCACGTACACCGCGGGGAGCTTCCAGTTCGCGGCCATGTTGAGCGATTCGTGAAAGGCGCCCTGGTTGCTGGCGCCGTCGCCGAAGAAGGCGACGGCCACGCCGCCCGTGCGGCGCAGCTTCGCGCTGAGTGCGGCGCCGGTCGCGAGCGGGATGCCCGCGCCGACGATGCCGTTCGCGCCGAGCATGCCCTTGTCGACGTCGGCGATGTGCATCGAGCCGCCCTTGCCCTTGTTGCAGCCAGTGGCACGCCCGAACAGCTCCGCCATCATGCCGGCCACGTCGACGCCCTTGGCGATGCAGTGGCCGTGGCCACGGTGCGTGGAGGCGACGAAGTCGGTGTCGGCCAGGTGCCGGCAGACGCCCACCGCCACGGCCTCTTCGCCCGCATAGAGGTGCATGAAGCCCCCCATCTTCCCGGCCGTGACCAGCTCCGCGAGCTTCAGCTCGAAGGCCCGGATCATGCGCATGCGACGGTAGGCGTCGAGAAGCTCGGGACGGGTGAGCTGCATCGGGGTCCTCCTCCGAGGCGAAGCCCGGGCATCGTACACGAGGTCCGAGGGGGAGGGTGTCTCGGCGACCGGCGCTAGCCGAAGATCGAGGGGCGAATGCCGACGGGAACAGGTTCGGGGTAGACCGCCTGGACCGCCTGCGCGACGCCCAGGTCGTCGAGCCGGCCCGGATCGAGCGGGACGGCGTGGCCGCGCGCGTCGAGATCGCGCCGGAAGATCTCGCACACGTCGTCGAGCGAGAGGGTGTCGCCCTCGACGCGCCGGCGCTCCGCGGCGGTGGCGTACACGTCGGCCTTCCACAGCACGCTCACGCGGTAGGCCGACAGCGGCGCCCGGAAGGCCTCGCCGCCGCGGTCGCGAACCACCCAGTCGCCGCTGCCGTCGCCGGCGGGAAGCAGCTCGGCGCGCGGGCTCACCAGGCGCTTCTTGCCGTCGAAGGGGCCCACGGGCTCCACCTGGTGGAACATGTGGTGGTTGTCGCCGAGCAGCGCCGTGTTCGCCATCGCCCCGACGTGCCGCCGCGGCGGCGCCTCGGGCCCGTCGGCCCAGTAGGCGAGCCCGCCGCCCTCGACGTCGTTCAGCCACCAGATCGCGGTGGCCTGCACGATCTCCCAACGCCGGAACAGGCCCGAGAACAGCATCGCCCGCAGCAGCCACATCGGGGTGTTCGCCCGCTCGCGCCCGCGGAACTTCGGGTTGTCCGTGTGGGCCGGACCGCAGGCGCCGAGTGCGGCCATCACGTTCACGTAGACCGAGTGCGGCACGATCTCTTCGGCGCCGGCGTAGCGGCGCGCCGCCTCGTGGTAACGGGGGTGGTCGAGGAACAGCTCGGAGCCGGGGGCGACGGTGCCCGCATGCACCCAGTCGTTCTGGAACCAGAGCGGGCTGGTCGGCGCATCGAGATCCTGGTCCGGGCGATACCAGCCCCCGAGCGGCGTGTAGGGCGCGTTGCGCTCGAGCAGCGCGACGACGTCCCGGGGGTCGTCGATCACGTCCCGGAGCAGGAGGGGCGGCGGCGCGTTCTCGAGCATGTCACTCCCGACCCTGGGAAGGATCCGCGGTTCCGCGGGATCCGCCAGTCGCGCCCCCCGATTCCGCCGACCCGGAGGCGATCAGTCCGCCAGCCAAGCGGCGGGCAGGCAGACGCCCTGCTGGTAGAGCCAGCGCCCCGCCCGCTCGAGCCAGCTCGGCTCGCGATGGGCCTGCGCGATGACGTAGGCCTGGATGGCCCGGGCGCCATCCTCGTCGAGCACGTCCGCGTAGCTCGCCATGCCGCGGCCGGCGCGGATGCCGCCGAGCACGATGTCGTTCCAGCGGTCGTGGGTCGCGCGCGAGGAGAAGCGCAGGTCCGGGAGCAGCCCGCCGCTCTTGGTGCCCATGCCGTGGCAGCGGAAGCAGTGCTCGGCGTAGAGGGCCTGCCCGGCCGCGATCCGATCCGGTGGGGCGTCGGTCGGCTCGACGACGACCCGGCCGGGCGGGCGTTTCACGACGGTGGGAAGCTTCGCGCCGCCGCCGAGCTTCCAGGCGATCACGTACCCCGCGTTCTGGTAGTCGAACTCGGTGAGGTTGAGGCCGGCGGAGCCCCCGATGCCGACGCTCACCGCGACGAGCTGCTCCCCGCCCACCCGGTAGGAGATCGGCGCCGCCATCACGCCGATCCCGATCGGGGCCTCCCAGAGCTTCGCGCCGTCGGTCGCCCGATAGGCGACGAAGCTCCCGTCGCCGGAGCCGTGGAAGACGAGATTGCCCGCGGTCGCCAGCGCGCCCCCGTTGACCTCGGAACGGTGCGCGACCTGCCAGACGGCCTGGTGGGTGATCGGGTCCCAGGCGGTCAGCGACGTGGCGTCGCAGAAGCGGAAGGAGCGCTCGAAGCCGTCGAAGAGGCGCGCGAACGCGGGATAGTCCTCGGCGGTGTTCACGTGGCCGGGGCGGTGCGCGTGGTCCGCCTGCGGGTGGTAGGGGTAGGCCATCTCCTGGGTCGGGATGTAGACCAGCTTCGTCTTCGGGCTCCACGCCATCGGGTGCCAGTTGTGGGCACCCGCGATGCCGGGAATGACCATGGCGGGCGCTTCGTGCCACTCCCCCCGGCCCGTCTCCACGGGGCGTCCGGTGGCCGGGTCCACATGGCTCGCCCAGCTCGCGCTGGCGTACTTCTCGGCCGAGAGCAGCTCGCCGGTCGCGCGGTCGAGCACGTAGAAGAAGCCGTTCTTGGGCGCCTGCATCAGCACGCGGCGCGTGCGCTCGCCGATCTCGAGGTCGGTGAGGATCATGTGCTGGGTGGCCGTATAGTCCCAGTTCTCGCCGGGCGTCGTCTGGTAGTGCCACACCAGCTCTCCCGTAGCCGCGCGCAGCGCCAGGATCGAGGCGAGGAACAGGTTGTCGCCGCCCCCCGGGCTCCGCACGCGTCGGTCGTACGGGCTGGCGTTGCCGACGCCCACGTAGAGCAGGCCGATCGCGGGGTCGTAGGCCAGCGAGTCCCACACCGTGCCGCCGAGGCCAGACTCCCAGGTGGCGTCCGCAGACCAGGTCTCGGCCGCGCGCTCGAGTTCCGGATGCTCGCGCGGCTGGTGCGGCGGCCCGGGCACGGTGTAGAAGCGCCAGACCCGCTTGCCCGTCTCCGCGTCGTAGGCCGACACGTAGCCGCGCACGCCGAACTCGGCGCCGCCGTTGCCGATGAAGACCAGCCCCTCGGCCGCACGCGGCGCACCCGTGATCGTATAGGGCTTGCCGGGGTCGATCGTGAGCGTCTCCCAGACGGGGGTCCCGGTCTTCGCGTCGAGCGCGACCAGGCGCCCGTCGAGCGTGCCGACGTAGACGCGCCCGCGGTAGAGCGCGACGCCGCGGTTCACGACGTCGCAGCAGGCATGGCGACCCCAGGCCTTCGGCACCGCCGGATCGTGGCGCCAGAGCTCGCGCCCGGTGGCGGCGTCGAGCGCCACCACGATGCTCCACGGCAGGGTCGTGTAGAGCACGCCGTCCGCCACGAGCGGCGTCGCCTCGTGGCCGCGCGTCTCGCCGGTGGCGTAGACCCAGGCCGGCTCGAGGCCGCCCACGTTGCCGTCGTCGATCTGGCTGAGCGGGGAGTAGCGCTCCTCGCTCCAGGTGCGCCCGTGGCTGAGCCAGCTCGCGGCGTCTTCGGCCGCCGCGCCGAGGCGCTCGTCGTCGACGGGCGAGCCCGCGGAGGCCGGAGCCGCGAGGAGGCCCAGCAGGATCAGCACGACGCCGGCGCTCACGTGTCGAGCACGGCCTCGCGCCCGCGCGCCCGGAACCGCGCGCGGAGCGCCGCCACGTCGTCCGCCCCGAGGCGCCGGTAGCTCCCGGTCGACTCGCGCAGCCAGACCGGGTCGTCGCATTCCCAGCGCTCGCGGCGAAGCACGCGCTTCAGCACCTTGTGGGTCTGGGTCGACGGCAGCTCGTTCGCGATGCGGACGTAGCGGGGCGCCTGCTTGGTGCCGAGGTCGGCCTGCGCCGCCAGGAAGCGCGCGAAGGCGTCGGGCTCGAAGCGGGCGCCAGGCTGGAGCGTGAACGCCGCCATGACCTGGTCCCCGACCTCCGCGTCCGGCACCGCGTAGACGGCGACGAGGGCGACCGGCGCATGGCGCGCCAGGATCTGCTCGACGGGCGCGGCCGCGAAGTTCTCGCCGTCCACGCGCAGCCAGTCGAAGTCGCGGCCGGCGAAGTAGAGGAAGCCCGCAGCGTCCCGATAGCCGAGGTCCCCCGTCCAGTAGATGCCGTCGTGCACGCGCGCCGCGTTCGCCTCGGGGTTCCGGTAGTAGCCTTCGAAGCTGGGGGCGCTCTCGCGGTTCGCGATCTCTCCGATGCAGGCGTCGGCGTTCAGCAGGCGACCCCCCGCGTCGAACTCGGCCGGCGGCTTCTCCTCGCCCGTCTCGGGGTCGAGGATCACGGTGCCGGGCTGGCCCAGGCCCAGGGCGCCAGCGGGCATGTCGGG
>JBFIYM010000029.1:0-30944 GCA_041605395.1 Myxococcota bacterium | reverse complement strand
GAACGACCCGCGCCGCTCCCGAGGGTGCCCGGCGCTCCGCTTCAACCCTCGCCGCCGCCCAGGGCCTGGCGCAGCTCGACGAATCGGCTGAGGCCGGTCTGCGTGAGTAGCCCGAGGAGGTCGCCCGTACCGGGGCGCAGGACCAGGAGGCGCCCCGTGCCGGCGCGTGCCATCGCCGCCAGCGCCTCGAGCAGCGGCGTGTCGGGGGTGACGGAGCTGCTGGCGTCGGCCGGCGTCATCAGATCGCGGACGCGCCGCGTCGGGCGGGCCTCGGCCGGCACGCGGGCCAGCTGGTCGATCGAGATGACCCCCAGGGCCCGTCCGTTCTCGACCACCGGGAAGCCGCGAAAACCGTGCCCGAGCACGTACTCGTCGATCAGCCGATCCAGCGCGAGGTCGGGTGCGACGGTGACCGGCTCGCGCACCATCACGTCTTCCACCGACACCTGCCCGAGCAGCTGTCGCAGGACCAGGCTCTGGTAGCTCGACTCGGCCAGGCCGCGCGCGAACAGCCCGATCAGCACCAGCCAGATGCCGCCCACCAGTGCACCGCTGAAGATCTGCAAGCCGCCGAGCAGCGCGAGGCCGAGGCCGAGCCCCTTGCCCGCCTGCGTCGCGACGCGGCTGGCCCGCCGCAGGGAGCCGGTGCGCCACCACAGGATGGCGCGCAGCATGCGCCCGCCGTCGAGGGGGAAGCCGGGCAGGAGGTTGAACACGGCGAGAGCGAGGTTGACCCAGCCCAGGTACTGCACCACGCCGAGCAGCAGGGACGGGGTGGCTTCCGGGAGCCCGCGTCCAACGAGCCAGAACAGCAGGGCGAGGCCGAAGCTCGACAGCGGGCCGACGGCTGCGATCCGGAACTCGGTGGCCGGGTCGTCGGGCTCGCTGGTCATCTCCGCGGCGCCGCCGAACAGGAACAACGTGATCGAGCGCACCTCGTGCCCGGCGCGGCGCGCAACCAGGGAGTGCGAGAGCTCGTGGAGCAGGAGCGAGAGGAAGAAGAGCAGGGAGGCCAACAGGCCGGCGGCCCAGCTCTGGAGCGCGCCCGTCCCGGGCTGCGTGCGTGGGAAGTAGCCGGCGCCGAGGCTCCACCAGATCAGCAGGAAGATCAGGAACCACGAGGGGTCGACGCGTACCTGGATTCCGGCGAGTCGAAACAGCGGGAAGCCGCCCCGCGCGTCGCGGCGAAGGCCGTTCGTCACGCGGCCCGTTCGTCGGCTTCGGGCTCGTCCCGCGGGAGCACCCGGTGGAGCACGACCAGGCCGCCGAGGCAGGCGAACAGGGAGGCGACCAGCACGCCCACCTTGGCCGCGGAGGCGAGCGGCCCGGCCCCGAAGGCCAGCGCCGTGATGAAGAGGGCCATCGTGAAGCCGATACCCCCGAGCAGGCCGGCGCCGAGCACCGCGCCCGCGGTCACCCGCTTCGGGAGGGAAGCGATGCCCAGCTTCACCGCCACCAGCGCGAAGACCGTGATGCCGAGCGGCTTGCCGATCAGCAGGCCGGCCGCGACGGCGATCGCGACGGCGCCACCGGGCTCGGCACCGAGCGTCGACGCGTCGAGCGGGACGCCCGCGTTCGCGAGCGCGAAGATCGGCATCACCACGAAGGCGACCCAGGGGTGGAGCTTCTGCTCGAGGTACTCGAGCGGCGACTGGGCCTCGCGCGAGAGATCGCGCACCTGCTGGAGCAGGCGTTCGGGCGCGTCGGCGTGGGAGGCCCCTTGCGCCAGTCTTCCCAACGCCTCCTCGGCCTGCTCCCGGAGGCGGGCGACCAGGGTGAGCTGCTCCGGCGGCGCGTGCACGGGGGTGAGCAGGCCCAGCAGCACGCCCGCGACCGTTGCATGCACGCCCGAGCCGAGTGTGGCGAGCCACACCACGGCCCCGACGGCGAAGTAGGGCGCGTAGGCGCGTACGCCGGCCAGGCGCGTCAGGTAGACGAGACCGAGCCCGAGGCCGGCGGCGACCAGCGCGGCGAGACGGATCTCGTCCGTGTAGAAGACCGCGATCACCGTGACCGCGCCGAGGTCGTCGACGATCGCCAACGCCAGCAGGAACACCTTGAGCCCCGGGGCGACCCGGCGGCCCAGCACGGCGAGCGCCGCCACCGCGAAGGCGATGTCCGTGGCCATCGGGATGCCCCAGCCGAGCGTCGCGTCGCCGCGCGGTACCAACAGGAGGTAGATCGCCGCCGGCGCCACCATCCCGCCCAGCGCGCCGAAGACCGGCAACATGGCGCGCTCCCGCGACGCAAGCTCGCCGATGGTCATCTCGCGCTTGATCTCGAGCCCGACGACGAAGAAGAAGATCGCCATCAGGGCGTCGTTCACCCAATGCGAGAGACCGAGCGCCAGCTCGAAGCTGCCGACGCGCAACGCCAGCTCCTGGTGCCAGAAGTGCTCCCAGCCCTCGCGCCAGGGCGAGTTCGCGACGGCGAGCGCCACCAGGGTCGCCGCCAGCAGCAGCACGCTGCTCGCCGTCTCGATCGCCAGGAAGTTGCGCAACGGACGGGCGAGCCGGTCCGCAAGCCTGGGACGCGCCGCCGCCATGAGTCCTCCTCGCGCGGAAATTGGCAGGGCCCGCGCGGCGTGTCCACTCAGCTGCGGGGTACGGACGCCGCCGGCTCCGGCGACCCTTCGTCCTCGCTCTCCTCGGCGTCCTCGGCTTCCTCGGGGTCGTCCGGCATCCAGCCGAGCGTCGCGAGGACCGCCAGCGCCTCGTCCGCACGCTCGTCGAGCAGGGCGATGGTTGCGAAGTCGCCCTCCTTCGGCTCGAAGTCCTGGCGCATGGGCTCGATGCGGCCGCCCCGCTCGACGACGAGGATCAGGTACGGGTCCGCGCGGCCGCGCTTGGGTGCTTCGCCGTTCTCCTCGCTCTCCTCGACCTCCTCGAAGCGGAAGCGCTCGAGCGAGGCCAGCCCATGGCGGAAGCGCACGTTCCAGCGCTCCAGGTCGCGGGGCCCGTCGAAGAGCACGTGCAGACCGTGGCGATCGAGCATCTGCTTCGGGAGACCGCGGCTGCCACGTTCGAGCGCCACGTAGGCCCGCGGCACGCCGAACCGTTCGGTCGCCTCGCTCGCGAAGAGGTGATTCACCGATTCGTTCGCGGTGAGGCCCACCACGGCGATCGCCTGCTCCGGGCGCGCCCGCGCCAGGGTTCGTTCCTCGAGCGCGTTGCCGAAGACGACGGGCCAGCCGGCCTCCTCCGCCGCCCGGCAGTGGTCGGGGTTCGAGTCGACCAGGGCGACGCTCCGCCCTCCACGCCGGAGCTCTTCGGCGAGGGTCAGGCCGACGGGCTCGGCACCGAGCAGGATGAAGGCGTTGCGCGCGGGGGCGCGCACGCGGAGCAGCCGCGCGACCAGGCCGCCGAGCCCACCCAGGACGACCACGGTGACCGCGATGGTCATGAACACCATGGCGCGCAGCTCGTCTCCGCCGGGCTGCCCTCGCTCCGCCAGTGCGGCGGCGCCGAGGGAGGCGATGGCAGCCGCCACGATGCCGCGCGGCGCCAGCCAGGCGAGGAAGGCGCGCTCGCGCCAGGAGAGGCTCGAGCCCAGCGTGCAGGCGAAGATCTCGAGTGGACGCACGATCAGGATGAGGGCGGCCACCGTGAGCAGGCCCGCAACCCCGAGCGCCTGCATCTCGCGAAAGCCCACGTCCGCCGCGAGCAGCACGAACAAGAGCCCGATGAAGCCCTCGGTCAGGTAGCCCTTGAACTCCCGAAGCTCCTCCGGGATCCGCGTCGGCAGGTTCGCGAGCGTCACGCCGGCGGCGACCACCGCGAGAATTCCGGATTCGCTCAGCAACGCGTTGCACAGGGCATAGGTGACGAGGACGCCCGCCAGGACGAACAGGCTCTCGAGCCCCTCGGGTCGGAGACGCGGGTGCCGGAGCACGAGCGCCATCAGCGCCCCGCCCGCCGCGCCTGCGCCCGCGCCGAGCGCCAGGCGCGGCAGCAGGCCGACCACGTGGGCGGCCAGCGAGCCCGCGTCGGGCGCGAGCACGGCTTCGAGCGTGATCGCGGCCAGGATGGCACCGATCGGATCGATCAGGACGCCCTCCGCCTCGAGCACCGTCGCCACCGAAGGCTTCACGCGCAGGGTGCGCAGCAGGGGACCGATCACCGTCGGGCCGGTGACGATCACCATCGCGCCGAACAGGATCGAGAGCTGCCAGCTCCAGCCCAGCACCAGGCGCGCCGCGAGCGCGCCACCGAGCCAGGTGATCATCGCGCCCGAGGTGACCAGCGCGCGGATCGTCCGACCCTCGCGCCTGAGGCGCTTCAGGTCGAGGTTCAGCGCTCCCTCGAACAGGATCACCGCGACCGAGAGTGAGACCAGCGCGTAGAGCCCGCGGCCCAGCACGCCCGGCTGGATCCAGCCGAGGCCCTCCGGGCCCAGCAGCAGGCCCGTGCCGAGCAGCAGCACGATGCCCGGGATGCGGAGCGCCTTGGCCAGCGTCTGCGCGAGAACACCGAAGCCGAGCGCCAGGGCGACGACGAGCTCGGGGCTCACGACTTTCGATCCAGATCAGTGGCGTACGGAGCCGACACTAGAAGGCGTCCTCCCAGCCCTTCGAGAGGCGCGTGGCGGCCGTGATCAGGCCGACCATCGAGTAGGTCTGCGGGAAGTTCCCCCAAAGCTCGCCCGTCTCCGGGTCGAGGTCCTCGGAGAGCAGCCCGAGGCGGTTCCGGCGCGCGAGCATGTTCTCGAAGAGGGCGCGCGCTTCCTCGCGCCGACCGAGCGCCGTGAGCGCGCCGATGTACCAGAAGGTGCAGATGTTGAAGGTGACGCTGGGCTGCCCGAAGTCGTCGGGCGCCGCGTAGCGCTGGAGGTAGGAGTCGCGCCGCAGCTCGCCCTCGATCGCCTGGACGGTGGAGTGGAAGCGCGGATCGTCGGCGGCGACGAAGCCGATCTCGTGCAGCAGCAGGAGCGAGGCGTCGAGCTCGTCGCCACTGAACGTCGAGACGAAGCTGCGGCGCTTCTCGCTCCAGGAGCGTTCCAGCGTCCCGTTGCGGATGCGGTCGGCGGCGCTTCGCCAGCGCGCGGCGTGGGTTGCGGCGTCGAGGCGCAAGGCGATCTTCGCGAGGCGATCGCAGGCGGCCCAGCACATCGCGGCCGAAAACGTGTGCACGTTGGAGCGCGTCCGGAGCTCCCAGAGCCCCGCGTCGGGACGGTCCCAGAGACGCGCGGCCTGGGTGCCGAAGCCCTCCAGCAGCTCGAACAGGCGCATGCCGCCGCGATGCAGCAGGCGTTGGTCGAAGAAGGAGTGCGTGGCGGCCAGCACCAGGCTTCCGTAGACGTCGTGCTGCGGCTGCGTGTAGGCCTGGTTCCCGACGCGCACCGGGCCCATCCCGCGGTAGCCCGCGAGCGAGGTCTCCACCCGCTCCTCCAGGTTGCCGTTCAGGTCGATGCCGTAGACCGGCTGCAGGTGCCCATCGGCGCCGGCCGCGAGGTTCTGGATGTAGGACAGGAACCCCTCCATCATGGTCGTGGCCCCGAGCCGGTTCAACGCGTGGATCACGAAGTAGGCGTCGCGAAGCCAGCAGAAGCGATAGTCCCAGTTGCGACCGCTGTGCGGCGCCTCGGGGAGCGACGTCGTGAGCGCCGCGACGATCGCGCCGGTCTCCTCGAAGTGGCAGAGCTTCAGCGAGATGGCGGCGCGCAGCACGGCATCCTGCCACTCGAAGGGGATCGACAGCGTTCGCGCCCACTCCGTCCAGTGGTCGCGGGTCCGCTCCTCGTGGTCGCGCGCGGTCGCGCCCACGCTCGCGGCGAGGCTCTCGTCGGGGCCCAGGATCAGGTCGAGCGGTTTCTCGAGCACGAAGGGCACCGCGCCCGTCACGTACGCGATCGGCACGTCCGTGGTGAGCCGCAAGGCCACGTCCGGCGTCACGATGCGCACGTGGTTGCTCCCTCTCGAGAGCGAAGGGCGCTGCGCGCCGTAGCCGCAGCGCGGTCGCAGGACGATGCGGATCCGGGGGTCGCCCCGGATCGGTCGCAGGCGGCGCACCAGCATGGTCGGGCGGTAGGTGCGGCCGTGGTTCTGGAAGCGGGGGGCGAAGTCGCGGATCTCGAGCGCGTTTCCCGCTCGGTCCCGCAGCACCGTGACCAGGATCGCGGTGTGGCCGTCGTAGTGCTGCTGGCAGTCGGCGAAGTCGAGCAGGTCGATGCTGAAGGTGCCGTCGTGGTCGGGCGCCTCGTCGAGTAGCGCGGGGAAGATCGGGTCCGAGTCGAAACGAGGCATACATCCCCACACCAGGCGCGCCCGGCGATCGATGAGGCCACCCCAGGTACAATTCCCGATCACCGCGAGGTCGAGATTCGCGTCCATCCCCTCTCCGAGCGGCGCAGAACGTAGCCGTCCTGGCAGGGGAATCCGGGCCCGGCGCGCTTCGAATCGTTACCATGCGTCCATGAACGCCGAGACCGCAGGGCCGGCGCTCGTCGCGTTGAGCAATCGCCTTCCGGTGCAGATCCGGACCCGGAAGGGGAAGGTGCAGGTCGACCGGGCGCCGGGGGGCTTGGTTTCGGCACTCGGCCCCGCACTCGCCAGCCGCGGGGGCGCCTGGGTGGGTTGGCCCGGCTCCCCCTTGCGGCCCGACGTCAAGCTCGGCGAGGGCTTCGACTACCGGCTGGTGCCGGTCGAGCTCAGCCAGACCGAGGTGCGGCGCTTCTACGCGGGCTTCACGAACGGAACGCTCTGGCCCCTGCTCCACTCCTTCCCGACCCGGATGCAGATCGACCGCAAGAACTGGGCGGTCTACCAGGAGGTCAACGCCCGCTTCGCGCAGGCGGCCCTCGAGGTGGCGCCGCAAGACGCCCTGTTCTGGATCCACGACTACCAGCTGCTGCGCGTCGCGCCGCATCTGCGCGCGGCGCGACCCGATGCCCGCATCGCCTTCTTCCTCCACGTCCCGTTCCCGCACTACGACGTGTTCCGGATCCTGCCCTGGGATCGCCACATGCTGCGTGGCATGCTCGATTGCGATCTGATCGGCTTCCACTGCAAGGGCTACGCGCAGAACTTCATGGACTGCGTGGACCGCCTGCTCGGCGAGCGCGTCGACCGGGAGACCGGCAAGGTCGAGCACGGGCAGCGCACCGTGACCGTCGCCGCGTTTCCCCTCGGGATCGATTGCGAGCGCCAGCGCGAGTGGGCGCAGGCGGCGCCCCGACGGGAGCGCGTCGCCGAGAAGATCGTGCTGGGGGTCGACCGCCTCGACTACACCAAGGGGCTGCCCGAGCGCATCCATGCCTTCGAGCGCCTGCTGGCGCTCCATTCCGAGTACCACGAGCGCGTGGTGCTGATCCAGATCGCCGAGCCCTCGCGCGAGCAGGTGCCCGAGTACCAACGGCTCAAGCGCGAGGTGGACGAGCTGGTGGGCCGGGTCAACGGGCGCTTCGCGACCAGCCGTTGGACGCCGATCCGCTACCTGCACCGCTCGGTCAAGCCCGAGGAGCTGGCGGGGCTCTACCGGGACGCCGACGTCGCGCTGGTGACGCCCCTGCGCGACGGCATGAACCTGGTGGCGAAGGAGTTCGTGGTCAGCCAGGTCGACGAGCCCGGGGTGCTGGTGCTCTCGCACCTGGCCGGCGCCGCGGAGTCGATGCGCGAGGCGCTGCGCGTGAATCCCTACGACGTGGACCAGGTCGCCGGGACGCTGCATCTCGCGCTCTCGATGGATGCGACGGAGCGACGCACCCGCATCGGCCCGCTCCAGAAGCGCGAGCTACGCCACGACGTCCACGAATGGGTCGAGGAGAACCTGCGGACCGTGACGGCCCCGTTGGTCCCGATTCGGCCGCTCGAGGCCGAGGACTTCCGGGCCTGGCTGGAGGATTTCCTGGCGGGGAAGCGACTCGCGCTGTTCCTCGATTTCGACGGAACGCTCGCGGAGATCGTGGACCATCCCCGGGACGCACGCATGAGCGCGCCGATGCACGAGGCGTTGCTGCGTTGCCAGGCCCGGTCCGACACCGAGATCGCGATCGTGAGCGGCCGCGCCCTCGAGGACCTGCGGCGCGTGGTCGACACGCCCGATCTGGTGCTCGTGGGCAACCACGGCCTCCAGATCGACGGCCCGGACATGGACCACTTCGTCCATCCAGACCTTTCCCACTTCGAGCCGCGCCTGAAGGACCTCGCGCGCGCGCTGATGAAGCGTGCGCCCAAGGGAGTCTGGGTCGAGGAGAAGGGCGCGTCGCTCACCCTCCACTATCGGGCGGCGGCCGCCCGCCTCCACGAGCAGATCGCCGAGCGCACGCACGAGATCGTTCGCGACGCGGGCTTCCAGGCGCGCGACGCGATCTTCGCGGTCGAGGCGCGTGCGCCCACGGGCTGGGACAAGGGCCAGGCGGTGATGCACGTGCTGCGCTTGCGGCACGGCCCCGCTTGGAGCGAGAACCTGCGCGCCGTCTACGTCGGGGACGACGAGACCGACGAGGACGCCTTCCGGGCGCTGCAGGGCCTCGGCATCACCTATTGCGTCGGCCGGGCCGAGCGGGCGACGCTCGCATCCCATCGCCTGCCGGACGTGCCCGCGGTCGAGACGTTGCTGCGCTGGATTGCGACGCGGTGATCGACGCCGCCCTGGTGGCGGCCTTCGCCATCTGGGCGCTGGCCGTCGGGCTCAGGAACCGACGCGAAGCCTCCCGGGACCTCGGGTCCTATTTCCTCGCCGGGCGCCGCCTCTCGTCGTGGGAGAGCGGGCTCAGCATGACCGCGACCCAGTACGCGGCGGACACGCCGCTGCTCGCGGCGGGCCTGGTCGCGACCGGCGGCGTCTTCGCACTCTGGCGGCTGTGGAGCTACGGGATCGCCTTCCTGCTGCTCGGGCTGCTGCTCGGCAGCGCCTGGTGGCGCTCGGGCGTGTTGACCGACGCGGAGCTCTGCGAGGTGCGCTACGGCGGCCGCGCGGCGGCCTGGCTGCGGGGCGTGAAGGCGGTCTACTACGGCCTCGTCTTCAACTGCGCCGTGCTCGCCATGGTGCTGGCCGCTGCCGTGCGCGTGGCGGAGCCGTTCCTGCCGTGGCACGAGTGGCTGGCCGCCGGCGTCTTCGCGCCGTTCGAGGCGCTGGTGCAGGGCGTCGGGGTGCCGCTCTCGGCCGACCCGGAGCCCGAAGGCCTCTGGGCGCGCAGCGCTTCGAACCTGATCTCGGTGGTGGCGATCTTCGGCTTCACGCTCGCGTACTCGGCGACGGGCGGACTGCGGAGCGTCACCCGGACCGACCTCGGGCAGATCGTCGTCCTGACCCTGGCGACCGCGCTCTATGCCTTCTTCGCCGTGCGCGCGGCCGGCGGCCTCTCGGGGCTCCCCGACGCGCTGGCCGCGACCGTGGGCCCCGACCGCGCTGCCGAGCTGCTGAGCTTCCACCCCTGGGGCGCGGCGGAAGCGGGTGCGGCGCTGCTGGCAGTGCTGGGGCTCCAGTGGCTGTTCCAGATGAACAGCGACGGAACCGGGTACCTGGCGCAGCGCTGCATGGCCTACCGTTCCCCCGTGGACGCGCGCCGCGCGCCCGTGGTGTTCGCGTTCGCGCAGATCGTGCTGCGCTCCCTGCTCTGGCTGCCGATCGTGCTGGCGCTCGTCGTGATCTTCCCGCTCGTCGAGGGGCAGAGCGTGGCGGAACGCGAGCTCACGTTCGTGCGCGGCATCGAGACGCTGCTGCCCGCCGGCGTCCGCGGCCTGATGCTGGTGGGCATGCTCGCGGCGCTCGCCTCGACGCTCGACACGCACCTCAACTGGGGTGCGTCCTACCTCGCGAACGACCTCTACGCCCGCGTGCTCTGCCGCGGCCTGCTGCGACGCGAGCCGCGGCCGCGCGAGCTGGTTTGGGTGGCGCGCGCCGCCTCGCCGTTGCTGATGGTCCTCGCGCTCGGGGTGATGGCGTCGCTCGGCTCGATCCAGGCGGCCTGGCACGTGACCCTGCTGCTGGGTGCGGGGCTCGGGGCGCCCCTGCTGCTGCGCTGGCTCTGGCATCGCGCGAACGCCTGGGGTGAGCTGGCTGCGTTGGTCGTCTCGGGGATCGCCGCTGCAGGCCTGCTCGCCTCCGAGCTCCCGGAAGCCACGCGGCTCCTCGCGGTGGCGGCGCTCGGCACCCTCGCGTCGGTGCTGGGCTCGCTCGCCACCCGGCCGGAGGCGGAAGCGCAGCTGGCCGCCTTCTACGATCGGGTGCGGCCCCCCGGCTTCTGGGGACGGCCGGAGGCGCGACGCGCACTCCGGGACCGCCTGCTCGCGCTGCTCGCGGCCGCGATCTCCCTCTACGGAACCCTGCTGGGGCTCGGCGTCTGGCTGGTGGGCGCCCCGGCGCCGGTCGGCTCGCGCCCCTGGTTCGTCGCCTCGACGCTGCTCCTCGCCGCGGGCGTCGCGCCGCTCTGGCTCCGGGAGCTTCGCAGGCAGGCCGCCTAGCCCTTCGACCGCTGCGCGCGCACCTCCTCGATCGCGCGGCGCGCCTTCTCCTCGTCGAGGCCGTCGTCGGTGGCCGTGTAGATCGTCTGGGACGGGAACGCGAAGCTGCTCCCGCTGGCCGCCACCGTGTCCATGATCGCGAGCAGCAGCTCCTCGCGGATGCGCAGGAACTCGCCGAAGTCGCGGGTCCGGATGTAGGCGAACACCTCGAGGTCGAGGCTGAAGGCCCCGAAGCCCACGAAGCGGACGCGCGCCGGGTCGGGGTCGACGCGCGGGTCGTCCCGCAGGAGCTGCGTGAGGCTCGCCAGGACGTGGCGCAGCTGGTCGGCCGTGGTCTCGTAGCGCAGCCCGAGCACGGTGCGGAACCAGATGCGGTCCCGCTCCGCGAAGTTCTCGAGCGCGAGCGCCGAGAACTCCGAGTTCGGCACCGTCACCACCGTGCGGTCGAGGGTCCGGACGCGCGTCGAGCGCAGCCCGATCTCCTCGATGGTGCCGACCCTGTCCCCGAAGCGGCAGAAGTCGCCGACGCGGACGGGCCGGTCGGCCGCCAGCGTCACGCCGCCGAACAGGTTCTCCACGGTCTTCTGGGCGGCCAGGGCGACCGCGAGGCCGCCGACGCCGAGGCCGGCCAGGATGCCCGTCACGTTCACGCCGAGGTTCTGGAGCACGGCGATCACGGCGATCGCGCCGAGGAAGACCTTGGCGACGCGACGGCCGAGCGGCACCAGGCCGACGGCGCCCGGCCTTCCGCTGGCCTGCCAGCGATGGCGCAGGAACGTGGCCGCCACGTCCACGGAACGCAGCGTCAGCCAGGCGGTGCCGAGCACCAGCAGGGCATTGGCCAACGCGGCCAGCGCCCGGTCGACCGGAAGCGCGAGCGCCAGGAAGCCCTGGCCCAGCCGGAAGGCCAGCACGGTGAGCAGCAGGCGCACGGGCCCCCGCGCCGCGCTCACCACGAGGTCGTCGTAGGGCTGCTCCGTGCGGGCGGCCAAACGGCTGGCCACGAGGGAGAGGGCGAGGTTCGCCAGCCAGGCGACCAGCAAGGCCGCCAGCAGCAGGGCGGGGAGCCCCACCCACTGCCACAGGGCGAGCTCGAGGAAGCGCGTCTCCACCCAGAAGGCGGGCAGGCGCTCCTCGATCCAATCGATGCCGAGGGCCTCGGCCAGGGCCGGTACGGCGTCGAGCGTGCTCGCGGCGATCTGCCAGGACGGCTCCCCCGCGTGGCGCTCGAGCAACACGTCCACCGCGGGAGCTCCCGCGGCCCGCAGGCTGCCGACCCGTTCGCGCTCGGGGGCCAGCCCGTCTTCGAGGTCCCCGTCGGCGCTGTCGCTCAGCGCCTCGAGCTCCACCCAGAGCGTGCGATCGAGCACGGCCTTGAAGCGTCGCGCGAGCGCCGGGCCGGCGTCCTCGCGACGGGCCGGGGACAGGTGGCGGAGGTCCAGATAGCGCGCGGCCTCGCCGTAGTCCCCCGCACGGCACGCCGTCAGGAACTCGCGCA
This sequence comes from Myxococcota bacterium, assembly GCA_041605395.1. Classification (GTDB taxonomy): domain Bacteria; phylum Myxococcota_A; class UBA9160; order UBA9160; family UBA6930; genus JBFIYM01. The sequence continues at coordinate 19,044 of JBFIYM010000029.1, read as the reverse complement.
TGGCAGCACGCGGTGTCGCGCCGTCCCCCTCGGTGGCAGGCTGGGCCGCGCTGGCGCTGGCCAGGAGCAGAGCCGCGAGAGCGGCCATCGCGAGCATGGGCTTCGACATGGTGGAGATCCTCCCCCCTGATCGCGTGCTCGCCACCGGGCCGGCCGTCTCGGCCCCCGGGCTCCTCCCGCGACGCAGAATCAGCGCTCGGGCTCCTCGCGCGGAGCGAACGGCGTGCCCGAGAAGTCCGGCTTCAGTGGGAAGCCGTCGAAGGGCGTGAGCCCGCGATGGCCGCCCATCGGGAGCAGACGCCCCTTGTGGAACTGCGAGCCACCGTCGACCGGGAGCGAGACGCCGGTGATGTAGGCGGCGGCCGGGGAGAGCAGGAACACGATGGCGCCCGAGACCTCGCTCTCGGTGCCGAGGCGCGCCGGCGGCGACTCGGACGCCCCCTTCGCCGCGGTCTCCTGCACCACCCGCGGGTAGGTCAGCATGCCGCTCGAGAGGATCGTGCCGGGCGCCACTGAGTTCACGCGGACGTCGTGCGCCGCCCATTCCATCGAGAGCGTGATGCTCAAGTTCGCGATCCCGGCGCGCGCCGCCGCCATGTGCGCCATGCCCGGGTAGCCGGTCCAGATGTCGGCGAGCATGTTCACGATCGCGCCGCCGTGCTGCTGCATGGAGTGGCGGAACACGGCGCTCGACATCAGGAAGGTGCCGTTCAGGATCAGGTCGACGACCGTGCGCCAGCCCTTTGCGGACATCTGCGCCGCGGGCTGGACGAACTGGCCGCCGGCGTTGTTCACCAGGCCGTCGATGCGTCCGTGTCGTGCGACGAAGGCCTCGACCGTGCGCTCCACCGCGTCCTCCTGCCGGATGTCGAGCACGGCCGTGTCGCAGCGTCCGCCCGCCGCATGGATCTCGGCCGCCGTGCGCTCGAGCGGCTCGGCGCGCCGGGCCGCGATCAGCACGGTCGCTCCGAGCGCGGCCAGCTCGTGGGCGGTGCAGCGGCCGATCCCGGTCCCGCCTCCGGTCACGAGCACGGTCTTGCCCGCGAACAGATCGGGACGGAAGCAGCTGTCGAATCGATCCATGGGAGGCCTCGTTCGCTCGCGCCCTGGGCTCGGCGCGGGTCCCAGCTTAGCCGGCTTGCCGACGCTGCCGGGTACCGCGACGATTCGCCCATGCGCACCGTGACCCGGCTCTGCCTGACCACCCTCACCGCACTCGGGCTCAGCGGCTGTGCGGTCATCCGGGCGCCGCTGGCCGCCCTTCCCATGCCCGGCGCCACCGGCACCACCGAGCAGGAGCTGCACGAGGCACTGACCGTCTGGGCGACCTCCTTCCAGGGCACCGTGGTGGCCGCCACCGATCGCATCCGTCGAGCCACCCGCGAGCGCGAGGCGCGCCGCAACTCGCTGTTCTGGCAGATCCGCATGATCCCGCTCGCGCGGCAGGCGGCGTTCCGCACCGACGCCCAGGAGGCCTACGTGGCCACGGTCGCGTTGGCCAGCGCACAGTACGACTACCTGAGCCGGGGGGAGGGCAGCGCGCTGTTCGGCGACCAGCAGCCGATCGCGGTCCGCGCGGCACGTGACATCGAAGACCGCGCGCTCGCGATCGGTCGCCGCTTCCTGACGGCGGCACAGCTCGAACGCCTCGAGGCGGAGGTCGACGAGCTGGTCGCGCGGTACCCGATCCGGGGCACGTTCGCGGTGGACTCCCTGATCGACGCCTTCGCCGCGACCCGCAACAACGAGCTCTTCTCGTGGGTGATCGACCTGCCGATGGTGCCCTTCCGCGCGCTGTCGGGCGTGAGCGACACCGCGCAGGCGGTCAACACGTTCAACGAGACGGCCCAGGAGTTCACCGAGACGGTCGCGGCGCTCCCGCACCTCACGCGCTGGCAGCTCGAGCTGCTGCTCTACGACACCGAGGAGCTCGAGGCGGTGAACCGCGCGCTGGCGGCGGCCGAGAGCTTCGCGGAGGGAGCCGATCGCATCTCCCTCGTGGCCGACACGCTGCCCGCCGAGCTCGGGCAGGAGATCAGCTCGCGGCTCGAAGAGGCGCGCGGCACGATCGCCGAGCTCGACGCGATGCTCGCCCGCGCGGAAACGCTCGCAGGCCCGCTCACGCAGGTGGCCGATCGCGTGGGCGACGCCAGCGCCCAGTGGACGGAGCTGCTGGCGGCTCTCCAGCAGGACGACCCGGACGCGGAAGAGGGGCGCCCCTTCGACGTGCGCGAGTACGAGGCCGCGGCGGTCCGCATCGCCGACGCCAGCCGCGAGGTGCGGGCGCTGGTGGACGCCCTCGGGGCGCTCGACGCCAGCGGGGGCGAGGCCCTGCTGGACGCCGCCGCCTGGCGCGCGGGCCTCTTGATCCTGGTGTTCTTCGCGGCGCTGGCCGTCTACCGCATCACGCTCTCCCGCCTGCGCTGAGCACGGCGCGCAGCGCCGCGTGCTATAAGGCGGCGTGCAGGACCGAGAGCCGGAAGCGTCGACGGAGGTCGGGGGCCGCTACGCCCGCTACGTGCTGGCGATCCTCACCGTCGTCTACGTCTTCAACTTCATCGATCGCCAGATCCTCTCGATCCTGGCGCCCGAGATCCAGCGCGACCTCGGCATCTCGGACGCGGACATGAGCTTCCTCTACGGCACCGCCTTCGCCGTCTTCTACGCGGTCTTCGGGATCCCGCTCGGGCGCCTGGCGGACGTCTGGACCCGGCGCAGCCTGATCGCAATCGGTCTCGCGGTGTGGAGCGGGCTGACCGCACTCTCCGGGACGGCGCGCGGCTTCGCGAGCCTCGCCGCCTATCGCGTTGGTGTCGGGATCGGCGAAGCCAGCGCCTCGCCCGCGGCCTTCTCGCTGCTCGGGGACTGGTTCACGCCCCGCATGCGCGGCTTCGCCCTCGCGATCTACTCGAGTGGCGTCTACATCGGCGCGGGCATCGGCATCTTCCTGGGTGGCTGGATCGTGGAGGGCTGGCAGGCGCTCTACCCGGAAGGTGGCGCGCCTTTCGGCCTGCGCGGCTGGCAGGTGGCCTTCTTCGCCGTGGGCCTGCCCGGCATCGCCCTCGCCCTGTGGGTGCAGAGCCTGCGCGAGCCGCGCCGTGGCCAGAGCGAAGGGATCGCGGAGTCCGCGCCCCACCCGCACCCCTTCCGCGAGTTCGCGAGCGAGCTGGCCGCGGTGCTGCCGCCCTTCACCCTGTTCACGCTCGGCCGGCTCGGGGGTGCGCGCGCTGTGGTCGCGAACCTCCTCGTTGCGGCGGGGGTCGCTGTCGTGGCGGCCCTCCTCACCGCACTCACCGGTACCCCCGCACAGTGGGCGGCGCTCGGCGTCGGCTGCTACTGCGCGATCTCCTGGGCGCAGGGCCTCGGACGTCGCGATCCCGTCGCCTTCGCCCTGATCTTCCAGAGCCGTGCGCTGCCGCTGATCGCCGTCGGCTTCGCTGCGATCGCCTTCGTGACCTACGGGGCCGGGTTCTGGGGCCCCTCCTTCTTCGTGCGCGTGCACGGCGTCTCCGAGGGTGAGGTGGGTACGATCGTGGGGCTCTCGGCGGCGGTGGGGGGCTGGCTCGGGGTCTCGCTCGGCGGCGCCCTCTCGGACCGCCTGAAGCTGCGCGCGGCGAATGGACGCCTCTGGGTGGGCTGGATCGCCGCGCTGCTGTCGCTTCCGAGCGGATGGATCATGCTCCACACCGAGAGCCTGATCCTGGCCTACGTGATGAACTTCCTGTTCTCGCTCTCCTCGCCACTCTGGCTGGGGGCCGCGGCCTCCGCCGTGAACGAGCTGGTGCTGCCGCGCCTTCGCGCCCTGGCGTCGGCCTTCTACATCCTGCTGCTCACCTTCATCGGCCTGGCCCTCGGCCCCTACACGATGGGGCTGCTCTCCGACACCTTCGCGCGGGGCGGGGCCGACCCCGGCATCGCGCTTCGCGATGCGATGAGCATCGGCCTCGGCATGCTCGTGGTGAGCGCCCTGGTGCTGGCCGTGGCCGCGCGCTTCCTGCCTGCGGAGGAGGCCAGCCGGCTCGAGCGGGCGCGGGCGGCCGGCGAGCCCATCTGACCCGGGCGGCCGGCGAGCCCATCTGACCCGGGCCGGCCCGTCTCGACGCGGCCCGGCCCGGCTGTAGATTCACGCGTCGTGCCGCTCCCGCGCCGCCGCTTCCTGAAGCTCGCGCTCTCGGCCCCGTTCGCGTCGCTGGCGACGCGCGCATGGGGAGCGACCGAGCGCGTCGACGCCTTCGGTGTGCAGGAGGCGACCCGCAACACGCGCCTGGGGTCCCTGAACCCCGCTCCGCTGCTCGCCTCGCAGCCATTGCCGTACAAGGAGTACGCGGGCCTCGAGCGGGTGCCCCTCGAGAAGGTGGGCCTGCCGAGCCGACCGCTGGCAGGCGTGGTGCCGGACGTCACGCCCGCAACCGCCTTCGTCCCCGAGGCGATCACGCGCGATCGGCTCTCCGCGTTGCTGCTCTTCACCAACGGCGTGACCGGAGAGGTGGTGGGGAGCGACCCGCCCGCCTACCGGCGCGCCGCGCCGTCCGCCGGTGCGCTCTACGCCGGGGAGGTCTACGTCCTGGCGCAGCGGGTCGAAGGCCTGGCGCCGGGCCTCTACGCGTTCCAGCCCCGCGAGCATGCGCTCGTGACGCTGCGCCCCGGCCCGCTGCTGGGCCGGGTGGCCGAGGCTCTCGAGTACCCGGGCTCGTTCGAGAACGCGGCCGCCGTGGTGCTGCTCACGAACGTATTCCACCGCTACAAGTGGAAGTACGGAGAGCGCGGTTACCGCTACGCGCTCATCGACAGCGGTCACATCGCGGAGAACCTGCGCCTCGCGGCCGCCGGCGCCGAGCTCGGCATCGCGAGCCCGCTGCGCTTCCACGACGACGGCCTGAACGCGATGCTCGGTCAGGAGGGGCGCCGCGAAGCGGTGTGTGCGCTCCTCGCCCTCGGCCACGCCAGCGAGTGGGGCGACGCCAGCGACCCGGGGCCGCGCCTGATCGAGCGGCAAACGGCGGAGGCGCCTTCGTGGGGTGGGCTCGATCGGGTCGAGCGCTACCACGAGGGCACCAAGCTGGTGCCCCTCGCGAACGAGGAGGCGTCGCCGCCGCCCGACCCCGAGCCGCCGGCCGAGGGCGAGCCGACGCTCTCGCTTCCCGAGCTCGAGGTGGCGCCCCGACGCCTGGTGACCGAGTGCATCTGGTCGCGCCGCTCCGCCAGCCGATTCGATCGGGGCCCGCTGGCGCTCTGGGAGCTCGCCTTCGTGCTCGAGATGGCGCGCGGGGCGCCCGCCTTCGCGAGCCGCGAGCTGAATCTCCTCGTGATCGTGCATCGCGTCGAAGGAGCGCCGCCGGGCCTCTACCGCTACCACCCCGGCGCGCACGGCCTCGAAGCGCTCCGCGCCGAGGACCTGCGGGGCCCGCTGCGGCGCGCCTGCCTCGCGCAGCCCAAGGCGGCGACGTGCGCGGCGGCCTTCCTCGTGGTGGGTGACATCGCGGCGGCACGCAAGCGCGCCGGCGATCGCAGCTACCGCGATCTGCTGCTCGGCGCCGGCGCGCTGGCCCAGCGCATCTACCTCGGGGCGGAGGCGATCGACCTCGCGGCGCGCAACCTGGCCGCCTTCTTCGACGACACGTTGAACGAGCTGGTGGGCCTCGACGGGAGCCAGCGCGCGGTGGTCCACCTCACCGTGCTGGGACGCGAGCCCCGGCCGGTGGCCTAGCGGCCGCGTATCCATCGGCTTCGGGGCGCGGCCGGCCCGCCCTCAGGTCGGCACGCCGAGGAAGATCCAGACCAGGACGGCGAGCAGGGCGCTCACCCAGATTGCCACGGCGATCCGCGCGCCGCGCGCGGCCCGCTCGGCCACCCAGCCGCGCCGGGGCCGCACGCCCTGGACCAGGAAGGTGACCACGCCGGCCAGGTTCACGCACACCACGTTGACGACCAACAGCAGCAGTGCGCCGCCGGCGGGCCGGAAGTGGCCCGCCCCCATCAGCATGCCGAAGGTGGCGAGCGGCGGGAGCAGCGCGACCGCCACCATCACGCCGATCAAAGAGGCCGGCAGCCCGGTGGTGAGCGCCAGCACCCCGGCGATGCCGGAGGCCAGCGCCAGCAGCACGTCGGCGAAGCCCACCTGGGTGCGCGAGGCGATCTCCGGCGTGCTCGGGTCGAACGCGAAGAAGGCGCCCACCCCCAGCGAGAGCAGGAGCGCGAGGCCGGCACCCACCCCGTTGGCGCGCGCGGCCAGCAGGAGCAGCGCACGGTCCCAGAGCGTGGTGGCGAGGGCGAAGGCGACGTTCGGCCCGAGCAGCGGCGCGATCACCATCGCGCCGATCACGACGGCCACGTTGCTGCGCATCAGCCCGACGCAGGCGACCACGGTCGAGATGGCCGTGAGCGCGAGGAAGACGGGCGTGAGCGCGGCCCCCTGGGACACGTCCTCGTAGATTTCGTGCCGGCTGATGCGCGAGGGCCGGCGCCCCTCTCCGGGGGGCGCCGGCGTCTCCGGCTCCGGCTTCTTCGGCTCCTCGGGACGTGGCAGCACCGCCTCCGTGGCGAGCACCACGGCGCGGAACTCCGGGTAGGAGGAGAAGGCGGCGGCGAGCGCGTCGAGCAGGCGCTCGGTGTCCTCCGCCCGAACGACCACGCTCGTGCGGTGGCACTCCCCCTCCGCCTGTTGGCTCCAGTGTCCGTGCGGGCCGACCTCCTCGAGGATCTGCCCGAGCCGACGTTTCTCCCCGGCCGGCAGCACGATCTCGACGAGACGCAGGGCCACGCGCGGATTCAGCCCAGCCGGCGAACGACTTCGCGGTAGCCGTCGAGCACCTTGCGGACCTCGTCGGCGCCCGCGGGCGGCAGGAACAGGATCGCGCGGTGGATGCCGGCGTCCCGCAGCGCGGCGAGCTTCGCCGGGTCGGGCGGCGCCCCGTAGACCGACACCTCGAAGCCCTCGAGTGAGCGCCCCTGCTTGTCGGCCTCTTCGCGCAGCGCCGGCAGGTGCGAAGCCACGTCGTCGTCGCGCGAGCCGATCGGGATCCAGCCATTGCCGTAGCGGAGCGCACGGCGCATGCCGCCGGGGAACGCTCCGCCCACGTGGATCGGCGGGTGGGGCTTCTGCGTGGGCTTCGGCCAGGCGAAGATCGGATCGAAGTCGACGAGCTCGCCGTGGTACGCCGCCTCCTTCTCGGTCCAGATCTGCTTCATCGCCTCGATGCGCTCGCGCAGCAGCTTCCAGCGTCCCTCGAAGCGGGTGCCATGGTTCGCCATCTCCTCGACGTTCCAGCCGCCGCCGACCCCGAACAGGAAGCGTCCGCCGGAGAGCATGTCGAGGCTCGCCACCTGCTTGGCGGTCTGGATCGTGTCGCGCTGGATCACCAGACAGATTCCGGTGCCGACCTTCAGCTTCGTGGTGGCGGCCGCCGCCATGGAGAGCGCCACGAACGGGTCGACGACGTCGTAGTACATCTTGGGCAGCTCGGCGCCGCCGGGCCAGGGCGTCTTGCGCGAGCACGGGATGTGGGAGTGCTCGGCGACCCAGAGCGACTCGAAGCCACGCTCCTCCGCGGCGCGGCCCAGCTCCGCCGGGTGGATCGAGTAGTCGGTCGGAAAGATGGCGAGACCGATGTGCATGCCGCTCCCTTCTCTTCGTTTCTAGCGCAGATCGAAGCCGCGGTAGCCCTGCGCAGCGACGTCGTCACAGATCTCGCGATAGCGGGGCGCGCCACCGGCGTAGACGTGGACGCTGCGTCGTCGCGGGCTCGCGAGGTTCTTGTTGATCCCGGTCATCCACGAGTCGATCCGGGTGAACAGCATGCGCTCCGCCACCTCGTGGACGTGCGCGGTCCACTGCGTCTCCGCTGCCGCGGTCGCCTCGGCCCGGCGCAGCCCGCGTTCGCGCATGTGTCGGAGCAGCTCGGTCACCCAGTCGACGTTCTGCTCGATGCAGCGGGGCATGTTGCAGAAGGTGGCGGCGTTGTGCGGACCGACCAGCGTGAAGAGGTTCGGGAAGCCCTCGATCTGGAGGCCGAGGTAGGTGCGCGGGCCCTCCGCCCACTTGTCGCGCAGTCGGCGTCCGCCTTCGCCCTGGATCTCGATGCGATCGAAGGCGCCGGTGATCGCGTCGAAGCCGGTGGCGTAGACGATCACATCGAAGGCACGGATCGCCTCGCTCGTCTCGATCCCGTCGCGCGTGATGCGGAGGATCGGCGTCTCGCGTACGTCGACGAGCTCGACGTTCGGCTGGTTGAAGACCTCGTAGTAGCCACTCTCGAGCGGCACGCGGCGGGTGCCGAAGCCGTGGTCGCGCGGGATCAGCTTCTCGGCGACGGCCGGGTCGCGCACCCGCTGGCGGATCTTGCGCTCCATGAAGGCCGTGATCGTGGCGTTCGCGCGCTCGTCGACCAGCAGGTCGCGGAAGTTCCCCATCCAGATGCCGAAGCCGGGCTCGCCGTAGAGCTTCTCGAAGAACGCCTCGCGGACCTCGGGGCTCACGTCGAGCGCGTTCCTCGGGTCGGCGTCGTGGACGAAGCAGCCGAAGGACTCCCGGCACTTCGCGAAGATCTCGGGGTAGCTCGCCTGGATGCGCTCCTGCGTGGCCTCGTCGATCGGCGCGTTGTGGAGCGGGGCGCACCAGTTCGGCGTGCGCTGGAACACGGTGAGGTGCCCGGCCGTCCTGGCGATCTCGGTGATCGCCTGGACGCCGGTGGCGCCGGTCCCGATCACCGCCACGCGCTTGCCCTCGAAGCGGACGGGCTGGTGGGGCCAGCGTCCGGTGTGGTGCGCCTCGCCCCCGAACTGCTCGACGCCCGGGATCGTCGGAAACGTCGGGGCGGAGAGCGGGCCGATCGCCGTGATGAGGAAGCGGGCGCGGGCGAGGAGACCGTCCGTGGCCTCGACCTCCCAGCGGCTCCCGGCCTCGCCCCAACGCGCCGCCGCGATGCGCGTCCCGAAACGGATGTCGCGGCGCAGGTCGAGCTCGTCGGCGACGAAGTTGCAGTAGCGGAGCGTCTCGGGCTGGGGTGCGAAGTGCTCGCTCCACCGCCACTTGCGGAGCAGCCGCTCGTCGAAGGAGTAGCCGTACGTCCAGCTCTCCGAGTCGAAGCGGGCCCCGGGGTAGCGGTTCCAGTACCAGGTGCCGCCGACTCCGTCTCCGGCCTCGAACACGCACGTCGACAATCCCAGCTCGCGCAGCCGGTGCAGCTGGTACATCCCGGAGATCCCCGCCCCGATGATGATCGCGTCGTAGTCGGCTGCGGGCATCGCTGCCCCGGATCCTACACGAGGCTTCGTTGCAGGAGCATGAGCACGTCCCACTCGAGCTCCGCCACGCGACGCCCGCTCGCCGCCATCACGATGGAGGGCACGGAGCCGTCGAGGTGCGCCTTCGCCTGGCCCGCCAGGCCGAGGCCCCAGCGCAGGGTCGACATCGTCTTCCACCAGTGGAAGCGCCCCGGCTCGAAGCGGCCACCGGCGGCTTCGTAGCCCGCCACCAGGTCCGCGCGGCCTCCGAAGCCCCCGACCTCGAGCGTGTCGTTCCGGAAGCGCCACATGCGCTGGCACAGCCAGCCGAGGTCCTCCATCGGGTCGCCGACGTGGCAGATCTCCCAGTCGAGCGCCGCGGCGAGCCCGTTCGCGTCGACGATGATGTTGCCGTTGCGGAAGTCGCCGTGGACGACGCCGAGCCGGGCCGGCGGCGGCGGGCGCTCGCGCTCGAGCGTGCGCAGCGCCAGCGTGAAGGTCGGTGAGGGCTGCAAGAGATCGCGGACCAGAAGCTCCACCGACCGAAGCGCCGCTTGGATGGGGTCGCCGGCCGGCCGCGCGATGTCGGCGTGCGCTCCGGCCGGGTCGGCTGCGTGGAGGCGGGCCAGCGCCTCGCCGCACTGCCGGGCGAGGCGCGGCCCCAGGCCCGGCTCGCGCTCGACCAGCCGCAGCACCTGGCGCGGGATCGTCTCCCCGGCGACACGGCCCGTCACGAAGAAGGGCCCGCCCACGAAGGCCGGGTCGTCGCAGACGGCGTGCACGTGCGGCGCCGGCATGCCGGCCGCCTCGGCGAAGCGCAGGTGCGACGCCTCGAGCTCGATCGGCATGATCTGGACCGCGGCGCTCGGAATGATGGTGGCGACGAGCGCGACGCGCTCCCCGTCGCGTCGGGCGTCGAACAGGACGTTGCGCCGGCGGGCCCCGGCCGACGCAACCGAGAGGTTCTCCACCTCCACCTTGGTGTCCCACACCCCGGCCAGGAAGGACGCGAGGCCCGCCTCGAGACTCCCGCCCCGGCTCGTACGATCGTCCCTGCCGGCCGTCAATCCAGCTCCGCGCGGAAGTCGTAGGCGTCGTGTCCGGGCTTCGCGACCCCGAGCTTGCCGCGCACGATCTCGACGAGCGCGGCGTGGGCGCGCTTCTCGAGCGCACGGTCGCCGCCGGCGTCGAGGCGCTCGGCCAGGGCGCGCGACAGCGCGAGCGCGTCGCGGTCCCGGGGCGCCTCGCCCAGCACGGCGGCGAGCAGCTCGACCTCGCGCCGCTCCAGCGCAGCGCCGACCGCCGCCTCGCGCTCGAGGATGCGGCACAGGTTGCCGGCCACGCGAACGGGATGGCGGAGCGCAGCGGGCATCGCATCGAGCACCTGCTTCTCGAGCAGATCGGCGATGGCGGCGAGCAGCTCGCTGGCGGTGGGACGATCCTGCATGCTGGGGCTGGCTCCGCCCGCGATCATACCCCGCGACCGCACGTGCGGCGGGGGGAGGCTCTGTCAGAATCGGGCGGGGAGGGGCAGCTGCTGCAGCCCGGGCTCCGCATCGCCGTGATCGCGCTGTGGCTGATCCCGTCCGCCGCGGGCTCGATCGGGAGCCCGAGCGGTCCGCCCGCCGAGCTCGCCGCGCCGCCCGGCATCGAGACCCCGAGCGCGAACGAGCCGGTGCCGGTCCCCGAGCCCGACGCCGAGGCCATCGCCTACTACGAGAGCGGGAACCGGCTCTGGGCGGTCGGCCGGCTCTGGAGCTTCGCGGTGCCCCTCTTCGTGCTGCTGAGCGGTCTCTCCGTGCGCATGCGCACACTCGCCACGCGCGTCGCGCCGCACTGGATCGGCAGCGTCGTCGTCTTCGCGTTGCTGTATCGCGCCTTCGACTGGGCCGTGTCGCGACCCCTCGGCTTCTACGCGGGCTACCTCCGACCCCACGCCTACGGCCTCTCGAACCTCACGCTCGAGAAGTGGCTGACGGACTCGCTGATCACGCTCGGCGTCTCGAGCGTCGTGGCCGTCGTGGTCGCGCTGGGTCTCTACGCCTGTATCCGGCGCTTTCCGCGGCGCTGGTGGCTCGCCGCCACGGCCGCGCTCGTCCCCTTCCTGCTGTTCTCGGTTCTGATCCAGCCGCTCTGGGTCGCGCCCCTCTACAACGACTTCGGTCCCATGAAGGACGCCGCGCTGGAGGCGAAGATCCTGGCGCTCGCCGACCGCTCCGGCATCGAGGGCAGCCGCGTCTTCGAGGTGGACAAGAGCGTCGAGACGAAGACCGTGAACGCCTACGTCACCGGCTTCCTGGCCAGCAAGCGGATCGTGCTGTGGGACACGCTGCTCGAACGGCTCGACGAGGACGAAGTGCTCTTCGTGATGGCCCACGAGATGGGCCACTACGTGCTGAACCACGTCCTGCTCGGCCTGGCTCTCGCGACCCTCCTCTCCGGGCTCGGTCTCTTCGCGCTCCAACACGTCGCCCCGCTGCTGCTGCGGCGCTGGCGCGAGCGCCTGGGCTTCGACCGGCTCAGCGACGTCGCCGCGCTGCCACTGCTGCTCGTGCTGATCGAGCTCGGGTCGTTCGCGATCCGGCCCGTGGCGCTCGCGGCGTCGCGGCACTTCGAACGCGAGGCCGACCGCTTCGCGCTCGAGCTCACGCAGGACGGCCGCGCGGGGGCGACCGCGTTCGTGAAGCTCCAGCAGACGAACCTGTCGATCCCGCGCCCCGGCCCGCTCTTCGTGTGGTGGCGCGCGTCGCATCCCCCGCTCGGCGACCGCATCGACTTCGCCAACGTCTACCGCCCGTGGGCGCGGGGCGAGCCGCTCCGCTACGGCGACCGGTTCCGCTGAGCGCTCGACCGGCCCCGCTGCGCGGCTCAGCGGAACGCTGCCGCCTCGGGCAGTGCGACTCAGCGGAACGCTGCCGCCTCGGGCAGTGCGACTCAGCGGAACGCTGCCGCCTCGGGCAGCGCGCGGAGCAGGGCGTCCGCCGACGCGGGGTCGTCTGCGAGGAGCTCGAAGTCGGCGAACTCGAAGCCCGGCCCGACGCTGCAGCCGACCAGCGTGTAGTCGCCGAGCGAGCGCGCCGCCTGCCAGCAGCCGGCGGGGACCACGTGGACCGGGGCCTGGCCGGGGGCCAGCGGGCCGAGCCGTGCGTGCTCCAGCCGCACGGCGTCCGCCGGCACGGTCGCGAGCTCGAGCGGCGCGCCCTCGTAGTGGTGCCAGACCTCGTCGGAGCGCACGCGGTGCCAGCGGCCCAGCGCGCCGGCGGGGAGCAGGAAGTAGATCGAGGTGACGCCGACGCGGCGCCCGCGCCGGTCCTCCGGCTCGACGCCCTGTCCCGAGCGCCAGATCTCGCGGTAGAAGCCACCTTCGGGGTGCGGCGCCAGGCCGAGCTGCTGGACGAGCGTTTCGACCCGGCCCACGGCGGCCTCACGCGGCCGGCGAGACGGTGCCTTCCACGACCCCGTAGTGCTCCACGGTCGGGAACGGGTCGTAGAAGTGGTGGAGCCGGGCGCGCCACTCGGCGTAGGCGGCCGAGCCGCGGAAGCCCTGGGTGTGGCTCTCGAGCCGGTCCCACCAGACGAGCAGCAGGTAGCGGCCCTCGACTTCGAGGCAGCGCCGGAGCTCGTGCCGTTGATGCCCGGGGCTTGCGGCGATGATGCGCTGCGCCTCGCGGAAGGCGGCTTCGAACGCGGCCGCTTCGCCGGTGCGCACGTTCAGGATCGCGACTTCGAGGACCATGCCGCGATGCTAGCGCCGCTCGAGCCGGAAGCGGCCCGCGGCGATGCCATCTCGTACCGTCTCGAGCAGGCGCTCCGGCGGGAGCGCGCGCGTGTCGATGCGGTGCGCGTCGAAGCCCGCGGCGTCCGCGAACGCGGCCACCATCTGGCGCACGCCCGCGCTGGCGCCCGGGCCGTCGCGTCGGCGCACGCGCTCCACCGCCTCGGCCTCCGGTACCTGGAGCAGCACGTAGGAGATCGGCCAGCCGCGGCCCAGCTCGGGCAGCAGCACGGGCAGGAACCAGGGCCCGAACACGCCGTCGAGCACCACGTCGTAGCCGCCTTCGGCGAACGTGCTCGCCGTGCGCCCGAGCGCACGCATGATGACGGTGTTCTGATGCCGCGAGGCCGGAAGCGTCGGGTCGATCGGCCGTGCGGGGAAGCGGTAGAAGAGGTCCGACAGGATGTGGAGACCGTTGGGCAGGACGCGCGCCAGCGCTTCCGAGAGGGTCGTCTTCCCGCTGCCGGGGCAGCCGGACACGATGGCGATGGAGGGCAAGCCAGACACCTCGCGTGGGGTGGGTGGATCGAGGACAGTCGAGTCGGGCTGGCTAGCTCACCGTCGCGTGCTTCTCCCCGCCCGCGATGGTACTGAACGCCGGGGACGGGAGGCGCCTTGCAGGTCCGCGTGGACGATCTGAGCGGCGACGAGACGATCCGGTTCATCGAGGGGCATCTCGAGAACATGCGGGTGATCACGCCGGCGGGGAGCGTCCACGCGCTCGGCGTCGAGGCACTGCGCGCGCCGGACATCACGCTCTTTTCCGCCTGGGACGGGGACGAGCTGGTCGGCTGCGGCGCCCTGCGCGCGCTCGATGCGACGCGTGGCGAGATCAAGGCGATGCGCACCGTCGACGCGCGACGTCGTGCCGGCGTGGGGTCCCGGATCCTCGAGCACATCGTCGACGAGGCCAGGCGGCGTGGCTATCGACACCTCTACCTGGAGACGGGCGCGTCCAGGGACTTCGCCGCCGCCCGCTCCTTCTACGGCCGCTACGGCTTCACGCCCTGCGGCCCGTTCGGCGACTACGCCGAGGACCCGAACAGCGTCTTCATGCAGAAGGCGCTCTGAGTCGGCCCACGACCGAGAGGCTCCGCACTCGTGTCAGCGCAGCGCTGCGATCTCGTCCTCGCCGAGGCCGGCCTCGCGCAGCACCTCGGCCGTGTGCTCGCCGAGCGTCGGCGGGGGTCGGCGTAGCTCGCTCGGCGTCGCGCCGAAGCGCGGGGCGCTGCGCATCACCGGGATGGGGCCGGTCTCGGGGCGTTCGAGCTGGACGACGGTCTCGTTGGCGCGAACCTGCGCGTCGGCCAGGAAGTCCTCCATGGAGTTCACGGCGGCCAGCGGCGCGCCCTGCTGGCGGGCGCGCTCGACCAGGTCGCTCGTCTTCCAGCGGCGCAGCTCGCTCTCGAGCATGGCGAACAGCTCCGGGAAGCGTTGGAGGCGGTCGCCCAGCGTCGCGTAGCGCGGGTCGCCGACCAGATCGTCCCGGCCGATGGTGCGGCAGACGGCCTCGAACTGGCGGTCCTCGATCACGACGACGACGACGTGGCCGTCCTGCGTCTGCCAAGCGCGATAGAGGCTCGCGCTCGCCGCGGCGGCCTCGGGCGGGTCGCCGAAGGCCCTGGCGGCCAGCACGTCGGGGAGCACGAAGCTCGCGAAGGCGTCGAGCATGGGCACCTCGACGCGTTGGCCTCGGCCCGTCTTCTCGCGCGCGAGCAGCGCGGCGAGCGTGGCCCAGGCGGCGGTCAGGCCGCTGGTCTTGTCGGCCACGAGGTTCGAGATCAGCTTGGGCTCGCTGTCGCTTCCGAGCAGCTTGGCGAAGCCGCTGCGGGCCTGGATCACCATGTCGTAGGCGGGCTGGTCGGCGTCGGGCCCGGTCGAGCCGAAGCCGCTGACGGAGACGTAGACGAGGCGCGGGTTCTCCCGCGACAGGGTCTCCCAGTCGAGGCCGAGTCGTCCCATCACCTCGGGCCGGAAGTTCTCGACCAGTACGTCCGCATCCCGCACCAGCCGGCGGACGGCGGCCTGGGCGGGCTCCTGCTTCAGGTCCAGCACGACGCTGCGCTTGTTCCGATTGAACTGGGCGAAGAAGTCGGTCATGTCGGCCTTGCGCACACCGCCCAGGTAGCGTGCGGTGTCGCCGACGCGCGACTCGATCTTGATCACGTCGGCGCCGAGGTCACCCAGGATCTGGGTGCAGAGCGGACCGGAGACGATGGTCGAGAGGTCGACCACCCTCGTTCCGGCCAGAGGCCCGCTCACTTGGCGCCGCGCTTCGGGTTGACCTGGTAGTTGCCCCGGCTCTCGTCGAAGTCGAGCTCGATCAGGCCCTGGTCGGCGGCGTCCTCCAGCAGGTCGTTGAAGGAGCGGTAGCCGTAGTAGTCCTCGTTGAAGCCGGGATACACGCGGCGGATGGTCTGCTTGACCATCGAGCCCCACACCGGGTCGTAGTCGCGCGCGAGCGAGTTCACGATCTCGGCCAGGCGCTCGAGGGCCTCCTCTTTCTTGGAGTTCGTCTTGGCGCCCGCCGTGCTGCTCTTCTTCTTCACCGGGGTCGGCTTCTTCGAGGCGCGCACGAGGTCGTCGTAGTAGATGAACTCGTCGCAGCTCGCGATCAGCAGATCCGAGGTGGAGTTCTTGACGCCGCAGCCGATCACGCGCTTGTCGTTCTCCTTCAGCTTGGAGACGAGCGGCGAGAAGTCGCTGTCGCCCGACAGCAGGGCGAAGGCGTCGATGTGCTCCTTCGCGTAACACAGGTCGAGCGCGTCCACGACCATGTGGATGTCGGCGCTGTTCTTGCCGCTGTGGCGGCCGCGCGGCATCTCCATCATCGAGATCCCGAGCGCATGCAGCTCGCGGACGGCGCCCGAGTACGCGTTCCAGTCGCCATAGGCGCGCTTGTAGACGATCCGCCCCTTCTCGAGCAGGCGCTTCAGCACCAGGTCGAGACGGAGGTCCGTCTTCATGTCGCGCACGCCGATCGCGAGGTTCTCGTAGTCCACGAAGACGGCGATCAGCAGCTCGTCGGACATCGGCCCTCCCTGCCACACGGCGCAGGTGCCGGCCGTGATGGCGCCCCATGGTAGCGGCGGCAGGGAGCGTGGCTCGCGCGTTAGGATGGGCCCCCATGCAGGGCCAGCGCTGGGGTCGCCTCGACGCGCTGGGGTGCGTCGCGCTGGTCGTCGCATTCCTCGCCTCGCGTGCGCTGTGGCTCGCCGCGGCCCCCCTCTCGACCCAGTACTGGGAGGAGGGGCAGCGCCTCACGACGGCCGCGCATCTCGCGGCGGGCGCCCCGCTGCCGCTGCTCGAGGCGCAGGCCGACCACTACCAGGGCGGCTCGCTGGTCGTGATCGGCATGACGGCCGCGCTGGCCCGGCTCGGCCTGCCCGCCTTCCCCGCGCTGAAGGCCGTGGCGCTCGGCTTCTCCGCGGCCACGGCTGTCGCCCTCTTCGTGATCGGCCGGCGCTTCTTCGGGCGCGACGTCGCGGTTCTCTCCTCGCTGATCTACCTGGCGGGGCCACCGCTGGTGGCGTTCTGGGGCGTGGTCGGCATGGGCTTTCACGCCGAATCCGTGCTGCTCGCGCTGCTGGCGATCGGGTGGTGTCTCGGCCTCGCGCGCGATCCCGGGCGGGGCCCGGGCGGCTTCGCGGTGCTCGGCGCGATCGCGGGCCTGGCCTTCTGGTTCACGCCGACCAGCGCGATCGCGCTCTTGGCCTGCGCGGGGGTCTGGCCACTGCTCGCGCGGCGGCCCGACGCGCGCGAGGCGCTCGCCCTCGCGGCCGGGCTCGGCGTGGGTCTCGCGCCCTGGCTGCTCTACAACGCCCTTCACGACGGGGTCGGGCTCCGGCGGCTCTTCGAGGTGTTCGGCCTCGCGGCTTCGGCCGACCCCTGGCGCAGTCAGGGCGTCGCGGCGCGAGCGGTCGATCTGGCGTTGCGCGGGCCGGTCGAGGGGCTGCTCGATCCCGCGGGCGTCGCGCCCGCCCTGCCACTGCTCGCGATCGGCGTCTGGCTTCCAGGCGGTCTCGCGCTGCTGGCCGCGCTCCGGCGTGGGCTCGCTGCACTGCGGGCGGGTGCGCAGGCGCCCTTCGCCGAACGCGCGGAGCTGGTGTTCCTCGCCTACGGCGCGCTCTTCGTTGCGGCGTACCTGGCGAGCCGCTTCACGATCTCGCTCGATCCGAGCCCGATCCAGTACCGGCTGCTGGTGCCCCCGGCCGTGCTGGTCCTCCCGCCCATCGCGATCTCCGCCGCGCGCGCGATGCGCCGAGGCGGGGCGTCGGCCCGGCTCGCGCAGGCCGCCTTCGCGGTCGCCCTGGTCTCGCTCGCGGTCGCGACGCTCTCGTTCGCGCGGGGCTACCGGGCGCCCGGGGCCCCGATCGATCCGGTGCGAGCCGACGTGGCGTGGGGACACATCCTGGCGCGCAAGCACGGCGTGGACGCGGCCCAGGCGTTCGCGGCGCTGGGCTGGCTCCCGCCCGAGGAGCGGGAGCGCGTGCTCTCCGGCGTCGGCTGGGCGCTCCAGGACCGCTTCGAGCAGACCGGCCGGCGCGACGAGGTGAGCCGGGTGCTGGAGCGTTTCGAGCCCGCCGCGCGGGCGCAGATCACCCGTGGGATGCGCTTCTGGACGGCGCAGCGGCGCGCGCACCTGGCGCCGCTCGCGGCGGTGAGCGGTGACCCCGACCTGGCTCGGAGCCTCGCGCACCTCGACCAGCTCGACGCATGGCTCGTGCGCCCGTCGGTCGTGGTGGTCACGCTCGACACGACGCGCGTCGATCACCTCGGATGCTATGGCTACGCGCGCAACACCACGCCGAACCTGGATGCGTTCTGCGAGCGCGCGGTGCGCTTCGACCGCGCCTGGTCGACCTCGTCGTGGACGCTTCCCGCGCATGCGTCGCTCTTCACGGGCTCGTATCCCTCGAGACACGGCGCGGACTACGATGCGCGCGGCGACGCAGTGCTCGGAGAGGTCGTGGGCCTGCCGGTCGCCCGCTACGTGCGCGCCGGCAAGCTCCCGGACGAGGCGACGACGCTCGCCGAGCGGCTGCAAGGGCAGGGCTATCGCACGGGGGCGTTCGTCGCCGGCCCCTGGCTGCACCGCAGCTTCGGCCTGCTCCAGGGCTTCGAGCGCAAGGACGACGCGGTCACCGGCTTCGGCGGGCGGCCCGCCGCCGAGATCACCCGCGCGGCGCTCGGTTGGCTCGAGGAGATCGGCTCCGAGGCCCCCTACCTGCTGTTCGTGAACTACTTCGATCCGCACGCCCCCTACGAGCCGGTGGGCCGCTACCCCGAGTTCCCGCGTGCGCACGAGCCGCTCGAGTACGACTACGAGGCGATCATGCGCGGGCAGGAGGCGCTCGACGACGAACGCGCCGCCGTGCTCCGCGACCGCTACGACGCCGAGATCCGCGACATGGACCGCCAGCTCGGCCGCCTGCTGCGCGCGGTGCTCTCGCGCCCCGGAGGCGAGCGCACCCTCGTGATCGTCACCGCCGATCACGGCGAGGCACTCGGCGACGAGGGTCGCTTCGGCCACGGCTTCTGGCTGAGCGAGGAGCTCACGCGGATCCCGTTCCTCGTGCGCTACCCGGGCGACCGCGACGCCGGCACGCAGCGGGACGACCCGATCCAGCTGGTCGACGTGCCGGGCCTCGTGGCGGAGGCGCTCGGACTCCCGCCTCCCGAATCCGCGGACGCTCGGGCGCCGGGTGGTCGCGAGACGGCCTTCCTCGAGCTCCGGCGGGAGCCGACCACCGCGCTGCGCTTCGGGGAGCAGTACGACCGCGATCTCGAGGCGGTGATCCGCTGGCCGGAGAAGCTGGTCCGCAGCGACGACGGCAGCCGGACGCTCACGCGCCTCCAAGAGGAGTCGCTCGCGGAGGAGGGCGTCGCCGCCGCGGCCGATGCCGAGGCGCTGAGCGCGCTGCTCGACGCGCACGCCCGGGGCCGCCGCGAGGCACCGGCGATCGCCCCGGTCGCCGACCCGGAGACGATCGAGGCCCTCCGCCAGCTCGGCTACATCGAGTAGCCGCGCCGATCACGTCGAGTAG